>JAUHWU010000146.1 GCA_030427065.1 Gammaproteobacteria bacterium | reverse complement strand
GTTATCAAGTTCGCCTGCTTGTGCCAGCTCCAGTAAAATTGTGTCCGGCCCCTGACCCCAGAGGAAAAAGGACAACCTGGATGCCAGCTCCAGATCATTCAGCGCAAAGACCCTGGCCTCACCAATATCACGCATGGGTGAGATTCCCCGATAAAGAAAATCAGGACTGGCAAGGATGGCGGCGATCATTTGCTCAACCCCTTCGTCAAAACCACCGGGACCTTCACGTCCCATTTCAAAAAACGGCAGTAACAGATCAAGATCATCCCGGGTAACCGGCCGACGATAGGCACGACGGGCCAGTTGCTCTGCAATACGGGTAGCGCAGGGTATTTCCTGGGCCACCGTTTCCGGCTGACAAACAAAAATCTTTGCCCTGCTTTCGGTCATGGAAACCCCGCTGGCATTGTAAGGCCCAATAATTTCGATACCGTCCAGCAGTCTTGGCACACGCAGCGAGCCGGTGAAGGCAAAGCCGCCATAGGGAGTAAAGCCACCAATCAATTCATCGGTCTCAACACGGGCACGTTCAATAAAGGTGACAACAATGTCATGCACTCCGGCTTTCACATCCAGCGGAATATCCTTGAAGCGCTCCATGATAAGGTTACTGGCCGGAGCACCGCCCTTGTTCACCAAAGCAAAATCCTCAGGCCCGCCGATGTTTTCCCGGAACACTTCAACGCCGCCTACCAGCACAACCAGTGTCTGTCGTGTTTCTATGGAGCGCGGATACAGACCCACATCAAGATCGAGAATATTCAGACGGTATTCGCCATCGGCCGGAAAATTGTGAGTGACCTTGATGCCGCCACGCGTTCCCAGAGGAAAGCCTTCCTCATAAGTATCCTGGTCACCACTGACCACCGCGTAATAGGTATTGGCGACCTTGGGTACCGGCTGCCCAACTGCCATTTTGGATACTGCCCTGGCCACATTGATATATTGCTCAAGAAATGAAGGAGACACACTCAAGGCCGCGGCAATATTATCGAAACCATCTACCTCGATATCCATGGGTAGATAATCCGCAGCATCGATTTCGATACCCAGTAATTCCTTAACCGCAATGGCATATTCTGTTCGGTTCAGTCGCTGTACCGGGACATGCCCTGCCGTGACATCCGGGTTAAGACTGATAGCCTCGTCGAGATTGTCCTCCATCCAGGCAACAAAGCCGTCGATTACTTCCTGGTCTGGCTGCTCACTGCCAGGGGGAGGCATCAGGCGCCCGCGCAGTTTGCGCACTGCAGACTCCCAGACCGGGGCTTCTGCTGAAACGTTCTCCAGAGACATCAGGTCAAAGGCAACGCTGCCAGCCCAGTCTTCACTGTTGTGACAATCACTGCAGTAAGTGTTTAGCAGGCTTTCATGCTGCATGGATTGCAGTGCGGAGTCAGAATTCGCTGATTGCTGCGCAAGTCCTTGTGATAAAAGGCCAAGCCAGAGCATTAATAGTAGTATCGTTCGTCTCATGTGAATCAATTAACCTGTAAAAAAAGGATGGTTGCACAGTCATACTTATATGCGGGATTCTAGCAAAAGGGGGAACAATATACTTGTTCCGGGTCATCAGGATAACTGAATGCGCTTTCCCTGGACTAATCACCCGAGGGCTGCGGGGGAGAACGTGCTGTACAAGCCGACAAGCCTTCTACATAATTGAAAAATTCTTAACAGAATTAACGTCTTGCAATCAGACTTCAGATAATCCCAATTGCAAACATGCAGGATAGTTAAAGCGTTATTCCAACAGGGGAAGGCTCTTGATCAAAGCGCCACATCAACAGAGACTATTGTTTTACTGCCTGGCGGCGGCCCTCCCTCTTTTTCTTGTCGCCTCCCTTTTTAACTACAGCCTGCTCATGGGAGAAGGCCATTATCTGTTTGGCATCAACCTGGAAATTCTTGGTTACCTTATTCAGGCAGAATTTCTGGCGGTGGCAAGTGGCATTCTGATACTGATTCCGCTACTGGTGCAGTCCACAGTGAAATACATCCGCTGGTTTTTGTTTGCCGCTTTTGTTTGCATCGCGCTGGTTTTTGCCTGGCTCGCCTACGAAATAGATGGTAGCGCTGGCATGCTGTTTTATGCTCTGCTGGTTTTTGTCTCCTATGGCGGCGGAACCTTGCTGGTTTTTGACTGGTATGCCGGCGCAACACGCACTTTTTTATCCTTGCTGCGCTGGTCCATGGGCATTTTTATCTACGTTACCCTGCAGTTATCTTTCAACCTTGAAAGCGATATCAGCATCTGGAAAAACACACGTACCGTGATTCCTTTTGGCGCATCCTTCTTTTATATTCTCAGTGTACTGGAGCTGGTGCTTTACACACCATTGACCTACTATCTTGAGAAGAAACATAATCAGGACAAGCTGTTGAGCAAAGGTATTAACCAGATGCTGGATGCGCAAATGCAGGCAGAAACATAAAATCCTGACTCGCTCAGACCCATTCAACAAACAAGGCTATTACTATGAAACGGGAAATTATCAACCCCTGGACCTGGCAGGAAGCACTGGGCTTTGTCCATGGCAATAAAGTCAGCGAAGTTGAATCCACTTTTTACCTGGCGGGTCAGACGTCCTGCGATGAAAATGGCAATACTCTTTTCCCTGGCGACATGGAAAAACAGATTGACCAGGTACTGAACAATATTGCGATTATTCTCGAACAGGGAGGCATGGATTTTACCCATGTCGTACGACTGAATATTTATACCGTGGACATGAATAAAATGATGCAGGCTCATGACCATATGACCAGCAACCTGAAGCAACGTGGCTGTCAGCATACCGGCTGTCTGCTTGGCGTTAGCGCTCTTGCCTCTCCCGGCGCTCTTGTGGAAATAGAAATCACCGCTGTAAAGTAATTTACCGTAGCAAAGCTGCCACACATTTTTATTAAACAAAGAATCACCTCTTGATGGCTGACCGTACTTTTATTTTCTACCTGTCTGCGCGGGTATTGATTGCCGTGTGCAGCAGCATGCTATCCGTTGCTATTGGCTATCATATATACCTGCTTACCGGAAATCCGTTCGACCTGGCCCTGGTAGGCCTGATGCAGATACTGCCAATGATCCTGCTGTTTATTTTTAGTGGCTGGGCGGTGGATCATTTCCCGCGTAAAAAAATTCTCATTTGCTGCGCCTTTGTAGAGGCACTTGTCTACATTGGCCTTGCCATAAGCATGAACAGTGATGAACTTAATCGAAGCGTTATCTTTTCCTTAATTTTCCTGCATGGTTGCGCACGGGCGTTCTACTCCCCTGCCTCGCAAGCCATCCTGCCGAACATTGTCAGCAGTGAATACTTATCCCGAGCCGTCGCTATTACCAGTTCCGTCTGGACTACGGCACAAACCATCGGTCCCTTTGCTGCCGGCCTGCTCATTGCCCTGATTGATTTCAAGACCTATTGGGCGTTGGTCGCCTTATCCACCTCTGGCGCCTGCATGTTTATTCTGCTGCCCAGATTACCCGCCAGCAAACCACTGGGACGAGGTTTGAAACCGCTCTTGAATGGCATCCGCTATGTGATGGCTGATCCCATCGTACTACCAAGCATCTCCCTGGACTTGCTGATCGTTTTTCTTGGCAGTGTGATGGCGCTGCTGCCGGTCTATACCATCGATGTGCTTAAGGTTGGACCGGAAACTCTGGGCTTGTTGCGCGCCATGCCGGCCCTGGGAGGGGTCATGATGGGATTGCTGATGGCAAAACTGCCACCCATGCGCAATGCCGGAAAACTGTTGTTTATTTCACTGGGTATATTTGCCGCGTCGGTACTTGCCTTTGCCCTGTCTTCAACACTCTGGATCAGCCTGGTGGCATTATGGGTCTATGGGGCATCGGATATGGTGAGCGTCAATATTCGTACTACCCTGATCCAGTTCGCTACCCCGGATGAATTGCGCGGCAGGGTCAGTGCTGTCAACATGCTGTTTATTGGTGTATCAAATGAAATGGGCGACTTCAGAGCCGGCTCCATGGCGGCCGCGTTCGGCCCGATAACAACTGTATTAGCGGGCGCCGGCATGGCTTTTGTGGTTGCGCTTGGCGGCTACATGGTTTTCCCCAAACTGCGCCAGCTGGACAAGCTTACTGATGCAGAAATCAAACAGGCAGGTTGAATAGGTAATGAGGCATATCAATGTCACCGTCAGTGGTCGGGTCCAGGGCGTTTATTTTAGAGCCTCCACCAAAGAGGTCGCTGATAGTCTGGGTATAAGCGGCTTTGTAAAAAACCAGCCCGATGGCAGTGTCTACCTGGAAGCCGAAGGTGAAAGCGAAATACTTGATTCATTTCTGGCCTGGTTGAAAACCGGCCCTGCCACAGCAAAAGTGGACAACCTGCAAATTGAAGACAGCCATTGCAAATATTTTAAAGGGTTTATAATTAGCCGTTAATTAAACGCCAGTATTGCCGAGCCGAAGCTTTACTTGAGACTTGCGACTATTTCGTCGTCACCGCCCCACGCAACCAATCCACAGCTGGGTCGTTCTCGCTAATACGGTATTTACGCAGCAGGTAATTTAATTGCGGAGTACCCTGCAAAAGGCTCGACAGAGGCTCAATGGCAAACCTGATAAAGCGACACTGCGTTTCAGTGTGCACCTTACCCATTACTTTGCCTGAAAAAGGCCTGATACCCAACTCATCACCCACGGTAAGTGGAATGTCTTCAAAACTGGCTTTACCCGAATCAAAAATATACCAGTAATCATCATCGATGATTCGTTCCTGGCCGGCATCTATTAGTTCAACTTCACAGAGGGCTGAAATTTTTTCCAGTACGGTAGAAATAAGCTCTGTAAACTGGGGCAGTTTTTTCAACTCAGTGCGCATTTCCCAGCGCTTGAGTAATTTATCGCGAAAGCCTTGGCGCACCACACAATCATTAAAGTTTTCCTCGGAGAACACCATCACATTCACAGGAGAACTTGCCACTACACTGGCGTTGCGTTTAAGGGTGCCTGTGACTATCGCCATTTCTCCGATAATTTCACCGGCCTGCAGACTGGCAACGGTCTGGAATTCAGTACCGTCAAACATCACCACATCGCAATACCCGGTAAGGATCAGATACACATAACCTCGGGTACGTTCTTCCTGGACCAGAATGACATCGCCTTTGTTATAACGTCGCACCTGATCCTCGGCCAGGATTGAGCGCGCCCAGCGATCTGAGAAAGGTTCACCAAGCCAATTTGATAAATACTGGTTCATCAGAGGGGTATAAATTGAGTCATCACCATCCACGACAATATAACGTTTACCGGAACTGGCCAGTGAAAAGGTGGTCGTAAACTGATGCGCCAGGTGCTCCACATGCACAAAAACGACCCGATCCGAATCAGAGTTCAGGGCATCCACGGGATCACCATGGATTGCCCCGGCCCCGCCATCAGCCACCAGCAAATCAAAACGATCCGTAAAAATCCGGTTGAGATGATCAAAGGTGTCATGACTGACAATCCCGAGCTTCTGCATTTCCTTGACCGAACTCATACCATTGTTGTCGCCAATCAGGCAGATATCCCGCTTCGCACCTTTGTGCTGAACCGAAAAAGTCGCGCCAATGGTCGGGATGCTGTGCACAGTAAGATGCGGGGTTATATCCATACCAAAGTATTTGTGTGTTTGGCCTGGCACCACTTCTATCAGTTGAAAGTACTCGCGTACCACCTCGGCTTTCCAGTTGAGATTGCAGCTAAGCTTTTCTATGGCCATTTCAAAAATTTCCCGCGTGGTAATAACCTCAACTTTGTGAGGCATAAGAATAAGCGGAAACATGGCGCAGTGATCATCATGCAGATGGGTCAGAAAAACGGCTGATACAGAGTTCTTCGAGATGCCTCTGGCATACAGATGTTTATCCAGATAAGGCAGCGAATCTATCAGAATATAGGTGCCGTTATAACAAAGAGCGAGTCCGGTACAGGGTTCATTGGCAGTAAAACCCGATGCGCTTCCCAGAATTTCAAGCCCCAGCTTAACCAGATCACGGGGAATGAAATCAGACTGCATCTGGTAGGGTGGAAAAATATGTTCGTCTTCATTCAGGTCAACCTCAAGGGAATCCTCGCTAAATGAAACCGTGTATTTGTCATGCCCGGTATGAAGAATGGAAAATGAACCGGCTTCGGCCTGTTCATTGATGAAGGGAATAACATTGAAAAAACTTTCGACTTCCCGCACCTGGCCTCTCTCATCTTTCAAGGCAAGATAGTGGGCGGCTTCAAGCCATTCTCTCTGGACTCGTTTCGGTGTACCCCAACTTTCAAGTTCAGCCTCTGTAGGGCCCAGCAGTGTGAGCCGCAATAAACGAAAAACTCTTGAGATATCTTCCGCGCATCCCACCAGGTTGATCTTCTTGCCATCAGACAGACCATTGCTCATGAAAAGGAAGTAATAGAGTGGAAATTCGAGGTTATTGAGCAGGGAACCGTCCTTTTCCTTGCTGTCGGTAAGCACCATGGTGTTAAAGGTTGGCACCTTGTGCAGCAGCAGGCCTTTCAGGACTTCAGGGGGCTGACCAATCAGCAGGGATTCCTCACCATACTGGAGTACGCGACTGCCATCAGCGGGCTTTGCGACCTTTAGAACTGCCATGATCCATCCTGTTGCCGGTTATTCTTATTGTTATATTTCCTTATACCAACCGGTAAAAATGAGCCTTACGAACAAGCTACGCTCAGTATATAAGCAAATGATATCATTTTGCCATACTCAGCCTGGTTGGTGGATCAGGGAGCATAGGGATAGTTACAACCTGAAAAAATGGGAGTATTTCCCGTTGTTCACAAATCCCTCCTTAAGTGTGAAGTAGATCGCGAAAAACCAAATCAGAATAAATTTCTTTTCTAAATCAGGGCTGAGGGAAAAAGATAATTGGGTAAAAGGGCTTATTTTCGAT
>JAUHWU010000145.1 GCA_030427065.1 Gammaproteobacteria bacterium | reverse complement strand
ACCATCCCCCTGCCCGTGAAGTTCTCGACTTGTTCAGAAATATGTGAAGACAGGACCGCGTTTTGTGCTGCACCGGACAAGGTGTCCGGGTATTCATTGAGCAGAGGCAAGTACCAGCGGTAAGTAAAATTGAATACTTCAAACAGGTTAATACCGGCCAGTGCAAACACAAGCAATATGCTCAATGCACAGGTCAGCATAATAAATAGCAGGGTTAGCAAGCGGGCAGTTTTGTTGTTTGTTGGGGTTACCCCGGGAACAAGAAGTGAAAATGGCGTGATTACCAGCAGGATCAGGCCTTCGAGTCTGAATAAAATCGCCACTGACATGGTCAGTGTCCAGCCCCAGGCATTGGTCAGATTGCCGCTTTTTCCAAAACGTGTAAATTGAGTGAGCGCACTCAGGCATAAGGCCCAATAGGCAAAATCACGAATAAGGAAGTAGCGCATTTCATTAATGGTGGGATAACAAAGTATTACCGCGGCGGCAAAAACCTTTACTGAAGTACTCTGGTTAAACTCCATAACCAGCGTAATAAAGGCATAAACCAGGACAGCCAGAGCCAGCATATTGACCAGGTGGGCCGCATTCATCAGTCCTATTGGTAACAGGCTCGCCATGCCGGCAATCAGTACCGAATACCAGTACCAGCCATAGTTGACGAGAGTGGCATTGAGGCCCTGCCGGGAAAATAATTCTGCGGCCCGCAGATAACTGAAGGCATCATCGTTCGGGACCGGGGTGCTGGAAATAACAATAATGGAGAAGCAGCAGCTAAGGGCGATGCCAATCAGCCTGATATCAAAACGTTGGAATAGCCTGGCCAGTGAATTCATAAAGTCAGCCTGCCTGGCTTACCTTGAGCCCAGCTGCTTTTGCATATTCGGAGAAGAATACATCTCCTTCGGATTTTTCCAGGGCAAGATTCTGAAGCAGGTTAATAATCCCGATACGTCTTTTCTTAAGGCTGACTGGCTTGTGTTCAAAAATAAAATCAGTGGGATCGAGAATGGCAAATGAATCTTCTGTGATAATAAAGTGATCAGGTCCCGGATTCTTGCAATAAAAGCCCTTGTTATGAAGTTTTGCTATAAATTTTGCCAGTTCCTGCAGGGGAACCAGCTTGCGGGGTAGTTGGCTAAGCATTGGTCCGGAGGGTACAAAATAGGTGGCGGCAGACAACTTCATCGGAGGAATTCGGAAAAAATTATCTATCGTTATGGCCTCAAATCCCTGCATGCGCAGGTTTTTCGCATGTCGGTCAAATATTTTCGCCGGGTGGGGAAGGTAAGAGCGTTTATTGATGGTGCCGGGATATTGACGTAACCACAGACCACTGGGCAGCTTGTAATCATAGACCTCCTGCAATTCCGAAACCTTCTGCGCGCCGGTAATAACCTGGGTGTACTGCTGTTCGCTTAGACGATGGTTGGGGGTGGCGATGTCGATATAAGGACTCATCGGTTTGCCACCGGGTTGGGTTTTGAAGCGCTTGTGCATCCACAGGTATTGCGCAGGGTAGTGGCGAATCGCTTTTTCGACCATGCTATTGATGATACTGGCATCGCTTAGCTCATCATTCCCTGGAAAGCTGTCTGGAAAAGGGAGTAGCTCCATTTCATACTGAGCTGTTCGACCAATCCTGTGATGACGTATCAGGAAGGTCGGTGAATTATTTGCTTTGGCGAAGCGGCTGGCTGCGGTGATGGTAGCTGCCGGTCGGCCAAAGAAAGGCGCAAACACCGCATGCCTGGGACCATAATCCTGATCCGGTGCGTACCAGAGTGTTTTGCCCTGTTTCAGGTGGCGAAAAGCGCCACGAATATCATTACGATCAAAGATTTCGTCACAATTTGATAGTCTGCCGCGCAGCATGAACGCATCGAATAAGGCATTTCCATGGGGGCGGTAGGTTGCGGCAAAGGAATGAAATATGGACAACAGGATGCCGCCAAAATCTAGCGTGGAATAATGAGCCCCTATTAGCAGGACCCCGTTGCCCTGCGCCTCGGCAGCTTTAAGCTTGTCTAGCCCGATCATTGTTACCTGGCTTTTGAAGCTGTCTTTTTTACGCACCCAGCTGCTGATGGTTTCAATCAGGCCGATGCCATTTTCCTGAAAACATTGCTGAACCAGCGCCTTTTGTTCTGACGCATTTAACTCGGGAAAACAAATAGCAATATTGGTCGCTGTAATATATCGACGCTCTTTGCCGAGCCAACAGGTCAATTGGCCAAGGATTTCGCCGGCTTTTATACGCACGGGAAATGGCATCCACGCCAGAATAAAGAGCAGGCCCAGGCCCAGCCAGGTAGGCCAGTACTTGATGCCAATAAAGGCGCGAAAAGGAGGAGGTGTCTGCATAAATCACTTGTAAAAAAAATACAGCGGCATTGTATCAGAATCAGCAATTGGCAATGGCTATGATATGATTAGCGCCACTTTTTTAACGGGTTAATTGAAAAAAAATGAAGCTCGAAATTCCCAAGTTTGATGCTGCACGTGTACTGGTGGTTGGTGATGTCATGCTCGACCGTTACTGGCATGGCGCTACCTCCAGAATTTCTCCGGAAGCGCCGGTGCCGGTTGTGAAAGTCGGTAATGCAGAAGACAGTCCGGGTGGTGCAGGAAATGTGGCGCTCAACCTGGCGGCACTTGGCGCGGCGGCTACCCTGGTAGGCCTGGTGGGGCTTGATGAAGCCGGTGAGGAGCTTGAAACACGACTGCGTGCGGCAGGTGTGCTTTGTGAGTTCGAAAAGGTCTCTGACAAACCTACCATTACCAAGTTGCGAATTGTCAGTCGCCACCAGCAACTGATTCGACTGGATTTTGAAGAAGCTTTTGATATCAGCAGCGCGCAAGCAATTAATGCCAAAGTAACCGACCTGCTCGATAGCACAGATGTGGTTATTGTTTCTGACTACAACAAGGGCGCATTGGCCTGTGTCAGTGCACTCATTACTCAGGCCAGACAGGCCGGTGTTCGTGTTCTGGTTGATCCGAAAGGAGAAGATTTCAGCAAGTACCGTGGCGCGACCTTGCTGACGCCCAATCTGCATGAATTTGAGCAGGTAATGGGTGCCTGCGAAAATGAAGAGGACCTGGTGACAAAAGGGCGACAGTTAATCAAGGAACTCGAACTGGAAGCTTTGCTGGTCACCCGTGGTGAACATGGTATGAGCCTGATTCGTGCTGAGGAAGCTGAGTTGCATATTCCGGCGCGGGCTCGGGATGTTTTTGATGTCACGGGCGCTGGCGATACCGTGATCTCGGTTTTGGGCGCTGCCCTGGCAGCCGGGACCGGCTTACCTGAAGCTGTGGCATTGGCGAATATAGCGGCAGGATTGGCCGTTACCCGTGTGGGTACTGTTGCCATTAGTGGGCCGGAATTGCGCAGGGAAGTACAGAGCGATGGAGGATCAGATCGGGGTGTCATGACCCGTGACCAGCTTGCTTTGGTGGTAGCGGATGCCCGGGCTCATGGCGAGAAGGTCGCCTTTACCAATGGCTGTTTTGATATTATTCATGCAGGACATGTTGGCTATTTACAGGATGCCCGCAAATGTGGCGATAGACTGATCGTTGCGATCAATGACGATGAGTCTGTCAGACGATTAAAGGGAGAGGGGCGCCCAATTAATCCCATAGACCGACGTATGGCGGTGGTATCCGGTCTGGAGTCTGTCGACTGGGTGGTCTCTTTTTCAGAAGATACGCCTGAAAACCTGTTAAAAGAAATTAAACCGGACTGTCTGGTAAAGGGTGGTGACTATGGCATCGA
Source organism: Gammaproteobacteria bacterium (assembly GCA_030427065.1). GTDB lineage: Bacteria > Pseudomonadota > Gammaproteobacteria > Pseudomonadales > Pseudohongiellaceae > Eutrophocola. The sequence goes on along the minus strand of JAUHWU010000145.1, from coordinate 3,148 downwards.
AGGGGTTGTAGGGGCGGAAATTGTTCAGCAATACGGCGGTGAGGTAAGAGTGCTGTCTTTTTTGGACAACTGTTCTACATCGGCAATTGTAGAAAAAATCAAGAAAGACAAAAAATAATATTGTCACTGCAATCAATGCACTGCAATTTTCCCTGGCCTCTCTCTAATTACCTGACATCTTCCCCAGGGCGGCTTTGGCCAGTTTCACATTCTCTCTCAGGTGAGCCGGGTTAATAGTACCCACAATCACCGAGCTGATTCCTTCACTGCCAAACAGCAAGGCCATGCTGTCTTCAATAGAGCCTGCATGGCCGCTCATCAGCCCTTTTTTAACCAGCACGCCTTTATTATTTTTACGGGCGTAATCAAGTACCGCCTGATCCTGTTGTTCCAGATTGTAGGTAATCATCACGATATCCAGCATGGAGGCCGCCAGCAAACCGCCACTGATGGTCTTGGTGGACATGCCAATCGCCCTGATCATTCCCTGTTGCTGGCACTGTCTTAGTGTTGCCACACAATCGGTGTTGTTAAGAATGTCTTCGTCATTGCCATCGGAGTGAATCAATACAATGTCGAGATAATCCGTATTAAGTCGCTTAAGACTTCTTTCAATACTGGCGCGGGTATGACTGCTACTGAAATTAAACGAGGACTGCCCCTGTTCAAACTCCTCACCGGTTTTTGTGACGATTACCCAGTCTTTTCGATTGCTGAGAAGTTTTCCAAGGCGCTCTTCGCTGGTGCCATAGGCTGGGGCGGTATCCAACAGGTTTATCCCCTCGCTGTTTGCCAGTGCCAACAGATTGATGACCTCGCCATCGTCAGGGATGGTGAATTGCGACGGGTATTTTACTGATTGATCACGGCCAAATTTGACCGTGCCCAGGCCCAGCGCGGAAACCATTAGCTCAGTACCTGGTATTTGCCGCTGGAATGCCATGTTCAGAGTTGCTCCCAGGGAGTGGTCGCCACTTGCGGGTGTTGCAGAAATGCGGGCCGCAACGGGGAGTTATCAGTGCTGGCGCACAAACCCGAGTCCTGCATTCGCGCCAGTACCTGATTGGCCAGATTTGGCGCCAGGGTCAGCTTGGTAGGCCAGCACACCATCAAATTATTGCTTTGTGCGATGCTGACGTTGTCAGGACGTTTGCCACCGGGTTGTTTTTCCTCTGCACGATCAACCGCCAGGGTATCCCAGCTGGCGTTGGCCAGGTCACACCATGGAAACATTTCCCGGAGTTTGCGTTGCGCTGTTTTGATTAACTCTTCATCAGTCTGGTGAACGCCCTGCTCGGCAATTTCACCGCCCAGATACCAAACCGGTTGCCCGGCACCATTGGTATGACTGGTGATGGTCATCTCCGGGGTCATGCTGAGCCGGTCGGACACACAATGAACATAAAGCGGTTCGCTTATGGCATGTCTCACCATGACCATGCGCAAGGGACGACGCTGCATGGAGGTGATTGGCAGATCGAAATCCTTCATCAACGCTTCAGCCCCGGCACCACAACTGAAAATATATTGCTGCGCCTGAATGCGCTGGCCATTATTAAACTCCAGGCAGTCGATTCCCCCGTGAGTGCCAGGAACAAGTCTGGCCTGCTGCCAGTCAATGCTGAATATATTTTCTGCCTGTGCGTTACTCAGGGTTGAGAGAAGTGAGGGCACATCCAGCACAATATCCTGTAGACGGTAAAGAGGACCGGAAATCCGATCTTTAAAGAATTCCGGGTAGTCAGCTTTTTCAACCGAACTTACTCTGGCTTCAAGCGTCTTGCTGCCAAGAAAAGCATTGAGCCTTGATCGAATACTGTTGCGTGGCCACATATAGTAGTCTTTGGACAACAGGTTACAGCCACGTAAATCGACATCGCCTTCACCGGCAAGGCATTTCTTCCAGTGGGCAGGCATGTCTGCAATGGTTGTGGTTGCCGTGGTCAGCTTTCCGCCCAGGGCATATTTGATGCCACCGTGGATCATGCCCTGGCTTGCGATACTCTGGCCAGCTCCCAGTTGATCCTTTTCAAAAAGCCATGCTTGATAGCCGGCATTGCTGAGACGATTCAACAGCCATAGTCCGGCAATACCGCCTCCAAAAATCAGCACATCGGTTTTCAGGATTTCAGTCATAGGGAAATTTGTGCATAACGGGAAAGCATGACAGTATAAACAGGTTGCAGGATAAACCGGAAATTTACCGGGCTGTTTTTTTCATTTCCGCCAATGGAATAAATTTTTAAAACGTGAACCGGTTTCTTTACTCCCTTTTATTTTACCTGGCTACACCGCTCATCATTCTGAGATTGCTAATGCGATCGTTGCGTTCACCGGCGTACCTGAAGCGCTGGTCAGAGCGTTTTGCCCTGTATTCGAAATCTACCAAACCTGAAAAAGCAGATATCATTTTCCATGCGGTTTCAGTGGGTGAAGTCCACGCTGCAGTGCCACTGATAAACAGACTTCTTGATAATAATCCAGAGCTATCTGTATTGGTTACCACATCAACCCCTACCGGTTCGGCGCGGGTAATATCCTTGTTGCAGGATAAGGTAGCCCATGTCTACCTGCCCTATGATTTACCCGGTGCCATCCAGCGTTTCCTGAATACGTTTAATCCTGGCCTGCTGATAATAATGGAAACCGAATTATGGCCAAATCTGATCCATGGATGCTCTGAAAGGGGGGTTCGCTTATTGCTTGCCAATGCCCGACTTTCGGAAAAGTCGCGACACAACTACCAGCGCATAAAGCACTTGGCCAATACCATGCTTGGACAGTTGGACAGGGTAACAGCACAGTCATCAAGGGATAGCGAACGCTTGCAGTTATTGGGCCTGGCAGAAGAAAAAATTACCGTCGCCGGCAGTGTCAAATATGACATGGAAATACACTCTGCCCAGCTTGCACAGGCGCTCACAGATAAAATCAGCTTGCAGGGCAGGCCGGTTCTTATTGCTGCCAGTACGCGAGCGCTGGATGGGGAAATGGAAGAGAGCAGGATTCTGCAGGCATTCAGACTCCTGCTTGGCAAGCATCCTGATCTGCTTTTGATTCTGGTGCCCAGGCACCCTGAAAGGTTTGATGGCGTATTCGAACTGGCTAACAAGCAAGGGTACAGCTGCGCCCGGCGAAGCCGTGAAGG
>JAUHWU010000017.1 GCA_030427065.1 Gammaproteobacteria bacterium | reverse complement strand
GCCACTATAGGTTTTGCCAATGCCGGCATGCTTAGTCTGGAAAGAGCCATATGGGTAATCTTCGGCAGCAATGTCGGTACTACCATGACCGCATGGATCGTTGCCCTGATTGGCTTTAAATTAAACATAGAAGCTCTTGCCCTGCCCATGGTTGGTATTGGCGCCATCCTGAAACTGACCGGCAAGGAAACCAGACGCGGCTTCTCGGGTCAGGCCATTGTGGGTTTTGGACTTTTATTCCTGGGAATCGGGTTTTTAAAAACCGCTTTTGAATCCCTGTCAGCCAATATTTCTCTGCCGCAAGCTCAGGAACTCACCCTATTACTGGTCCTGACCTATCTCTTTATCGGCTTCCTGCTAACAACCGTCATGCAGTCCTCAAGTGCGGCGATGGTGGTTGCCCTTAGTGCGGCAGAAAGTGGATTGGTTCCCTACAATATAGCTGCTGCCATGGTGATAGGTGCAAATCTGGGGACTACAACCACCGCAATAATTTCGGTGTTTGGTGCGACGTCCACTGCCAAGCGAGTTGCCATGGCCCATGTGCTGTTTAATCTCATTACCGCACTCGCCGCCCTGTTACTCCTCGGGCCAATGCTGTGGCTGGGCGCTACAGTACAGACGGCATTTGGCCTGGATACCTCACCCTCAGTGTCTTTGGCAATCTTTCATACCACCTTCAATGTGCTCGGTGTGATTCTGATGTGGCCGCTCTCCAGCCGGATGGTCCAGATACTGAATCACCGATTTCAGACGCAGGAGGAAACCGAATCCAGACCCCGTTACCTTGATAAAAATGTGCTGGCGCTGCCCTATATCGCGGTTGATACGCTATCGCTGGAGTTAAGCAGAATCGCAACCATGTGCGTGGAGTTGTTACAGAAAAACCTGCGATTGCAGGAATACGATTTTAAAAGTCGCAGCGCCATCATTCGTAATCTGGCTGGCGAAATAGGTAAATTCTCCGCAGGGCTGAATAAAAACGAATTAACTCCGTTTATATCCGAAGCCTTGATGAGCCTGATGTATGCCTTACAGGAATACATACTGAGCATCGAGATTTCAGAGGATATTGCCCGACTGGGAGATATCACCATGGAACATCAGGAAAGGGACTTCAATACTGCCTTTCATGAATTTATTGCAGCCGCCGACAGACATCTGGATTCACTCACCCCCGATAATACCCCGGAGACCATAAAAAGCCCGGATAACTATGCTGAAGTGGAAAAGAAATACGACATCCTGAAAGAGGCGATTCTGCTTAATGCCTCATTTGGCAATCTGCAAATTTCACAGATGGACATCCTGCTGCAATATGCCAATCAGGTAAAACGTGGCTGCCGACATTTATGGAAAGCCGCGAGACGACTGAATTCAGTCAGGGAATCACTGCAACGTAATGCAGAAGGTGAAGTTATTGAATCCAGTGTTAGTGACCAGGCTAATATTGAACTGTTACACGATGCACATGATACGCTGGCAAAAGCTGATGAACCCTCTGTTACTCAAACTGAAGCCTGAACTTTGTCGATAAAGACTGATAATAGCGCTTTTATGCATCATTGGCCTTCGCTAGAATGATGACACATGATCGTCAAACCTGAACAACTCACTTCCCAACTGAAAAAACAGTTGCCTGCGCTTATCTGGATCTCCGGTGACGAGACCCTGCTGGTGCAGGAAATGCTCGACAGTGTGCGCGATATTGCCAAACAGCAAGGCTTTACTGAACGTGAAGTACATGATGTCAGTGCCCAGTTTAACTGGGGTATCTTGCTGGAATCAGCCAACAGTCTGTCCCTGTTTGCCGATCGCAAACTGATAGATCTGCGGCTACATTCACCAAAACTGGATAACGAGGCCAAAAAAGCCCTGGAAACCTACGCCGAAGATCCCGGCGAAGATAATTTACTGCTAATTAGCAGTGGCAGAATCGAAAAGCCAGCGCTTTCCACAAAATGGTTCAAGGCCATCGAGTCCAGAGGCCTTGTTGTGCAGGTTTGGCCAGTCAATGCACAACAGCTGCCAGGCTGGGTAGCCCAGCGCATAAAGCGGGCCGGGATGACGGCTGATCAGGACAGTATCGATATCATCTGTCAGCGCGTGGAGGGGAATCTGCTTGCCGCTGCCCAGGAAATTGACAAGCTCGCGCTGCTGGCAGGTGACAGAATGTTAAACCGGGATTTTGTCGCCAGAGCTGTGGCGGACAGTTCGCGCTTCAATGTGTTTGCCCTGGCTGATGCCAGTCTTGCAGGTCATGGTGGCAAGGCACTGAATATACTCAATCATTTGCGCGCCGAAGGCGATGATCCCTTAAAAATACTGTTTTTTCTGACTCGTGAAATCAGAACCCTGTTACGCATGCAGGAAAAAATTAGTCAGGGACATAATATTAACGGGGTTATGCAATCTGAAAGAGTGTGGCAAAACAGAATGCCCATCATTGGCCATGCCCTGCGCAATCACAGCATTGGCAGTCTGGAAAACATGCTAATGAAAGCGCGCAATGTCGATCAGTCTGTAAAAGGGCTGATGGACCTCAAACCCTGGGATGAATTAACCAGTATGATTCTGGATCTGACCGGTATCCTCACGGCTATCGAAGCCACTTCCGACACACGATACTAAAACACCACGACTGCCGGGATGCTTGCTGGCTAATCACAAGATTAAATCAATCAATGATTTGGAATGACTAGAAGCTTGGCAAGGCAGCCAAAATACCGCCGTCAGCAAGAAAGCTGCTCCCGGTTGAATAACTGGATTCGTCACTGGCCAGAAACAACATGAGACGGGCTATTTCATCCGCTTTGGCATAGCGACCCATGGGCACCGACGAGGCAATACTTGCCTGGAATTTTTCCGGCGCATCCGGCACGACGGCATGATGGATGGCATCCATCATCGGCGTTTCGACGTAACCAGGATGGATCGTATTAACCCTGATACCGAATTCAGCAAGCTCCAGTGCCGCCCCTTTCATCATGCCGACCAGAGCGTGTTTACTGGTGGTATAAGCTGTCGTGCCTGGCAATGCGGACAAGCCCTGAATGGATGAGGTCATAATGATGCTGCCGCTTTGCTGCTGTTTCATTGCCGGAATAACAGAACGCAATGACAGCCAGACACCACGCAAATTCACCGCCATTACTTCATCAAACAAATCTACCGGGTAGTCTTCCAGCGGCATGTTCGCACCGGGTATGCCGGCATTGAGAACAGCGATATCAATGCGGCTAAACTTCCTCAGAACATGGCCGATGGTTTGTTCAATTTCTTCCTGACTGGTGACATCTGTTTTCACTATATTAAAGCTGCCTTCTGCCCCTTCAGCTTTAACAAGCTGCTCCATGGTTTCCCTGGCATCTTCCAACAGGTCTGCATCCCGATCAGCCATGATGACCGAGGCACCTTCCTGTAAAAAGAGTTTTGCCGTAGCCAGGCCAATACCCCCAGCAGCACCGGTAATAAAAGCAACCTTGTTCAGCAATCTGCTCATCAGCTCACCATCAGGACTAGCCTGTCAGTTTTGCCTGTTTGTCAGCGTGGTAACTGGAGCGCACCATGGGACCACTGGCAACATGATGGAACCCCATCTTTTCGCCTACCCGGGCATATTCCTCAAATTCATCCGGGTGCACAAAACGATCTATTGGCAAATGATCCCGGGACGGCTGCAGATACTGACCAATGGTGACCATGTCAATATTGTGAGCGTACATATCTTCCATTACCTGTAACACTTCTTCTCTGGTCTCACCGACACCTACCATGATGCCGGATTTGGTCAGCACATCAGGCGCCATCTCTTTATATTTTTTCAACAGGTCGAGCGACCACTGATAGTCTGAACCGGGTCGCACCTGTTTATACAGTCTGGGCACAGTTTCCAGGTTGTGGTTAAACACATCCGGGGTGGTGCGCGACAGAATGTCGATGGCAATATCGCCCCTGCCACGAAAATCCGGGACTAACACCTCAACCTTGATACCGGGATTCAGGCGGCGGGTTTCAGCTATACAGCGGGCAAAATGATCAGCACCACCATCACGCAGGTCATCCCGGTCAACTGAAGTCACTACCACGTAAGTGAGCCCCATCTCCGCAATCGCTTCAGCAAGTTCCAGAGGTTCGTTTTCCATCAGCGCATTGGGACGGCCATGGGCAACATCGCAAAACGGACAACGGCGCGTACAGATATCGCCCATAATCATGAAAGTAGCGGTACCACCGCTGAAGCACTCGCCCAGATTAGGACAGGAGGCTTCCTCGCATACCGAACTCAGTTTATGCTTGCGCAGGGTCTGGCGGATCTTGTCCACTTTTTCATTATTGCCCAGAGTCACACGAATCCATTCCGGTTTACGCGGCATTTCAACTGTCGGGATAATCTTAATTGGAATTCGAGCTACTTTGTCTGCACCACGAAGTTTTTCACCCTGTACAACAGGTTTGATATTTTCTGTATTTGGCATAATTGAGCTACTGATAAAGTTAAAAAGGAAAGAATTATAGCAGATTGTCTGACAGGACCTTGCTTAACCTTGCACTGGTTTCTGCCATCAGGTCATTCGGGTAATCGGTAACAAACCTGCGAATCTGGGTAACCCCCAATCCGGGATAGCCACAGGGATTAATATAACTGAATGGCTCAAGATCCATGTCAACATTCAGACTCAGGCCATGATAGGAGCAGCCATTCTTGATTCTCAAGCCAAGCGCAGCAATCTTGTCATCATCGACATAGACACCAGGCGCTCCCTTGCGGGTTGAAGCACAAATGGAAAAACCGGCAAGCACTTCGATAATACTTTGCTCAATAATATCAACCAGTTGCCGGACTCCTGTATTTCGACGCCTGATATCAAGCAGAAGATAGGCAACCAGTTGTCCAGGCCCATGATAAGTGACCTGGCCACCGCGGTCGCTTTCAACCACCGGTATGGCATGGGGATCAATGATATGTTCTTTCAGTCCAGCCTGCCCAAGTGTGTAAACAGGGCTATGTTCCAGTAACCAGCATTCATCTTTTTCCCCGGGCTTGCGCTCAATAGTGAATGACTTCATGGCATTGAAGGTGTCTGAATAATCAGTCAGACCCAGGTCTCTGAAGACCAGTTCCTCAAGATAACTTGGTGCAAGAATACTGGTCACATTAGCTCTTCAAGTGTTGTGCTGGTCAAATGACCATGGCGACACGGCCACTGGCTTTCAGGTCATCAAAGATAGCCTGAATCTGCTCCACTGAGCGGGCAATAATAATCACATTGACCGCCAGATATTTACCATGCCGGCTGGGCCGAAAATTGATGTCTTGCTCTGCAAGTTCAGGGGCATGTTGACGAAGGATATCAATAATAGCGCTACTGAACCCATCGACATCCAGCCCCATGACCTTGATAGGGTAACGGCAGGGATATTCTATTTTGGGAGAATCTTCGGGTTCCATACTACGTTTCGTAATTGCTCCTGGACTGTCAGAGACCTGATAATTCACCCTCCTAGCCAAACAGGCTGAGGAAAAACAGGTGGAGAAAATCCATAATGCGTTTGATAAAACTGCCTCTTTCGATGGCCTCCATAGCAACCACCGAACCGTCATAAAAAACCTGATCAGCCAGGCTGATTTTAATATTACCCAGTACCTGCCCTGCACTGATTGGTGCTTTCAGAGTTTCGTCTATTACCAGTTCTCTAACCAGGCTGTCTTCCTGACCCCGGGGAATCGTCACATATACCTCGTCAGTTATGCCGATATCTACAGCATTGTTCTTGCCGGACCAGACGCGCTCGGTTGACAGCACTTCACTGTTTTTGAATAACCGCAGAGTCTGGTAGAAGCGAAAGCCATAGGTAAGCAGTTTCTGTGATTCAATGGCTCGGGCATCAGTACTGTCTGTTCCCATGACTACCGCTATCAGACGCATATCGTCTCTTGTTGCCGAGGCTACCAGACAATAACCCGCCTCATCGGTATGACCTGTCTTGATGCCGTCTACATTGCGATCTCTAAACAGCAGACTGTTCCTGTTGGGCTGACGTATTTCGTTGTAGGTAAACTCCCTTTCAGCATACATGGCGTAATGGGAAGGAAAGTTTTCTATCAATGCCTTGGACAGCAGCGCCAGATCTCTGGCCGACATGGTATGTTGTGCCATGGGCAAACCTGATGCATTCAAAAAATAGCTGTTATTCAATCCCAGTAGCTCCGCATGCTGATTCATCATGTCGGCAAAGGCAGCTTCACTGCCGGCTATATGCTCTGCAATGGCAACACTGGCGTCATTGCCAGACTGAATAATCATGCCGCGTAACAGGTCCTCCAGTCGCACCTGCGTGCCTTCCTGGATAAACATCTTCGACCCTTCCATCTGCCATGCCTTGACACTGACATGAACCTGATCATTGAGAGAAACATTACCCTGTGCCACTTCATTAGCAGCAACGTAGGAGGTCATTATTTTCGTCAGACTTGCTGGCGGCAGTGGAATATCGGCATTTTCTTCAACCAGGATTTCACCGGTTTTGGCATCAATGAGGATATAGCTGGTCGCAGCGACCTGGGGAGGACGGGGAATAATTGACTGCTGGGCATTTAGCGGGCCTGCGAAAACACACGCCAGCAGCAGTATTCCCGAAAAGCGCCTGTAATTTACGGAAGTAATAGCTGTGAAAATTATTCGCAAACTCACCATTTTTGCCCTCATGAAGATTTTTTCAATAACTGGTTAAAGAATTTAGTGCCTGTCCTGGCTCAGTCTTTTATTACGTAACCTGCAATATTGTCTGTTAATTGTCTAATAATTATCTGTCTAAAAAATGGCAAAATTCTGTTCATTGCCTGACCCTGAACGGTGTCCCCAGGCCGGCATCAACCAATATTGTCATCAGTGCCGACAGGTTTATTGTCTCATTTAAGGGCCCAAGACGCACTCGATGCAACAGATTACCTGACCCACTGTCCCTATCACTTCGAATAAAAACCGGTAACGAGGTGAGCTGCTTTACCCTGTTCATCAGTTGTATGGCACTATTTTCATTGCCGAAAGCCCCTAACTGGAGAAAATCCAGACCAGTACCCTGTTCAATACGATTTCGTTCCTGCAGGACCAACTCCTGGGTAGCCTGCGCTTCAGATTCGCTGCCAGGCTGAATATTCGACTGGCTGTCTCGTGGAGAGGAGTCAGTATATGTAGGAGGCAAGAGTGCCTTTACGCGTACTCGCGCCGTCCCATTGGCAGCATAATCCAGACTGGCAGCTGCCGCATAGGACAGATCAACGATCCTGTCATCATGAAATGGGCCACGGTCATTAACCCTGACCACCACACTTTTACCATTGTCCAGATTGGTTACTTCCAGAAAGCTGGGAATGGGCAGCGATTTATGGGCAGCAGTCAGACTGAACATGTCATAGATCTCACCATTGGATGTCAGGTGTCCATGAAACTTCCGGCCATACCAGGAAGCCATACCGGTGTCCTCATAGCCTTCTTCTGTGTCCATTACATAATAAGTCATCCCGTTGACGGTATAGGGGCTTTTATTGCCCGCAATGGTCCGGGTAACAGGCTCGGGGACAACTGCTTGCACTGCCGACAGATCAATAGGTTCAAGAACAGGGATGTCATCTGCCATTTGATAGCGGCCTGAACCTGTTTTTTGAGGGGTGGTGGGACTTACACAAGCTGCCAGACTGGCAGCCAGGGAGATTATCAGGAATCTGGTCACACAAGACCAAAAAGACACTTGAATATTCATTCCTAAGCTGAGCTATCGTTTCAGTAAAAACAAAGCAAATTATACCTTATTCAGGAAATAAGGGTCCTGTTATGTGTATGAATGGACATCAGGATACCAAAGCCTACCATCAGGGTCAGAATTGAGGTTCCCCCAAGGCTGACCATGGGCAAAGGCACCCCTACTACCGGCAAAATTCCACTCACCATCCCTATATTAACGAACACATAGACAAAAAAAGTAAAAATTATACTGCCTGCCAGCAGACGGCTAAAAGTATCCTGGGCCATGGCTGCAATATACAGCCCGCGCCCAATTATAGCGATGTACAGGACAAGCAAAAACAGCATCCCCAGCAAACCAAATTCTTCTGCAAGTACCGCTACAATAAAGTCCGTTTGTCCTTCCGGCAGAAAATCCAGTCGCGACTGCACACCATTGAGCCAGCCCTTGCCAAATACACCACCAGACCCAATTGCTGTTTGTGACTGGATTATATTCCATCCGGTACCCAATGGGTCACTTTGCGGATCAAACAGGGTCTTCACGCGCTGCTTTTGATAATCGGACATGTAAAAAATCCACAGCGCAGGACTGGATAATATAGTCACACCCAGAAAAGAAAAAACCAGTTTCCAGTTAATGCCCGCCAGTAGAATCACAAATAAACCGGATACCGCTATCAGCAAGGCAGTGCCAAGATCTGGCTGGATAGCAATTAGAGCAGTAGGCAACATGATAAAAACCAGTGCCCAAAAAATATGTTTAAAGCGCGGAGGAATTGCTCGTTTGGAAAAATATCCAGCGACACAAAGTGGCAACACCACTTTCATGATTTCAGATGGCTGAAATCGCGGTAGTAATGGCAAATCAATCCAGCGCCTGGCACCACCGCCAATACTGCCATAGAAAATCACAGCTACGAGCAATGCCATCCCCCCCAGATACATCCAGGGCGCCCACCGTCTTAGAATGCGGACGTCCAACTGGGCCATAAACAGCATTGTACCCAATGAAACGATTATAAAGGTTACCTGGCGCCCCATCATGGATACATTGCCGTCTGTCGCGCTGTACAGCACCATCAGACCAAAACCGAGTAAAATCAGGAGCGCGACCAATAAAGGAAAATCAATATGCAGATATTCCCAGACACTCTTGCGGCGCCCGAGATCTTTACCGATATACCCCATATGCCTGATGAAATCCTGACTACTCAAACTTTCTCCATCACAATTGATAGCTACTGATTTACGGTAACAAGATTCACTTTTTCTTCAGGAAGTGACTCTGGTATTTCACTGGCTGAACCGACGACAGACTCTTTCTCAGGCATTGTTAATTCCGACTCGTCATCTTCTTCCGAAATCTGGGGAAAAATAAATTCTGCTTTTAATTCTCCCTGTTCATCAAGAAGATAGGCATCAAGAATATTCCTGGCAATAGGTCCGGCAACGGAGCTGCCAGCCTCGCCATGTTCAACAAAAACTGCCAGAGCTATTTTGGGATTATCAACAGGCGCAAAAGAAATAAACCATGCATGTTCACGGTATTTTTCCGGCACCTCGTCTGCCCTGTCGTAATTTTCAGGAATGGCAATCACTTGAGCTGTACCTGACTTACCAGCCATGCGGTATTTCAACGGTTCAGCGGCGGCAATATAAGGATAGGCTGAACCATAGGTTCTATATTCCCCCCCATATCCCCTGTTAACAACCATCTCCATGGATTCGGCTATAAAGTCCCAGTAATCCGGATTATTGATTTCTATATCCGGTAGAAAAGTGGAATCAAACTCAGGTGACGAGTGCGTACCGATTTTCTTCATTACTGCAGGGCGATACCATTTCCCTTTATTGGACATTAGCATGGTTGCCGTCGCCAACTGTAAAGGGGTCGCTTCTGTATAACCCTGGCCGACATAGGAATTAATGGTCTCTCCTGGATACCAGGACTCACCCATGGTATTCAATTTCCATTCTCGCGAAGGCAATGTGCCGGTGCTGGCCTGTGGCAGATCAAGACTAACATTGCGACCAAAGCCAAAACGGAACAGGAAATCGTGCATCTGGTCAATGCCCATATCCATGGCAAGGTCCCAGAAATACACATTGCATGACTGATAAATTGCTCTTTGCATATCCACCGTGCCATGACCTGTCTTGTTCGACCACCAGGTCCAGTCATAATGCTTATGATTGCCCAGCTGATAATAGCCGGGGTCATATACGGTATCCTCGGGAGTACGATAACCTCCATTAAGTGCGGCAAGACTGATAAAAGGTTTTACTGTAGAACCCGGAGCATATTTTGCCAAGGCTCGATTAAACAATGGCGTTTCTACAGGATCGTTGAGAGAGGCATAATCTTTTCGACTGATTCCCTCAACAAAAAGGTTCGGGTCATACGCGGGTTTGCTTACCAGGGCTAAAATTCCACCGCTTTCAGGATCAATAGCCACTACCGCCCCACGATAGTCACCAAGCGCCTCTACTGCGGCTTTTTGTATTTTGCTGTCCAGGTTCAAAACAATATCCTGTCCGGGAACAGGATCAGTTCTATCAAGAACATTCATGATCTGGCCGCGGGCATTTTTTTCTACGGTTTGATAACCCACCTGACCATGGAGAATATCTTCATAAAATCTCTCTATGCCCTGCTTGCCTATCTGGTGTGTACCACTGTAATTGACAGGATCAACTGCTTTTAATTCGTCTTCTGTAATACTGCCGAGATAGCCAACTGAATGCGCAAAAATCTCACCTTCCGGATAATGTCGCACAAGTTGAGCTTCAACGCTGACACCGGGCAAACGGAACTGGTTAACAGAAATCCTGGCAATTTCTTCTTCACTTAGATTGAAACGAACTGGAACCGAAGAATAAGGGATACTTCGATTTTTCAAGCGACTGCCTATTTTTTCCCTGTCCTCCTCAGTCAGCGAGATAAGCGAGGCAATTACATCAACCACCTTTTCAACATCCCCGGCATGCTCTCTGACCAGGGTAAGGGTAAAACTGGGGACATTTTCTGCCAGCAGGGTTCCATTACGATCGTAAATTAAACCTCGCGTGGGAACGATCGGCTGAACATGAATTCGATAGCTGTCAGACTTGGTTGAATAATAGTCGTGTTGATTAACCTGAAGAAAAAACAGGCGGGCTATCAAGGCAAGGATCAAAAAGAATGCGATTACACCGCCGACGATGATTCTCGACAAAACTATTTGCCGTTCAAGTTGGTGATCCTGTATTGTGATTTTTTCAGCCATTACTGATATCACGTAAGTCCACTGTGCTGTACTACCTGTGTTTTGCTGTGTTGTACTTCTTGATTTTATGCTAACCGGATTTATACTTTTCGGTTAAAAGCACCTGGAGTTCAAGCCTGTGTGCCGATGCCAATCGGTGCATTCAACAAGCTTTCTATTTACAAAGGTAAGCTACTCTCGATGGTATGGATGACCTGCCAAAACGCTCCAAATCCTGTATATCTGTTCTGCCACCACGATTCTAACAATAGTATGCGGCATTGTTAAAGCGGAGAGTGACCATATTTCCTGCGCGGACTCGAGACATTTTTTCGAAAGACCGTCCGGCCCACCCACCAACAATGCCAGATCCTGACCAATATCCTTTAGTTTGCCAAATTTATCAGCCATTAGTTCGGTAGGCAATGACTTGCCTTTTACATCCAGCGCTACAAGATAATCGCCTGTAGCAACGGCATTTAGCAGTGCCTGTCCCTCGGTTTCGCAAAGTCTGGCTATGTCCGAATTGGCTTTGGTTCTTTTAGCCAAAGGGATTTCGGTAATGATAAGCTGAAAATTTCCTGGCAGACGTTTTTGATACTCATTCACAGCAGTTTCAACCCAGGCCGGCATTTTTGTTCCAACTGCAATGAGCTTTATTTTCATATTCAGAGCAATTACTCAGAAAGTGAATTCCGTGGTATTCCAGTAAATTTAATTTTTATCCGAAGGCTTCATTTCCCAAAGCGATTCAAGGTCATACATTTTTCGAATATCGTCCGTCATCACATGAACAAGAACATCTCCCAGATCCAGCAAAACCCATTCTCCCTGATCCTGACCTTCCATGCCATAAACCGGGCTACCACTGTCTTTGACTTTTTTGGCAACATCTTCAGCCAGCGACCTGACATGCCTTGTCGATGTACCAGTGACCACCACCATATAATCGGTAACAGTCGTAATATCTGAAACATGTAAACAGGTCAGTTCCCTGCCTTTCATATCTTCAAGAGTATTGATAACAATATCTCTGAGGTTTTCTGCGTTCAAATGTCAGCCTCCCGGGCATATAACTTGTGAGTTTGTATATATTGAGCAACTTTTTCCGGCAACAATTCTGGCACTAACCCTGCCAAACTTTTATGACGTTGAACAGCCTGCCTCACCATTGAGGAAGAAATATCCAGATAATCATATTCTGTAATTAATATCTTTCCATTTTCAGTCTGCTTCAAATTTTCTTCAGATGACACCATTCTACTATTCAATTCTGCCTGCAGATCCTTCTCGAGATTCAGCTCGTAACCCGGCCTTGCAGCAACAATTATGTGTGCCAATGAAAATATATCCCGCCACCGATACCAGCTATTGAAATTATTGAAAGCATCCTGCCCCATGATGAAATACAGCCTTGCATTGGGCATTTCCTGTTTTATATTTTGCAAACTTTTCTGGGTATAGGAAGGGTCTTCGCTTTTACATTCACGATCATCTATTCCAATATCCGGATAGTCCTCGACGGCCAACTTCAGCATAGCCAGGCGATGCTGCGAAGAAGCAAAAAGACCACTTCTGTGCACCGGGTTGCCACACGGCAGCAGGCGAATTGCATTGAGCTGTAATTTCTCAAGGGAGGTAAGTGCTATGCCAAGGTGTCCCTGGTGCACAGGATCAAACATCCCGCCCATGAGGCCCAATTCCAGCACTGGCTCAAACGGTTCATTCACTGCCGAACTTTCGTTCACAGCAAGTTTTATTTCTCAAGCACATGGCCATCACCCAGCACCACGTATTTCTGTGAAGTTAGCCCTTCGAGTCCAACTGGTCCACGCGCATGAATTTTGTCCGTAGAAATCCCTATTTCTGCACCCAATCCATACTGGAAACCATCAGCGAAACGTGTTGATGCGTTAATCATGACAGAACTGGAATCGACTTCCCTGAGGAAGCGCCGACCACGACTGTAATCTTCTGTAACGATCGTATCCGTGTGCTGTGAACTATAGGTATTGATATGGTCTATGGCTTCATCAATACCGGACACAACACGAATGGAAAGCACCGGGGCAAGGTATTCTGTGCTCCAGTCTTCTTCACTGGCTTCCCTGGCGCTCACCATTAATACACAGGTTTTTTTGCAGCCACGTAACTCCACATCGAAATCGCTGTAGACCTGCTCAAGTTGTGGAAGTACTTCTCCAGCCATGGACTGCGCAACCAGGAGTGTTTCCATTGCATTACAAACACCATAACGATTGGTTTTAGAATTCAGGGCAATATTCACCGCCTTGGTGATATCTGCTCCATCATCTATATAGACATGACAGATGCCATCCAGATGCTTTATCACAGGCACCCGGGCCTCATTGCTGATTCTTTCAATCAGTCCTTTACCCCCACGGGGAACAATGACATCAACATATTCAGGCATGGTAATAAGCTCACCCACAGCGGAGCGATCCGTAGTAGCAACCACCTGAACGGCTGCTGCCGGTAATCCGGCTGTCTCCAGTCCCTGACGTATGCAATCTGCGATGGCCTGGTTGGAATGAAATGCTTCCGAGCCCCCCCGAAGTATGGTGGCATTGCCCGATTTCATACATAAACTGGCGGCTTCGGCGGTCACATTGGGCCTGGATTCATAAATTATCCCGATCACCCCCAGTGGAACGCGCATCCTGCCTACCTGAATACCACTGGGCATATAGCGCATTTCACTTATTTCGCCAATGGGATCAGACAAGGCGGCAACCTGTCGCAAACCTTCCAGCATATTGTCGATTCTGGCAGGTGCGAGCTCAAGACGATCCAGCATGGCTGCATCCAGTCCCTTTTTAGTGCCGGCCTCGAGATCCCTGGCATTAGCGCTGGCAAGCTTGTCACGGGTTGAGTCAATCGCATCCATGGCAGCAAGCAAGGCTGCATTTTTTGTTTGCGTATCAGCTGCCGCCATCACACGGGAAGCCACCCGGGCATTCTTTCCGAGTTCACGCATCTGCAAGGGAACGATGTTTTCTGCCTCAGTCATTCTTAACCTGATCATATTTAAAAAAAATAATTATACCCCAGAAAGCATGTTGAGGCATTCAGGGAAAAATACTCTTCAATAGCTCCCGATCCCCGCTAACCAGCTTTTCCTTGGCATTTCGTGACAATTTCTTGATGCGCGCTTCAAGTACTGACGCTTCACTACGATCTTTCACGGCGATATGCCAAACGAGAACGAGAGGGCCTTTACCACGTAAGCTTTTAGCGCCTTTTTTACTCGTTGCCCCCTTTGCGTCTTTTTCCACCTTTGCTTCATTCCCGAGTCCGGCATGCTCATTCAGGCGCCGTTCCACATCAGTCGTAATACCCGTGTAAAGGGAACCGACAGCAGTACGCAAAATATAGACAAACCAGTCAGAATTCATGCTTAAACAACAGTTAATATTTTTTTCATTATCTCATAGACGAAGGTTTTAACTGGAAGTTTTGATGATTTACCTGTATAAATGCGGCCCTAAATTTTCCGGGCGAATAACCTGGCAACCAAGTCAATTACTCCCAAGGAAACACCTTCAGATGCTCAAGATTCAGACATTTAATCAGATTTCTGACAAGGGACTCGACCGTTTCCCCAAACAGGGTTACATCGTCTCCCCCGATGTAGAAAAAGCGGATGCTTTACTTTTACGCAGCCAAAAACTGTCTACAGAAAACATCAACAGCAACCTTAAAGCCGTCGCCCGGGCAGGCGCCGGTGTCAACAATATTCCTGTGGACAGCTATACCCGCGAAGGTATCGTTGTATTTAATACCCCTGGCGCCAACGCCAATGCTGTAAAGGAGCTGGTTCTGTGTGGTCTGCTTTTGTCTTCTCGGGGAATTCTGGACGGCATTAACTGGGTAAGGAGTCTTTCCCCGGATATGGATGCGGCAGAAATGTCGAAGCTTATTGAAGCAGAGAAGAAAAAATATAAGGGCATGGAATTGAAAGGTAAAACCCTGGGAATTGTCGGACTTGGTGCAATTGGCGCAATGGTGGCAGATGCGGCAATCCAGATGGGCATGAAAGTGCTTGGATATGACCCTGCAATTTCGGTTGATGCTGCGTGGCGCCTGGCTAACCAGATCGAAAAACAGGAAAACCTGACCTCCCTGATCTCTCGCTCTGATTATGTGACCTTGCATTTGCCTGTACTGGAGTCCACCAGGAATCTGATAGACAGAAAACTCATCAACTACTTCAAGTCCGGCGCTGTGCTTTTGAACTTCTCCAGAGATGCACTTGTTGACGAAGAAGCGCTGCTTGAAGCGTTAAATAATGGTGGTTTGTCCAGCTACGTTACCGATTTTCCTACTTCCGGCCTGTTAAAAAGTAAAAATGCAATTCTGCTACCTCATATTGGCGCCAGTACCGATGAAGCCGAGGAAAACTGCGCGATAATGGCTGTTGATCAGCTGCGGAATTTTCTTGAAAACGGTGACATTAAGAATTCCGTGAATTTTCCTTCGCTAGCCCTGGAAAAATCGGAAGGTCACCGGATTGCCATTATCAATGAAAATGTCCCCCGCATGCTGGGTCAGATTTTGTCTGTCCTTGCCGACAAGGACATCAACGTTATTGATATGCTGAACAAGAGCCGGGACGATATTGCCTATAATCTGATTGATATCGAAACCGAGCCCACGGAAGGAACACTGAACGATATCCGGGCTATCGCGCATGTTATCAAGGTCTGGGCAATCTGAAGTCCCATTACAAACGTAAATCCCGAAAACAATAAAGACATTCATATTATGAGCAAACAGGTTTATAACTTTGGTGCCGGTCCGGCAATGCTTCCAATTCCGGTCATGAAGCAAATTCAGGCAGAGTTTCTCGATTACCGGGGAATGGGTGTTTCTATTATTGAAATCTCTCATCGCTCCAAAGAATTTGAGGCAGTGCTTGATCGCTGTGATGAATTGATCAGGGAAATTTCCAACCTGCCTGACGATTACAGCATCCTTTATACCCATGGCGGTGCCCGCATGCAGTTTTCGGCAATACCCATGAACCTGCTGCCATTAAAACCGGCACATAAAGCGGTATATAGTGAAACCGGAAATTTTTCCAAGCAGGCCAATGTGGAAGCAGCCCGTTATGGCAACATCGAGGTTGCCAGTAGTGGTGAGGATTGCAATTACAGCAAACTACCCCCACTGAATCGCGATATGGTCTCTGACGATGTGTCCTATGCCTATATCACCAGTAATAACACCATCTATGGAACCCAATACAAAAGCTATCCACAGCTTGGTGATATTCCTCTGGTGGTTGATGCCACTTCCGATATTTTTTCCCGCCCCGTGGACTTCTCTGGCCTGGGCATTATGTTTGCCAGCTTGCAAAAGAATCTTGGCCCGGCAGGCACTGCGCTTGTGCTTATTCGTAAAGACCTGATTGGTCATGCCATGGAGCTCACGCCATCGTTGCTTGATTATTCTGTCTATGACAAATCGCACTCCCTGGCGAACACCAATAATACCTTTGCCATCTATACCACTTGTCTTGTCATGGAATGGCTAAAAAAAGAAGGTGGTCTGGAAGCCATGGCCAGAATAAATCAACTCAAGGCCGATACTCTTTATCAGGTAATCGATAGCACTGATTTCTATACCGGTATCGCTGCCAGGGAAGATCGATCCTTGATGAATGTTTCCTGGACCTTGCCTGATGAAGAGCTGACACAGCGCTTTCTAGCAGAAGCTCTCGAAAATGGCTTGTATGCACTGAAAGGGCACAGAGCTGCCGGAGGTATTCGGGCGTCGATCTATAACGCCATGCCAATGGAAGGCTGTAAACTATTGGCTGAATTTATGCAGGAATTCGAACGTACCAATGGTTAGCACACCGATGCTTAGCGTTTAAATTCTGTATTCAATCGCAGTAACAGCCAATAAGCAGTAATAGCTATAAAGAAGGCGTGATGTGAGGATAAGCAACGGATAACCCTTTTTTAGGGATTCCGTTTAACACTTTTATCTACGCTGCTATCTACACTGCCATCTATACTGTCATCTACACTGCCAATTCAATTGCACATGGCCATTATTGGTTCGCGGTTGCAAGGTTAATGTTGTGCTCAATAGTATCTCGCACTCTTAAATTCGCTTCATCCACCATTGATAAGGCGGCCTGGTAATCTTCCAGCGCCTCCTGAAATTGGCCAGCAACAAATTTAGCCGTTCCCCTGTTGTTTACCGCAGACCACTTGTTAGGCTCAATAGCCATAGCCATTGAACAGGCCGCAATAGCTTCCTCTACTTTATGTAAACTGGTTAACACCGTACAGTAAGCATTCCAGGCAAAATATTTTGGTATTTTTTCATGGGGCAGCGTAACCCGCTCCACTTTATCTATATACGATTCTGCCAATTTCAG
The DNA here is from genome assembly GCA_030427065.1 of Gammaproteobacteria bacterium. Lineage (GTDB taxonomy): Bacteria > Pseudomonadota > Gammaproteobacteria > Pseudomonadales > Pseudohongiellaceae > Eutrophocola. The sequence continues at coordinate 21,855 of JAUHWU010000017.1, read as the reverse complement.
AGCTTCTTCTTTCCGATCATTCAATATTAATTGCCTGATTCGCTCAACCTCACTCGGGATTTCCAATGCCAGTATTTCAGAAGGAAGTGCTTTTGAATTTATATGGGTGCCGGTACGGGCCTGCTGTGCCTGTAGCGAATTAACCAATAGCATCCAGGAAGAAAGTAAAATTAAAATATAATTAAATGAACGAGTTTTCATAAACTTAAAATACCTCATTGGTTTCCAGATTTCAGTATTCAGTTCAATTTATCGCCGGGGCTTCTATTCCCTGAAATTGAACGATAAAGTCTGAACTTATTTATACAAAAAATAAATAAAATATAAATGCTATTTTGCCCGAAACAGACTAAGTATCTGATTAATAAGTATATATTTTTCAGGCATTATACAATCTGCAAAATTGGGGAGGTAAACACACAATAAAAAGGCGCTAGATAAGTGACAGGGTTTTAATGAAAATCTTGCAATTAGAAACGGAAAGTTTTGGTGTACTTCAAAACGATTTCCGCATTATTTGAATTGAGGTTGGCAAACACCCCTTCTGCGTCAAAATTGTAATTTATGACCAGAAAAAGGTCTTCTCCGGCCTGCGGGTTCCAGCGCAGGCGGCTGTTGATTCCCACTACATCGGAAAAATTGTCGTACTGAATCAGGTTAATCCAGGACCATTTTGAATTAAACGCGTAGTTGGCATTCGCTGACACCAGACGAACATCGAATGAACCCTGGGGAAGCGTAATATCCTGATAGTTGTAATTGAAGCCAAAATTTATGTGTTCATTGGGCGCCCAGTCAACATTGGCATTGATCTGCATGCGCTCGCCATCATAGTAATCCCCGATGTTGAAGCTTATGCCTGGAGAAAACTCCAGCTGATTGGATAACCTTGCTTCCATGTTAAAGCCGCCAAAGGTGTAGTCTCCTGCTGGAATAATAATACCTGGCCTGATAGCAAAATCTCTTTTTAGTCCTTCCCTGTTACGAAAAACCCCGAAACCTGCCTGATCGCCCCTGTGGGTATTGAAATTAAGCATGCGCCAGAAAAAGTTTTCACTTTGCATTTCCTTGGTATCAAGAAACCGGGTATGTCCAAAGCGCATAAAGGTAAATACGTTACGCAACCACTTATGTCCTTTAAAGAAATATCGCCCGGAGCCTCGAAAATCAACACTGTCAACGCCTGTCCGGTTGGCAAATCCCAGCGCCGGGTTAAAGGCATCGCCAAAGTACTCATAACCAACAGAACCCCCAAAACCATTGTTCTGGGTATCATAATTTACCCCGACACCAAAAGCCTTCTCATCACCGTCAAGATCTTGCGTATCTGACTGCTGATACCAGACATTCCCCCTGAGACTATGGCTGTCAGAAAAACGGGTATTCTGATAGCGAAAATCCACACCTCCCAGCATGTTATCGGTATCACTGGTGGGGTCGCCATGGGTAAATATGGCTCCAACACTGGATTCTGATAACACGTTGGCCGCGGCTCTGCCGACAAAGACATTTTGGCTATCCAGGGTTTCGAAATCTCCCTGACGGGCGGCAAGACCACCGACATTCCAGCGCCCCACCCGACCAGTCAATTTAACACCGGCATTAATGTCAACGGGAGTGCCCCTGTTACTCAGGCCTATACGTCGTGAATAGAACGGGATTCCATTCTGATTCAAACCACCAAAACTGAAAATATCGAGATCCTGTAAAAAGAAATCCCTTTTTTCAGGAAAGAATAACGAAAAACGGCTGAGGTTGACCTGCCGATTATCGACTTCCGTGGCCGAGAAATCAGTATTAAAGGTCATTGCCCCAGTAAGGTTCGGGGTGATTTTGTAAAACACATTTAGCGAAGGATCGTAACGCTGGCCGGTTACATTGGTCTTGTAATTTTCCGTGGTAGCCGCTGTCATGGAGGGAATAATATCCAGCCCGACGCCCTGCCGAATATCACGGATCCCGGAAATCACACCTGTGGTGGTTGGATTGATACGGCGATTAAAGGACGACCAGGCCATATCTTCACGCTTGCGAGAAACTGTGCGTGCAATGGTAAAACCCCAGTCCTCGGTTTCAGGGTCAAAATTAAGGGTGTTAAACGGGATAGCAACTTCGGCTGTCCAGCCCTCCTCATCAATTTTCGACTCTACGCGCCAGATTCCGGTCCAGTCCCGATTCAGATCATTGGGGTTTTCATAAATACCTTCACGTCGAATACCGTTGGGATTTACCTGGAAATGATAACCGGTTCTGCCGTTATTAAAGGTATCGAGAATAAACTCAAAAGAATCATCACTGCCAAGACCGCCACCCTGGATCAGTTGGCGCGCAATAATGGCATCGGCATCACTGTCATAGAGGCGGGCAGCGACGTAAAAGAAGCGGTCACTATAGGTTATGTAAAAAACAGAGTTTTCAGAAGGTTCACCATGATCCACTGGTTGGAACTGATGCAAATCGCTTATTACAGTGGCAGATTTCCAGATTTCATCATCCAGCACACCATCGATAACCGGTACGTCTGTGGTTCGTGCAATTGATATTTTCTTACGACCTTGACTGGCATCAAGAGTCCCGGGAAATTCATTGCGGATATCGGTGCCAAATTCACTTTCCGGCAGTTGCGCTGAAGCAAATGGCACAAAAAAAAGTGCCGTTACGAATAAAACTGTTTTCGTATACAGGTATTGCAGCATCAGCAGAAGATAAGTTGGCAGTAACCAGGAGTTTGTGCGCGAGTATAGCGATGACATCTGTTATGTAAAGCTATGAATGGATATTAGGATAAATATCCCTTGAATATTCACATTTTTTATTAAACAGAGCCGGAAACGCGCATGAACAGGGCATACCGCACAACAATGAAACATTGATGGAACACCCGGGGAATCGTATTACCAGTGTGACCTGGTATTGCTGTTATCGGTACTTTATTTGTTGAAAAAATGAAATTCAAAAGGGGTTTACAAAATTACAGCAGATACCCGGATCAGACACAAACAGGAAGGAGCGACAGCTAAAATCCAGATCCTGGCAGCTTGAGAAACTCTTCCTCTTCAGCTGTGGATACCCGGCCAAGAATCCCATTGCGATGGGGATAACGTACGAAGCGGTCAATGATGGCCTTGTGACGTATTTCAAAATCAAGATTGAATTCCAGCCCCGGGCGAGAGAATAGTTTAACGGCCTGTTCGTGGATTATTTCTGACTCACTATGCATCTAGGGCATGATGAGAAATGATTGCTGACTGGTTTCAAGCTCTTCCAGTGCCTGCATTGCAACGGCTTCCTGTGCCAACACCAAGGCCTGACCATCCCAGGCAAAAGCTGAAGGCATGTCTTGAAAAATATTTCTGGAAAACTGATCCAGCACTATTATCTCGGCTAGTCTGCCGAGAGATGTTGAGCGCCAGGAATTCAGCTCGCCTGCAGTAGCAGCCTGATGAGTCTGAAGAAATCTTTGCTCGATCAATCGATCAAAGTCAGCATCTTTTTTAAACCAGGACTCAGTGGGTATTTCCTTAAACCAGAATGAGATTATTTCATCAGCTTGCATAATTAGTCCGTAATTTCAGGACTCATGGTGCTCATAGAGCCATTCCAGCAGATCATTCCACATTTTCAGTATCTGATCATTATTTGGCATGATTCCGGCCGAGGGTAACTCCATAGTGATCACCGGAATCCCGAGATTTATCCCTGCATAATTTCCAAGCGATCCGGGATAGACTCCAAGTAAGTGCAAATGCAACTCACCAATTTTCTGCGGAGGCTCAGGGGGACCGTCATAATCAAGCAAATGGTAGGGGGCATGCACCGAAACAATCACGTCTGGCTTGAACGTATTAATCTGCTCTACAACCCACTGTACCTCAGGCTCGCTGGCAGGAAAATCACCAGGAAAGCGCCGCGGATTCCCGCTGGTAGTATTCTTCCAGTAATACTGGGCCAGATCCTGCCAGTCATCAGACGGAAAGTTGCGATTCAGGTCAACACCATTGGCATTCTGCCGAATAGCCTGACCGTCCAGCAATCCATCAGGATTTACTGTCGGGGCAAAACGCCAGTGAAAATCCTTGTTATTGCTGTCAGCCAGCAAGGCCATCCACTTGAACATGATGGAGATGGACGAATATTCATCGCCATGAATCCCGCCCATGATCAGGATGCGCGGTTTTTCTGAAGCATCACCTTCCGGCAGAAAATCTTTAATGACTATAGGGCGACTCTGTACGGTAAAAGCACCACCAAAAACCAGATTCTGGGCCAGACAATCAGCAACGGAAACACTACCCAGTTTGTTACCAATCTCCGTGCATAATGCCAGCACACTGCGTTGCTGGGTTTCATTTTCAATGTCAGACCGGGGCGAAACTTTGGCAGTTGTGCTTTCCCAATCATAACTATCCCGGGCCGGCAGCACAGAAGATTCATCTCGCAAAATGGTAGCAAGCTCTGAGCCCTCTTTTTCGGTGACAGCAACAGTAATATCCCTTGACTGGTTTTCTCCCGGTAACCCGGCATCCGGATCAGATGGACGTACAGCTCCGGAAACCTGCTGCTGATCTGCGGCAGAGCCTGTTGTATTACTTGGGCCTGGAGAGTCGTCAGAAATGACACTTAATTGAGTACAGCCAGAAATCAGGAATAACAATGCAATTGCAACGAGGATTCTTTTATTCAATGTCACCAGCCACTCGTCTATTGTCCTGTTAGAAGGATACATAATGTACGAACTAATATATTTCATTTCGCAGACAGGTGCTAGCCGTTACCTTCGTAGATAATATGCCAGCCAGCATCGGTTTCACGCCACAACTGTTCTTTCCAGCCACGCCATTGATAATTACTGCTTTTATAGTCCTGATAGTAACGAACCGTTACCAGCTCGGGATTGGCCAAGTCAGCATAGAAACTCATCTTGGAGGCCTCGACCTGGATCCAGCTCTTGCCATTATTGACCCGACTCTTGTAGGAAGACCATTGTGATTTGTTGCGAATGAAATCGTTGTAATCACTGGCATAAAAGGAAAGAAAAACCTTGTTATCCCGAGCTTCCCAGGCCTCACGCCAGCTTTTAAAACTCTGCTCCAGGGTCGCTCTGCGCTTATCCACACTTTCCCTTTTTATCCAGGTCAGCGGACGGTCAGAGAGCACCATGTGAGTAATCCCGGTGGCAATATAGTTACGTATTTCAGTAAAGCTGCCGTTGTCTATCACCACGCATCCATCGCTGTCCAACAGAGGTCGAGTACTGACGTCTTTCGGCAGTCCATGGAGCCAGATACCTGACCCGGTGCGGTTGGCCTTACGATCGATCACATTGGGGTAATTAAGGGGAAAGGCTCCCAGGCCATAAAAATCGATGAGTTGTTCGTCGCTTAAAAAAGAGGTCAGGCGATACACTCCTACCGGTGTTTTGCGATCACCCTCCTGCTCCTTGCCAAATCCATTTTTACCAATAGAAACAGGGATGACCTGACGCAAGACCATCCCGCCAGCATCATTTTTTTCCAGCACGTTCAACTTGCCCTGCTCCAGATCAACCCAGAGCAGGAAGCGCTCTTCGGGGGCCAGTTTTAATATACCTCTCGGCATCATGGGATTATCCACGATGTTGGCTGATCCGGAGGAAATAGCGTCAGCTGAATTAAAACGAATAATGGGACTACCCCCTGCCTGGGCAAACAAATGCAGAGGTAGCAGTAAAAAAATCAAGGCAGCCAGCGACATCTGAGCACGATAAGTGATAATTCCCGGTATTGCCTTAGGTTCTGTGATTACTGGGTTCAAAAGCTGTTCCTCTGCCTGAAAAAGCAGATTAGTACAAGAAGGGCGCAAAGCATACCCAGCGCTATTGTCTAAATCAACTGCAGAAACAGGCAATTTCAGGACATTAAGGAAGAATTACCTGCCAGGTGCGGGACGTGTCACACGATTTTGCTGCTGCGGACGAACCGGTACCTGGCGGTTATTGGGAGTATTACGTTGCAGCCCCGGAGATCGCTGCTGCGCCGGATTTTGCGTTCGGGATTGCCGCTCGCCCCTGTTTTCCTCAAAACGCCTGCGCAATTCCTGTTGTCGGTCTGCTGGAAGATTGCGGAATCGTTCAAACCGGTTACGAACTGCACGCTGACGTTCAGGGGGCAACTCCTGAAAACGATTAAAACGGTTCCTGATACTCTCCCGTTCTTCCGGTGATCGCTGAACCCAGCCCCTGAACTGCTGTTGCAGATCTCCACGCTGCTCAGGACTCAGCGCTTGCCAACGGCGGGCTCCATTTTGCAGGCGTTCCTGACGCGAAGGTGGCAAGGCATCCCATTGTGCTTGCATTGGCCCAAGAATTCCCTGTAAATCTGCTGGCAGTTCATCCCAGGCAACCCCATCCTGGGCCTGTGCCACCAACGGCAACAGCCAGACTAAAAAACATAATGTCCAGAATGGTGATTTCATAGTGTTTAATCGTTTTTCACTGTTGTTTATCAATATTGTTTTAACAATTTTTATCCATGTTGGGGACCGAACTCATTATTCTGCGCCAGCCTGCGTATTCAACCGGCTTTGCTCGCTGTCATTTGCGCCCGCTGAATCGGAACTGGCAACATCAAGATCCGTGAAAACCTCATTACCTAGTATTTCCGGGCTGATCCATTCTCCCTCTTCAGTTTCAAATTCAGCGAGGAATTCCAGCATATTAATAAACAGAAACGCAGACTCCGCATCTGCTATTGCACCGGCTTCCTGATCGCTGGAAGATTGTCCGAACACCTCTAAAGGGCATACCACCAACCAGCAGAAGATAATCCTAGACTGAAGATTCATTCTCCTCCAGCCACTGATAAAACTCGAGATTCTCAAAAAACTCCAGACTTTCTGTCGAGGTAAGAATATCCAGGTCCTCAATCGCCGTTCCACCATCCGGTGTTACAGGCACATTAATGCTGGATTGTCCCGGATAAAAAACAGAAACCACAAACACCAGGACGCAGGCGGTAATCAGCCCGCCAAAAGGCGAAAGAAATGTTCTGCCCTGTGACTGCTTTGCATGTTCTATTGCAGCATGTCGAATGCGGTTCAGGCGCGATAATGTCTGACCATCCATGCTGTCGCAACTTTTATCAAGCGTATCACTGGCTTTATCCAGAAATGCCTGTTCCTGCATTGCCTGAATTTTTTCGGACTGCTGCTTGTCGTGACTGTGGTTATTCATGCGTTACTCATGCCAATGTTGACCCAGGCTTTCACGTAAACTGTGTATAGCCCTTGAATAATGTGTTTTAACACTTCCTTGCGCACAGGCCATGGCTTCCGCTGTCTGCCTTACATCCATCCCTTCCCAGGCTCGAAGTATAAAAGCCTGTTGTTGACGCAAGGGTAAACTCTGCAAAGCCTGCTCCAGAGCCTCCATACTCAGGCCGGTTTGGAGTTCCTGCTCCGGGCTCCTGCCAGCTTCATCCATCACATTCTGGAATGGATCTTCACTCTCATCTGAATGACTGCCAAGCCAGGATCTGAAGCGGTTTCTGACCGTATTGCGACGATACCAGTCCCGAATCCTGCTCTGTAAAATACGATGAAACAGGGCATGCCACTCATCTTCTCGCTTGCGCGGATATTTCTCGACCAGTTTGAACATGGCATCCTGGACAATATCAAAGGCATCATCGGAATTACTTGTCGCTATCTGAGCGATACGCAAGGCACGTTTTTCCACTGAAGAAAGAAATCTTTCCAATGCGTGGTTACTATCCAGCGCCTGTCTCCCGCTATCACTATTGTCCCTGTCATTATCATAGCCCAGCACTATATAGGTGTCACTTCCGCCTGCCAGTGTTGTCATGGGTTTCATTCGCCTGTATCAATCATTTCCTGTTCTCTTATATAACGCAGCGGATGGGACCGGGTTGACAAGCAGCACATGTTTTTTTAGCCGCCCAGAAAATATCATAAGCAATTGTATTTATTGGTTTTTCAGAGATATTTGGCCACTTCACTTCGAAGCACAGGCACCAGCTCGCTGTTAAACCAGGGGTTTTTCTGTAACCAGTAAGTATTTCTGGGGGAAGGATGTACCAATGGGAATATGGAAGGAAGGTAGTCATGCCAGGCAGCAACCCTGTCGGTAAGGGTCACTTTTTTGTCGTTCAGGTAGTAGTTTTGGGCATAGCTGCCAATCAACAGGGTTAACCTGATATTCGGCAAGTTTTTTAGCAGTTGTGTGTGCCACTGTGGAGCGCATTCGCGGCGTGGTGGCAGATCTCCGCCAGCAGGTCGGTAAGCTCAATACTATCCATTTTTACGAGAGATAATTTTTACCTGAAGTACTTTTTATCCGGCTGGCAAGCGCGGCACCTGTAATGCCTGCAATGGATCCTGACCTGGATTGAGCAGTTTGGCTGTGTCAGGTTCCTCAGAATTCAACACCCCTTCCACCCGACCGCTGAAACGAGCCATTGATTGCTCCGGGCTTAATTCCCATAACACCCGATCGCTGCCGGGAAAGTGAAAAGCAAGCCGATTGGCTTTTTGTCGTACCTCATAAACCACAGGTTGGCCCCAATCCGGATAGAGGTAGAAGCCATCACCATGAAACACATTAATGCCAGAGTCGACCAGAACAACAGCCCCTTTTATAACGCCTGCTGCCGACGCCTGATTATTGACCAGATGGTAAGCAATTTTGTTATCCTGCGAAGCGAACACACTAAAAACCGGCAGACTGACCGGTAGCGTGACGCTCAATTGCAACAGTCTGCGCCGCCCCGGGGAAACCTGCTTTTGTATTCTGGAAATCTCTGGAAAATTTTGAGCTGGCATTACAGCACCCTGTAATAGGTAAATTGTGACCTGTCAGGATTGCTAAGTCGCTCTCCGGTCCCAACGATCATGGTGCGTGAAATCCATTCATAAGGTCCATTGGGCGCCTCAAAAAATGGCGTAAATCGAAAATAGAGTTTAGTCTGCCCCGGATTATCGGGATCAGGTGAACGGTGCAGGTATCCGCGGTTATTAATATAAATCCAGTGCCCATCATCCGTTTCAAGCATGTAATGGGTATTTACCTTGATGCCCTCACTGATATCCTTGAAGATGGCATAATCGGCGCCGCTGTAGGGAACAACGCGCCCACTGAGCATTGGTCCGTAGATAACACCGGAAGCCGGAGGCACATAACCCTTTCCGCCTCGCGGTCCAACGAAGTCAATTCGTTCGGCAAAATTCATGGTGACTGAAAAGGCGTATTCCAGTTCCAGTCCGGGGATTTGCAGGTCAGCCATTAACTAGTCCTCTGATATTTCTCAAGCGTTGAAAATTACCTGGATTTATCTTTTTTCAGGGCGATAAAGGAATCCACATCAGCTTATTTCATGGAAATGAATAATCGTGTGGTCTGGATTATGGTGTCGTTCACCAATGCCAATAAAGACGGTTTTTGCAAGCCATTCATGAGGGCCAGACGGGGTATCAAAGTAAGGCGCCACACGGAAATAGGCCTCACCATCTTCAGTAATATTATGCTCATATCCGAGCAGGTTCATATATATCCAGGTGCCATCACTGGCCTGTAACATCATGTGGGCATCCATTTGGCCGTTACTGGCAAAGTCAGCTCCGCTCTGGGGGACTACTCTGCCCTGCAGTTTGGGTCCCCAGATTTCTCCCCCTGCAGCGGGTTCAAAGGTTCTGCTGCGCATCGGCCCCTGGAATTCAATATGCCCCGCACTGTCGATTCGCATAGTAAAGGCATATTCATGGTTAATTACCGGAATGTCCCGTTCTGCCATTTGTTGCGCCATTCTTTTCCCCCGCGTCGATCGACGACTGGTACTTGTTAACCAGCTGTTTTATCAGATATACATCCCTGAATAAAACACTGACACGCTGTCCTTTAACACTCACTTTTGCAAGCCCAGCCCGCAATGTAAACCACCCCCCCGGTGATTTCAATCTAGCTAATGCGGGCTAGCCTGAAAAAGTAACTATTGGTCTTTACGCCTATGCCCCTGACGCCTATAACTTATCGGGCGGATCTTCACCATTAAAAAAGGCATTCAGATTACCCAACACCCGCATTCCCATAGCTTCTCTGGTTTCTTCAGTGGCACTCCCCAGATGTGGGAGAAGTACGACGTTATCCAGATCAATCAGATCCCGGGGAACTGTCGGCTCATTTTCATAAACATCCAGACCGGCACCAGCGATTAGCCTTTTCTTCAGAAACTTGATCAGTGCTTTCTCCTCGACAACGTCGCCGCGTGAGGTATTTATGAGAAAGGACTCGGGTCGCATATACGCCAAGGTTTTTTCGTTGATCATACCCCTGGTTAACGGACTGCTGGGACAATGAACGGCAATAAAATCGGACTTGCTCATTAACCAGGTCAGTTCAGTGCAGTATTCAGCCTGCAAACGTCTGGATTCCGCCTCTGGCAAGGGCTTGCGATTATGATAAAGAATTTTCATGCCAAAGCCAAAATGGGCTTTTTCAGCCATTGCCTGGCCAATTCGACCCATTCCTACAATACCCAGAGTCTTGCCTGTGACCATTGATCCCATCAGATGAGTGGGGTACCAGCCAGTCCATTGTCCAGCCCGTAATTGTCTTTCGCCTTCTCCGGCCCGTCGTGCCAGCATCAACATCAGGGTCATGGCGAGATCCGCCGTAGCATCCGTCAGGACATCAGGCGTGTTGGTTACCACCAGGCCTTTTTCCTTGGCGGCTTCCACGGCAATATGGTTATAACCGACACCATAATTGCCAATTATGCTGGCTTTAAAATCACCGGAAGCAAACAGGCTTTCCGGCATACTGTCAGTTACACAGGGACAAACTGCATCATATTCATGCAATGCCTGTTCCAGTTGTTCTGCGGACATGGCTATATCATCGGCATTCAGGGTGACATCGAAGTTTGACGCCATTGCCCTTTCCACCTTTTCCGGCCAGCGTCGTGTAATTAATACCTTTGGCTTGCTCAAAATCATACTCCAGTTGGGGGGTTAATCCGGAAACACTGCTTTCCGGGAAGAAAGACAAGCATAGAAGAAATGGTTGCACAGGGAAACCCATCGGAGGCTCCCTTGAGTAAAACCCGTCAAACCAATGAATACGATGGCTGCAGAGATGTTAATTTTTTTCTGTTAATGGTAATCTCAGCACTATCTCGTAGTTAAAACAAAAAATAATCACTTAACATCTCAGGGGAAAATTATGGACAACATAAAGTTGCTGACAATTATTGTTATGTCAGTTTTTGTCACCGCTTGTGATTCCGGTGCTGTAAGCACGCAATCCAGTTTTGCTACAGACAGTGCCGCGCAGGCCGCGGCAGCAGGAATTTCCCACGGGGAATATGTTGCACGTCTGGGTAACTGCGTTGCCTGTCACAGCATACCTGAAGGCGAGCCACTGGCCGGTGGTTTGAAAATGGCAGTGCCCATGCTGGGTAGTCTGTACACCACAAATATAACGCCCGATCCTGAAACAGGTATCGGTGGTTACAGTTTTGATGACTTTGATCGTGCCATGCGCTTCGGTGTCAAAAAAGACGGACAGCGTATGTATCCAGCCATGCCATATCCTTCCTATGCCAAGATGTCAGAACAGGATATGCGGGCGCTATATGACTTCTTTATGAATGAAATTGAACCTGTCAATCAGCCCAACCAGCCTGCTGAAATACCCGGCTGGAAAGACAATGCACGTCTGGCAATGGGTATCTGGAACCTGCTCACCATGGATGATGAACCCTATACAGCTGATGCCAATCAAAGTGATGAATGGAATCGTGGTGCCTACTTGGTACAGGGACTTGGTCACTGCGGCGCATGCCATACCCCTCGCGGTCTGTTACAACAGGAAAAAGGCCTTGATGAAGGTGACTCTTCCTATCTCGCGGGCGCCCCGCTTGACCACTGGTCAGCCTCCAGCCTGAATGGCGACATCAATAGCGGCCTGGGCCGCTGGACTGAAGAAGATGTGGCTGAATTTCTTGGTACCGGTCATAACCGTTTCGGTACCGCCTTTGGCACCATGGTAGAAGTCGTTAACAACAGCACCCAGCACATGAGTGATGTCGACCTGAATGCCATGGCCGTTTACCTGAAATCCTTACCCCCGGTAGCAGAGGTCGGAGCAACGCCATGGAATTATACCAATGCTATAACTGAGGATTTACTCGCACTGGATTTCAGTGCTCCGGGTTCACAGGATTACTATGAATATTGTTCCAACTGTCACGGAACCGATGGAAAGGGTTACTATCCCTACCAGCCGCCGCTGGCTGGAAATCCAGTGTTGATAGATCCTGATCCGAGCTCACTGATTAATATCACATTAAACGGCTCTTTACGCGTCATTGCAGATCAGGGACCGGACGTGAATGACATGCCTTATTTTAGACAATTACTGAGTGATGCGGAAATTGCGGACGTATTAACTTATATCCGCTCCGCCTGGGGACACAATGCTTCGGCCGTAAGCTCGGCCCAAGTCACAGAAGTGCGTGAAGCCACTGACCCAAGTCGCAATGATGACATCTTCACGCTGCGCATGAAGTAATTTGCCATTTCCAGCTTTCGATTGGATTGAATTAGAAAAGAGTCGGCTTGCCGGCTCTTTTTTTTGACAATAATTTATTTACGGGCAGTTAAGTTATTATTCATCCAGACTGGATCACTATGGTGATCGAACATAACCAGCTGTAAATAGCCCTTTGATGCTTGCTTAAAATTTTTTTTAAGGGAAATAATAATGAAAAACATTAGCTTGAACGGATACTCACTTAACTATTTTTTATCCCTGTTGGTGGTGATGACCTGCTCCTCCTCTCTTCTCGCACAAAACCAGTTCAACCTGAATGAGCTGCACGAGGGGCAATTGGTCCTGAATCTGAGTGCTACTGAACAGTTAAGCGTTGATCAGGACACGCTGAATGTTTACATGCAATATTCTGCCCAGGGTAGAAATACCACTGCGCTTCAGAATGAAGTAAATGAAGCCATGAGAGAAGCTCTGAAGATTCTGGGGGCAACCAACAATATCGAGTATTCCACCCAGCAATACCATGTCTATAATATGCAGGGCAGAAACAATCAAAGCCCGAACTGGCGTGCCCAGCAAAGTATTCAGATGAGCAGCATGAATGCCGAGGCATTGCTTGTGGTGACGGCTAGATTGCAGGCACTGGGAATGACTGTGAACGCCATGAATTACAGTTTATCCAGTGAAAAATACGAGGAAGTATCAGACTCGTTGATGAATGCCGCCTTACAAAAGCTGCAGGCGCGCGCCAATGAAGCTGCCAGCACGCTTAACAAGTCAACAGCCGCCTTGGTCGAAGTCAGCCTGAATGGCGGCAATAACCAGCTGTTCAGGGGAGCAATGGCCAGTATGGCAATGGATTCTATGGAAAGTATGGCGGTTCCGGTTGCAGAACCTGGAACCACACAGGTCAATCTTACTGTTAGCGCAAGAGCATTGCTGTCTCCCTGATTATGACTATACGCTCAGGCAATGACCTTTATCTGGCCGCCAGCGTCAGGGAACTTGATCGTCTTGCCATCGAGGAACATCACATTCCTGGATTTACCCTGATGAAGCGGGCAGGCAATGCGCTTTTTTCTGCCTTGCTTGGGAAATGGCCAAAAACAGACCACATTGTGTGTTTCTGTGGCAGTGGGAATAACGCAGGCGATGGCTATGTTCTTGCTGCCCTCGCCGCTGAAAAAGGAATTAAAACCACCGTTGTTGCACTCGGCAATCCCGACAAGCTATCAGGTGATGCCCGCCTTGCCTATGACATGGCCGCCGGGAACAAGGTCAATATTGTTTTATATGACAAGCTTGATGCCAAAGCACTGTTTTCTGATTCACAAAACAACGGTGTTATCGTTGACGCCTTGCTGGGTACAGGCTTGAGCGGAGAAGTCAGAGGAAAATACCGGGACGCCATAGAACTGATCAACTCACTGCCCTTGCCTGTTGTCGCCGCAGACATCCCCTCCGGGCTATGCAGTGATTCCGGCAAAGTCCTGGGTGTTGCAGTAAATGCTCAACTGACAGTTACCTTTATTGGCAGAAAACTGGGGCAGACCATTGCAGACGGCCCCGTTACCTGTGGTGAAGTGGTATTTGATAATCTTGGTGTGCCCGGGGAGATATATCGTCATGTCAACCCGGCCACCCCCTGATCAGACCATTACAGTCCGTTTGTCTTCTGAAAAAATGGATTACCTTCATCATCGACCATGTCCAGCAGGAACTTGTTATTTTCCTGGCAAACATAATCCTGAAGCTCCTGGTCATCATTCCAGTTGATATCCCATTGCACTGTCCATGGTTCGGTATAGGCGCCAGGATCATCAATTACAGCAACATAATGCAGGACTTCCTTGAAGGGCCTGGTGATATATTCAATGGTATGCAACTGCTCGGTATGCATATGGCCGTTATAGTCTATCCAGGTTTTTTCGTTAAAGCCGACAGTGTCAACGACCAGGGTGTCACCTTCCCAGTGGCCAACAGAATGACCGAAATAGGTGGGATTTAATTCATCCAGTGGTGGATGTTCGCGACCATCCATGTGGATTTCACGCCATACATGCCCACCCCCTTCAAAAATAATTAAAATACGGTCCCGGTTCTGGACGATCTCTGCAGGGTAAGGGGTACCCATGGATCGCGGACCACCCGGAGGCAGGCAGAAGCCTTCCGGATCATATTTGACCAGGTTGGAGCGATTGTAGGCCCACATGGCCTGCGCCCAGGGTCGAAACGGCGGACGCTTGCCCTCATCAAAGCCTTCCATTCTGGCAGCAATATTAGTGACGTAGGGTAAATTCCAGACCCCGTTACCGCCCAAATCGACAGTGCCATCAGCACGCCTTGGTGTTGGTGTTCTCGGGCTGTCCTCTGCTGGCCGTTGCGCAAAAATCGCATCCGTACACAGCAGCATGCCTGTTATGGTAAATAGAGTTATCAGCTTCTTCATTATTTCCCCTCGCTATATTTTGGTGCTTCTTATTTTAATTTATACAATCAATCAGCTTGAATTACGTTTGTTTTCGCTATTTTCGATATTTCCACTATTCCCAGCGTCCGATTGTCTTGCCATCGGCAAACCGGGCACCAATGAAAAGTCCTCCGGGAGAACCGTCTTTCATTGGGTAAGTTCTGATGGTGACATCTGCACCGGCAGGAAATGTTGAAGGTCTGATTCCCTGGCGCCCCAACGTGTTGGGACTTCCCCATTCCAGACTCCACTCCACCTCTTGTCCACGTTCATCTTTCACTAAAACCTGTACCCATGTATGGGGATTGGTAAACTGAAATTCCTTGATAGTACCTGAAAGTGCAAGTACCTGCTCCTGGTTAAACATGGCCGTGGAATGATGGGAATATGCCGGACTTCCAACAAAAATAATGCCTAGCGCGATAATCATAAAAACTTTTCTTGATCTGCTTGAAACTTTCATAGGCTTACTCTCTTACCGATTTTTCGGATCTTACCGGCCCGGATTAACATCCATTATTTTTCCGTCCGGACCAATGGTATAAGTCCAGCCGGTTTTTGGATCAATGGGATTTCTGTTATTTTCATTACAGGCATAGTCGTAGACCCGCGCGCCCTCTTCCAGCCTGCGGTAAAGCTTGGTAACAACCCAGGGGGCAGTGAGTGCTTTCTCATCATTAATGGTCATCTGTACTTCCATCATGCCCTGATCGTTGACATGCATGCGCGTAACTATATGAGCCGCCTCACTGAGTACCAGTCCGGTTCGGTCAATGATGGTATTGCCACTTTCTGAGCTATGCAAACTCAGGGTATCAAACACCAGCGTATCGCCCTCCCAATGACCAACGGAATCCCCGGTATGGGTAGGCCACATATCTTCGCTGGCCGGATGCTGTCGGCCATCAGTATAAATGCGCATCACGTTTGGCCCATTTTCCGTGATTATCCAGACCTGTTTTTCCGTTACTGCGAATTCATAGACATCCGGCAAGTTCATCAAGCGAGGAAAACCGGTGGGTATTCCACAGTATGAGTTGGGGTCAGGAAAGATACCTGCATCACGCAACGCCAGGTTTGCCTGGTATCTCTCTTCGAAATCAGCGTTATAGGGAGGGTGCTCACGAACGCCTGGTGTGGTTGATCCACCTTCACCGGTTTTCGTCGCCTGGTCAAAGATGGTGCCACCGGTCATGGCCCATACTCCACTCCAGTCAGGCAAAGCCTGGGCGCTTGCAGGGCTGATAAAAACACTGCAATATAAAATCAACACAGTAATGGCACGCTGCATGATGAATCTGGCGATGAGAAATCGCCCCCCCTCTAGATTTGGCCAAATGTGACTAATGATTGTCACTTTATTCTTATAAATTCGTTCCTGTCACTTTATACACAATTTCAGATGAAATAAATCCAGGGAACCAAGCAGAACTTTGGATTTTTATATCACTGCCATTTGCATGGAGTAAAGGAATAAGTAAGCGAATCCTTTATCCTTGCAAATTCTGCTGAATATAGCTGTCCACCCGCTGCTCGAGGATATCCAGAGGCAACGCTCCACCGCCCAGCACTGCATCATGAAATTCCCTGATATCAAAATCATCCCCCAGTGCTTGCCGGGCACGCTCGCGTAATTCCAGAATCTTCAGCATCCCTATCTTGTAGCTGGTGGCCTGACCCGGAATCACCAGATAGCGATTAATCTCGGCAATAATCGCTTCAACAGGCGTGCTGGTATGGGAGGCGAAGTAATCAATAGCCTCTTCCCTGGTCCATCCCATGGCATGCATGCCGGTGTCTACTACCAGGCGCACAGCACGCCACATTTCATTGGACAGACGGCCAAAGTTGGAATACGGGTCTGCATAAGCCCCCATTTCCCATGCCAGCTTTTCCGTATACAAGGCCCAGCCTTCCACATAGGCGTTATAACCGGTCTGGCGCCGAAATTCCGGTACCGTGGTTAATTCCAGGGCAATAGCAATCTGCATATGATGGCCCGGCAAGCCCTCATGGTAAGCTGTAGACTCAAGCTCTGTGGTCGGGTTAGCCCTCATATTCGACATATGTACATAGTAAACGCCCGGATTGCTGCCATCCGGACTGCTCTGAAAATAGTGCGCCGGGGCCCCGTCAATCTCCCGGAATGACTCCACGCGTTTTACTTCCAGCTCCGCCTTGGGCAGCATGCCGAAATAGTCCGGCAGTTTTGCCCTGATAAAATCATAATGCTCCCTGGTTGCCTCAAGATACGCTTCCCTGCCTGCATCATTGTCTGGATAGAAAAACCGGTCATCGCTAGTGAGAAAATCAAAAAACTCGAGCATTTCACCGTCAAAACCCGTTTCATCCTTGATGGCCAGCATTTCTTGCCAAATCCGTTCTACTTCATCAAGACCAATCTGGTGTATTTCTTCAGCTGTCAGATCTGTTGTCGTATAAAAAGACAGTAACTCGTTGTAGTAGTCAGCCCCTTTTGACAGCGCCCAGACGCCCCGTGGCTGCGCATCGGCGTTTTCTATATCCTGGCGCAACCACGCCAGTATTTCTTCGTAGCCAGCCTGATAATGCTCCTGCAGGGCTGTACGGACCTGATCACTTAATTGATCCGCCGTTTGTGGATCAATAACCTCGGCATCAACGAGAGCCTGCAGCTTGCTGCGGCTATCTGCCCAGATTGCCGATTCACTGGTGGTCTCATCAAACGGTTCGCCGCTGATTATTTTGCTTATTTCATCGATAACAATGTCATAGGCAAAGCGCGGGGGCCTGACTCCCAGTTCAGCATTCATTTGTGCCTTTTCCAGTTCCTGCCGCAAAGCCCTGTCCAGCTGTTCTATACGGGAAATATACGCCTGCATATCCTCCAGTGTTTCCACATGGTGATAATTAATCATGAAGGTGGGAAACAGGGAGTGGGTTCCGTTCATCTGCTCGAAAATATAAAACTGACTGGCAAAGCTCTGTAAATCGCGTTGTCTTTCATATTGGTAGATCCACAAATCCCAGGAAGTTCGGGATTCTGGATCCAGCTTTTCATAGGAGAAGTTCTGCTGCATTTCCGCTATGGTGTCCGCATACCAGTCCAGTTGTTCCTGGGAGGCCTCAAGGCTTAACTGGTCAATCTGGTCATACTGCTTTTTTCTACCCAGAAAAGTGAGCTCCAGAGGGCTGAAAGCCAGGCGTTCTTCATTTTTTTCGGCAAACCAGTCGTTCAGTCGTTGAATTTCACTGGCCTGTTCAGCGGACCGGGAACTGCTCGACGCTGGCGACACTGATGCACTGGATCCAGGCGAAATATTTTCACCACTACAGGCAATAAAAAATGGCAGTACCAGGAATAAAAACAAGCGTTTGATCATTGTCGCCTCACTCAGGTATCAAAAAGGATGGCATCTTAACTATGGCTTCGGGAAGACTTGATGATGAATACCGGACGTCGTCGAGTATAAAGGATAAGGTTCAGTCTTGCAGGTAGCGACTGGCCGCTTCAAGGTCACATTCCTGACTGCTGACCGTCACATCCGGCCGATAATCCCACTGGTAGCTGGCTGTTACCGGTTGTGCCAGATAGTCTGGATCGGTGAGAGTAAACGAATAGCTTGCTGTGCTACCGTCAGTATCCAGAGAAATTCGTTCAATCAGTTTTTTTGCAGAGCCCGATGCAATACTGAAAATATTGCCGATAGGATTATCGGTAAAATTCGTCGTTTCAATCACCAGTGTAGTCCCTTCCCATTGCCCAACTGAGTGGCCCTGATAAAACCGTCTATCGGAATCAGGATGTTCCCGCCCATCCATGTAAACCGTGCGTGTGGCGCCCATCCAGTCAGCATTGATTTCAATGTGCCCGCCGACTTCTGCGAGTCTGTTCGCCGTGGGGTACATCATCAGTGTTGGGCTGGTTGCCGCAATGCATTGAGCCTGGGCAAAAGCCTTACTGGTGTCATAGGCATCAAAAGAGGCCTGCCCGGCAGGTGTCAGCATCCAGTTGGAACTGCTGTCCACAAATGCGAAAAGATTGCTGCGAACCGGCACCCAGGTGCCCAGCACTGTTTGCGCTTTTTCTGCACCTGGACGTTCCTGCTGCCGCGCGTATGCGACAGAAACCAGCACTACAGATCCGTCTTCACGAATAACCTCCCTGCCCAGTACTTCGTCTTGCCTGCCAATAGTATTGGGGCTGACATAGGCAACAATTCTGTCACCCGGCTGTAGCGCATTTCTGCCGGTTCCCATGGGCGCAATCAACGAGGGGCCATCCACTTCAATGACCACTTCGCGACCGGTCTGAGTTCTGAGAATTATGGAACCATGGGGATTGGTGTAGTTGAACCTGATCACTTCCCCCTGCAGGGTCATGACGGTACTTCCATCATAGGTAAAATTGCCATGGTGGGAATATGACGGTGAAATCCATGCTGCGTAAAAACACAGCGTCAGGATAATAATTTTGTTCAAAGCTGAAATCACACTATCGTCCACAAGAGTCTAATTGCTGAATCTGATCTGGTGACATTAGCATAAAACTCTAAAAAGAGGGCTGAAGAAAGGGATTAACAGAAAGACTGTCGAAGTAAGAACAAAATTGGGTAGGTCTGGGCGGGTACACCGGCATGTTTTTCATGAAGCGCCAGCTTCATATGCCGGGAACGACCGCAATCTGTGATTGCGGGCTGGAGCTGAATAGCAGGGCTTACTAGGAAACATTTCGAAGTAAGGAACAAAAATTGGTGGGTCTGGGTGGATTTGAACCACCGACCTCACCCTTATCAGGGGTGCGCTCTAACCAACTGAGCTACAGACCCAATTTTTGTTCAGTCGGACTCAGGTATACCCCGCACCGACCTCACCGAACTCTTTACAAATGCCTGGGGTGCGCTCTAACCAACTGAGCTACAGACCCAAATTTCCATCAAGGCTCTCTCGGAAAAAGAGAAGGGCGCATTATACTTATTACACTTAGCCAGACAAGTGCTTTGATTTAAAAAGCGCATATCACTTTAGAAGGCTGAACTGCCGTACTGGCTTGCTGTACTTTCTCAACTGGCGATAAGCGAGCAAAAGTGCTACCAGTCCACCGTATAACACGGCATCAAAATAGCTCGATCTGACGATCCAGATCACGTGCAAAGCCGCCAGAATCGATGCTGCATAGGTCAGCCGGTGCAGACGCTTCCAGTTTTTACCCAATTTACGCTGGGCCATATTGAAAGAGGTCGCTGCCAACGGCGTCAGTATCACGAAAGCAGCAAAACCAATGGTAATAAAAGGTCTTTCAGCGATTTCAGTACCGATATCGCCCCATTGCCACTGCAACAGAAACATCAGAAAAACCAGCACATGCATACACACATAGAAATAGGCAAATAGCCCGATCATGCGTCTAAAGCGAAATAACACAGGCCAGTTAATCAGATATCTCAGCGGTGTAATTGCCAGGGATAATATCAGCAAGCGGATGGCCCATTCGCCTGTTTCCAGGGACAGAAACTGGGCAGGATCCGGGCCCAGCAGATTCTCGCCACCAGTAAATGCAAGGTAAACGGCATACGCCAGGTAGGCACCCGGTGCGAGGCAAAACAGAAAAACGGCAGGTTTAACCAGAAAATTCATCAGTTCGGCGCTGCCGGAATCGGGAATTTAATAAAATCTGCGTAGATCCATCCCTTCATACAGACTCGCCACTTCTTCGGCATAGCCATTGAACATCATGGTGTCGATGCGGCGTGGCATGAACAGGCTGGTTGGCAAGCGTCGTTCACTGGCCTGGCTCCATCGGGGATGGCTTACCTGAGGGTTTACATTGGCATAAAAGCCATATTCACTGGCCTGCAGATCCCGCCAGGTATTGTTTGGCATGGTCCTGGTGAAGCGAATCGCCACTATGGATTTGATACTTTTGAAGCCGTATTTCCAGGGCACTACCAGACGCAGTGGTGCCCCGTTCTGAGCTGGCAAAATATCGTTGTAAAGTCCTGTTGCTATGGTAGCCAGAGGATGCATGGCTTCGTCCATACGCAGACCTTCCTGATACGGCCAGTCAATAGTGGCAAATCTGGAGCGCTGGGCTGGCATCTGCTCGGAATCCACCAGGGTATCAAACTGCACATATTTAGCGTCACCAGTGGGCTCAAAACGTTTCAGTAAATCCCCCAGCGAAAAGCCTACCCAGGGAATCACCATGGACCATGCTTCTACGCAGCGCAATCGAAACACTCGCTCTTCAAAGGTATGTGGCTTGAGAATATCTTCCAGTGTATAGGCACCGGGTTTTGCACATTCGCCTTCTACAGTCACAGTCCAGGGCTCTATTTTGAAGTCCCGGGCATTACGTGCCGGATCGTTTTTTCCAGTCCCAAATTCATAGAAATTGTTGTAGGTGGACACATCGTCAAACGGAGTCAGTTCTTCATCAGTATTAAATGGTCCGCTTGCCGGCGCATCAGTGCGTGAAGCCGCCTTCTCTACCAGCCATTCAGGCTTGGAAGCCAGGTTTATATCTGCGGGTGCCCTGGCAAACAGGGCGTCGCCGGTCTGGGCATTGAGCGCTGAGGACAACAATCCGGAGCCGCCTGCTCCCAGAGCAACGCCGGTTTTGAGGAATTTCCGACGATCTCGATAAACGGCTTCAGGGGTAATCTCTGAAGAAGGAATCTGTTTCCTGGTTTTGATAATCATCTGGCAACTACTCCTGTGATTTACTCGTATTCTGGATTTTTTACATTTTTTATTGTCTTGTCTTTCTGTCTTATTACCTAGTGTGACCGGAAGATTCCCAAAACTTTCCCGAACAGATTATTTTTCAGTGTCTGACGCAGGCCTGATTTCTGTATCCGCA
>JAUHWU010000144.1 GCA_030427065.1 Gammaproteobacteria bacterium | reverse complement strand
TTTAGTAAATTCAGCTTTAGTTAGGGAAAAGAATAAGTAAGAGGAGTCAGATTAACTTGATTAGCACATTACACAGTATTGGAAAAATAAGTTTAAAGATGAACCAAGTGACTCTGACCAAATTGGTCATTGAAGTCTCACGACATTGGTTACTGGCTCAGTTAGTTGTTAGTTGTTCAGCAGCTTTTGGTCAGGCTCCGGCGATCTCGAGAGGCCAGGAAATCCTGCTACCATTCAAGCAGCAGTTAATGCAGTCCTTACAGGAAGGACTACAGGAAAGTCCGGTCGCTGCGTTGGATATTTGCAGAATCAAGGCTCCGGAAATTGCCTCGCTCGTCTCCTCAAACGGTATACGTGTCGGTAGAAGCAGCCACAAATTGCGCAACCAGGCCAACCTGGCGCCTGCATGGGTTAATCCTGTTATACAGGACTATCTGGACACCCCTGATGACAGATCCCCCCGAATTGTGACTTTGGACGACGGCAGCAATGGGTATATTGAAGCCATCATCCTCCAACCGCTGTGTACAGTGTGTCATGGGGAGAATATTTCCCAGCCGGTTCTTGATGTATTGGCTGAATATTATCCCGGGGACCAGGCGACAGGTTTTGCAGTAGGTGAGTTGCGGGGTGTTTTCTGGGCGGTCTTTCCTGCTGAATAAATTCTGACTTGTTCGGTCAGGTTATTGATATGTCTCAAGCATGAAACTTTTTTTTGGTTTATAAAAATAGTGGGCAATATTGAATAGTTTTCAATGGCAAAAGTGATTTTCTATGACGAAGTGTCAGTAAATGGCGCATGTCGACTAATTTTTATGCATACCAGGGAGTTTTAAATGAATAATTTAATCAGAGAGGCAGTTGGTATATTTTTTGATAGTAGTGACATAAAGTCTGCTTTGAAAGGTCTTCAGGAGGCCGGTTTTGAACATGATGAAATCGGCCTTCTGGCTGGAGAGCATGCCGTGGAACAAGCTTTGGGTGATCTGTATAAACGGACAAACACCTATCAGGACTGCACTAATTCCCCCGAAACTGCTTTTGTCAAACGAGACTCGCTGGGTGATACTTTCCGCTCCCTTGCTGGCGGTCTTATTTTTACCGGTGCAACTACAGCCATGGGTATCGCGGTTGTGTCTGCAGGAATTTTTGGTGGTGCCTTGATGGTTGCTGCGACAGGCGCAGCTGCAGTTGTTGGTCTGGGGGCACTCATTGGCTCCCTGATTCATCAGAGTGATGCCGAATATCTTGAGGAGCAGGTCGATGAGGGACATCTGTTGTTGTTCGTTCGAGTGAATAATTCAGAGGAAGAAAAAAGAGCGCTGAGCATCCTGGCAGACCATGCGGGGTATAACCCTCGAATATATGAAGTCAAAGCAGAAGAAATTTAATTCCGGATTAGTGGTACTGGTCAAACATGGTCATGCAATTCATTGCTCATGATGCTTAATCAGGTATCTGGTTTAAAAGATTATAATACCTGGACCTGTTCCTTTTCATATAAAGCTTCGCTTTACCATGGCAATGATAAATACACTGGATTGCCAACAGCTACTGAAACTATACCTGTATTGCCGCATAATCGGCAAAGTGATATTTTCCTTACCCGAAAGTCAGAACTATAAGAAAATTCCATCGGAGAATCACATAATGAAAGTCATAAAAACTATCTTGATTACATTGGGAGCAGCAATTTTTTTCAGCAGTGCCTATGCTCAGGATTTACCCGTATCCGGTCATGCCGCCGCCCGTGACTATCCCGGCGCACAACTGACACCGGATGCCAACACTGAATATAAAGTCTTATTCGATTTTGCCATGGTCGACGATAACCTTGATGACCCGTATCCCATGTTGCCCCTGGTCGCCAGGTACGTAAATACCCTCGCCAATCTCGGTGTGCCAAAGGAAAACCAGAAAATTGCTATTGTCATGCATCAGGGCTCCGGCCTGATCGGTCTGAACAACGAGGAATTCAGGGCAAGGCACGATGGCAAGGATAATCCCAACATCGATCTGATCAGGCAGCTACATGCAGCGGGCGTCACTTTCCACCTGTGCGGACAGGGTGTGCTGGCAAACAAGGTTGATGAAAAAGACCTGCTGGATGAGATACAAGTGGACTACTGGGCGCTTACCACCATTATTGAACTGGGGCGTCAGGGCTATGTCATTCTGGGTGGTTAAAATTCTGTACAGACCTTGACTCATAACCAATAAAAAAGGCTCCTCTGGTTGAGGAGCCTTCAGCTCTTCCTGAAAAAGCACGGAAATTATTTTGCAGGCATTCGTGTACGCGGGTCTACTTCACCAAGCTCCGGATACCACAGGGCGCTGTTGTCAAATGATTCGTTGTATACCCGCCTTTCCTTGAACAGCCACTGGCCATCTTCCCTCACCAGAATATCCTTGTAATGGCCCATGTACAGTAAGCGGACTTCGCCATGGGGGTTGTCGTTGGTCATGGCGAACCAGTAGGCGGTGGTATTGGCCGTATCGCCATCGACGTCGATAACATGGTTGATGATCTGGTGACGGGTGCGAGGACGTTTGGTGGCTCCATCGGCAATTTCCTGATAGCGGGCACCGCCGAAACCGGACATGGCGCCAAAGATTTCTTCCTTGCCATGCTCATCGCCAAAGACCCAGACCAGGCGTCCGTCTTCATGCCAGGTTGACATGACGGTGTCTATGTCGCCAGCGTCCACTGCTACCATGTATTTATTTGACAGGTTCTCGATTTCGGAGCGGTCATTGGCATAGTCAGCCAGTGTTGGCCCGGCAATGGTGGCCATAAAAACGGCACATAATATTCCGGTAATTTTTTTCATATCTATTCCCCTAATAGTTCGTCATTGCTCGATTGTTAATGGTTTTCAGGTAAGCCTTTTCAGGTAAGCCAATGCCGGCGCAGGTATTCTTCATGGCTTATGCTGTCAACATAATCTCTAGTGCTTTTACTGGCACCCGAAACTCGCGGTGCCTTGTACTGCTCGCCAGTACCGTCAAAACTTGTATAGGGCATCTGATTGAATACTGCCGCTTGCGGCGTGCTCCAGCATGCCACTTCAGTAAAGTCTTGTTCTCCCAGAACACTCAGGGGAGCGGTGGCGGCCAACAGGCCTGATCCGACCAGAAACTGACGCCGATCAAGAACGGGTCCACAGATGTCTGCTTCACTTATAGTTAACTTTTTATCTGCTTCCATCAGGCTTGCCTTCTGCCGGTATACGGCGGTACAGGAGAGTCGGCTAATGGCAGTTCCTGGTTGCTATACCAGCGACCATGTACCTGTGCAGTATGGCGAAAGGGCAGGTATACCCGGGCCAACTGTTCCATCTCCACTGCGTCGACAATGACCAGCTCAGTGCGCATGTCAGCGTAATTGCTGGCGGTTCCGATCAGGTAGCCGTCGCCTTCCGGGGCACTGGCGCTGCGCGGGATGAAGCTGACTTCCTGCAGGCTGTGAACATCACCGGCAAAAAACTTGCGCCACTCTCCGGTTTGCAGGTCATAGCGAAAATAGGAATTAACCACTCTGTTATTACCGGCACGTTCACGATCGAAGGGCTGGCTGGGATCGTTCATGGAAGAATAGACATAGCGGTACGGCAGGCTGTTAAAACGGTCATCCACGCGAGCCAGGTCCACAACATCGGTAGGATCGAGGATCTGCTCAATATAACTGTCCCCTGATGATGCCATATCAAAAGTCAGACGGCGGATGGTGTGGCGTGCGGCCACCGGATCCCAGGGTGAACCGTCCACCTGAGGGAAAAACGGGAAGGGATTACCATCGCTAATGGGCGCATCAACGATGACCCTGTCACCGTCATCAAAGGCATTGATGGTATGCATTACCACACTGGCAGGTCCCTTGAACCAGCGCGCATCGGAGCCATCACCGTCACGTCGAATCATGCCCCAGTAGGTTGGCATGTTTTTATCAAAGGCCCAGTGCAGATGACCTTCGCGCAAACGTTCCATGCTGGTGACATAGCCGTAGACCGGGAAAATAAAATATTTCTGGGTCAGCACCATGTCATGCAGGGTGCTGACATAGGGAACCTTGACTCTCACTTCACTTTTTACTTGGCCGTCCGGTGAAATGGTGTAAATCCATAAATCATCAGTGCAGGTGCCAGTGGCTTCATAGCCATAACAAATCATGTCACCGCTGACCGGATCAATTTTTGGATGGGCACTGAAGGTTTGTGCCTTGTACTGACCATTGAAATCCCAGGGGCCGAGTGTCTCCAGCGTGTTGGGATCAATTTCGTAAGGGTGCGCATCTTCTTTCAGTGCGAACAGTTTGCCGCCAAAGGCCAGTGGCGAAGTGTTGGCGACCGTAGCAAGGTAAGGACGGTCAAAATCACGAACAGACGCATCATGGGTGAAGGGATTGCGATAGACACCGTACAGCTGTTTACGGGCTTCGAGATTATTGCGAAAACGCGGTGTCTGAACCCATCGACCTCTAAAGTCCACTATGCTCTCGCGAATACGAAAACTGCTGATATAACCGTCTGTTGAAAACGGGCTGTCATCGGGACGTGAAGGGGGATAAAACCATTCACCGCCAACACGCACGAAAGCCCCGTTCAGGTCTTTTGGAATGGACCCTTCGACCTCGCAGTCATAAATGTCCGCCTCAAAACGTTGGGGGGATAAAAAGCCGGCAGGTGCCGGTCCGTTGGTGAAATCAACCATGATACTGTTCCTACATAATTTTCATTGTTATGCTCGTAGTTCAGCAAGATTATGCAACAGGCCTCAAACTCTTCCAATTATTCATCCAATAGAAGATGTAAGCCGGATTGCGCACCACAAAAGAATACAATAAAGGGGAAATCAATGCGCGTTTTCAAATTCACTGCTGCTCTTATTATATGTCTGGCTGCTTCAGCCACCACCGTAGCCCAGCCAATTGGTTGCAATCGGGAGTGCCTGCAGACGTTTGCGGATGACTACCGGGCTGCCTATCTGGCCCATGATGCCGGTAAGGTCGTCATAGACGACAATGTGCGCTTCAGCGAAAATTTTGTCGAGATGCCCTTTCCCGACGGCACCTGGCATACCGTCAGCGAGGAGTTGGGACCACCGCTGACCCTGCTGGATCCGCAAACCAGTCAGATCGGTATTTATACCGTCATTATGCAGAATGACATACCGGGTTTTCTGGCGATACGTTTAAAAGTGGAGGGTATGGAAATCACCGAGATCGAGCACGTTATCTCCACACGACGCAATCTCAGCAGCCCACCAACGCCAATCGGCGATCATGAGGGCTATTCCCACGACCCGATAATCGAGGCTGGTGTGTCACGTGAGGCACGCCTTCCCAGAGAGCGCCTGATTCAGCATGGCCGGGGCTATTTTTCCACACTGGAACGCAACAATGGCGAAATCCGTGGCACCTGTTTTCTGCCTGAAGCCATCCGCCGTGAGAACGGCATGCTGTTTTCCGACATCAAGGGTGGCTTTGAATCAGGGCGCTACTTTTTTAATAACGAAGTGCGTAACTGGCCGGTTCTCGTGGATGAGGAAAAAGGGGTGGCCATGTTCCGCGGCTTTATAGATCATAAAGGGGTGCTGGATGAATACACCCTGACTGATGGAACTCCTGCCCGCAGTATTTTCCGTGAACCGCAAACCTGGGGTTTTCTGGAAAGCTTTGCGATTCGTAATGACTGCATCGCTTCTGTGGTGGCAGACTTTGTGCAATCCCCCTATAAAATGAGTTCGCCCTGGAATCCACGCTAGGCGTTCATAAACTGATAATAAGAATAAAAGACAAAGACTATGAAGCTGATTCTTTCTGAAAGTCGACGACTGCGTTTTTTTACGTTTACCATGCTCTACCTGGCTCAGGGCTTTCCCTTCGGCCTGGTGAATACGGCGTTGCCGGCTTATCTGGCAGAAAGGGGAGAATCTGCGGTCGCGATTGCCTCTTTTATTGCCATCGCCAATTTGCCCTGGAGTTTCAAATTACTGGCGGGTCCTTTTATGGATCGCTGGACTTTCCTGTCCATGGGAAGACGCAGACCCTGGGTAATCTTTGCCCAGAGTTGCATGGTGCTCACTGGCTTTGCCTTTGCTTTTTTCCCTTCCGGGCTTGAGAACATTGCGGTGCTTAGCGCACTGTGTTTTATGTTGAATGTCTTTGGCGCCAGTCAGGATGTTGCCGTGGATGGTATGGCGATTGATGTACTGCCGGTAGAGGAGCATGGCCGTGCCAATGCCTTTATGGCCTTTGGTCAGGTAGCAGGCATTTCCATTAGTACCGCAGTCTCTGCTTTCGTGGTTATAAATTTCGGGATGCCCGGTATCGCCACATTACTGTGTTTTGCCTTTGGCTTGATTCTGAGTGTCGCCATTGCCGTGCGTGAACGACCCGGTGAACGAATGCTGCCATGGTCAGCTGGAGTGGCATCCCAGCGCTCACTTGATATGAAACCGGAGAGCTGGAAGATTATCGGCATCGATCTGGCGCGCGTGATGTTTCTCCCGGCCAGCCTGTTCATTTTCGGGGCAGCGTTTATTTTCCGTTTCGCCTACGGTGTCTGGATTTCATTGGTGCCCATTGTGGTGGTCCAGGACCTGGGCTTTGAAAGCACCCAGTACTCCACTTTTATTTCCGGCGTTGGATTTCTGGCCGCCATGGCCGGCCTGGTATTGGGTCTTGTTATTGATAGCAAGGGCATCAAATTTTTCTATGGGCTGGTGCTGGGACTTTATGGAATACTGTGTATTTTTATCGGATTGACGGAAAGCCTGTGGATTTCGCCTACCTTCCTGATCTGTGTCGGTATTGTTCAGGCTTTTATCTACCAGGGCGGCTTCATCAGTTTTATCGCCAGTTGTATGAAACTATGCTGGCAGAAAGTATCCGCAACCCAGTTTGCGATTTACATGGCCGGTGCCAATATTGGGTTATCGATGGGTGCCGGTGCCTATGCTGCATTGGAAAGCTCGCTCGCAGCAAACCAGATTTTTCTTTTACTTGGGCTGATCTTCTTTATTGGTGTTGGCGTGGTGTGGTTAACGGATTTTAATCGTCATGATAAGAAGATTCAGACC
>JAUHWU010000143.1 GCA_030427065.1 Gammaproteobacteria bacterium | reverse complement strand
GGCGTCTACAAATGACTGGTTCTGCGCGTCATCCAGCTCCGTTTCAGAAACCACATCCTCCATGATCGAACCGGTTTCTTCACTATCCGTTGCCTGCTGTGCCTGTTTGGCATCCAGTATTGGCTGGATATCTGCATCATCGAGCACAGATGAGACTTCCGCATCCTTCAGGTCCGGCTCATCGATTTCGTCGGTGGGGGGCTCCTGAAATGTCTCATCATCCAGAATTGATTCTATCTCGGTGTTATCAAGCTCAACCGAAGATGCTCCAGCATCCGGTTGAATTTCTGGTTCTACGCTGACTGATGATTGCTCTACCCCCTCATCATCAAGAACCGAATCCAACTCGACATCATCTTCTGATTCAGTCTGGAAGGCTTCAACATCCTGTTCAGCAACACCAGTCTCAAGTTCTGTTTGCTTCTCAATCTCCTCATGACCGAATATCGATTGAATTTCATTTTCCAGCTCTGAAAGGATGTCATCGTCCACCAGCCCCGCCTGAACTTCTTCATCATCGAATATCGACCGGATTTCATCTTCTAGGTCTGATTGAGTCTCATCGCTATCTATGTCCTCCAGCAAGTTCAGTTCATCCTCATTAGTGATTTGAAAATTCTTTTCCTGGGGATCACTATCTTCGTTTTCGTTATCGGCCATGTGCTTTACTTTCAGGAATTAAAAACTAGTGAAGCCTACCTTGGATATTATCCATGCATGTTGGGCAAGGATAAGCACCTGTTTCAGGAAAGTCCATTATTATTAGGTAGTTATCCATGTTTTGTGCAAAGACTATTCGCTCGCTTTTCATAGCATAATATTGGCATTTTCAGGCTGCGCTGAATTTATGACAGAAAATCCGGTACAGGCCCGCAAGCAATATACTCACATGCCACAAACACGAATCCTGAAGAAACACTGAAAAAATTTTCATCGAGGGGGCTGGATTCACTGAAAATCCATCTCCAGTGTTCCTGCCAGAGGTACTGATCCAGCCCACTATTATTCAAAACTGAAGATACTATCCTCTACTTTACCTCCCTGCATATCCTGTTCATGGCACTGCTCCCAGTTGTCCGCCCAGGGGCGAGGGCACATATCCGGCACGTGATATTCAATCATCGTGCCTGTAGCGACAGGGGTGGCGTGACCGTCTATATTGAACATCGACTGAAAACATTCAATAAACTGGTAAGGTGCTTCCTCATTGAGGGCGCTTTGTTATTCGAGATTACCTACCATCCTGATGGACTCAACCAAGGCTTCATGATCATAGAAAACCGCTTCGTGATTCAGTCCCCATATTTCTCCATTCTTGTCATGATTAGCCGTGTAAATTTCAATTACCTGAAGTTTATCTGAAAATTTAAAAACTGCCGTGTACTTACAAGCGATGGATGTTGGAGGTCCAGGTGATCAGCGCGTCTTCATCCCAGAAACCGATGGTCTGGCCATACCATTGCGGTACATAAGCGCCCAGCCTCGGCACCGATCCATCCATATTGAAGCGACGCCCCTTATAGGTATAAAGGTATAAAGGTATAAAGGTATAAAGGTATAAACAGCCAAGTGTAGTGGGTCTAGCCAAATCTGGTCATCGAATACCTGCCCTTAATTTTCTTATTCCTTCGTAAACCACCATTTGAATCGTCTAGCCCGGCTGAAATTCACCGATGATTCATGTGCAACCCCGCACTTTCCCGAACTAGCCACGAGCCTTGCCCTGCAATCCCTGCGGCCGCATCTTCCGTGTGCCTGTTGTTGGCTCCCTTAATCAAACAGCCCCTGCTTTGGTTGCGCAGGCGCTCGAATGTGCGGCAGTGGGTTGGAATGGGAATCCCGCTCTTTCTCCCTGGCTTTCAGGTGATTCAATATCTTCTTGATAACCTCCGGGTCTTCAATGCTGGCAATGATCTTCACCGGCCCCTGGCACTTCTCACACTCAGTAATATCGATGCTGAGTACCCGATTGAGGCGCCTCGCCCAAGTCATGGAAGCACGCTGTTCCATGGGGCTGCGGACTTCTTCAGCAGCAGTGGTATCGCTTATGCTTGCACTTCTCAAGTGCGCTTTGCTGGCTTTGCCTCTCCCGGCAGGCGTAATGATTTTCCGATACTTGCTATTGGGCGTAAACACTGCATGAAACCGGGTCAGGCTGACTCTGGGTTTAGGCACCAGTGCTGCTAACCACGCCATAAAGTCCAGAGGCTCGAAGGTCACGTGGGTGGTGCCGTCTTTGTATGGGGTTTTCAGTTCGTTGCGAATACGGCCATCCCGGGTCAAGGCCAGACGCTGTTCCGAGACGGCTGGCCGGGACACGCAGCGGCACAGATGTTCCAGGCTGAGTCAGCTGTTCTCGACGTCCTGCTCCAGCGAGCCTTCTTTAACCAGAAACCGTGCCAAACGTGAAGCAATAGTACTCACCAGCGCTTGCAGGGCTGCCTGATCCGGCGCTCGTATCCGACGAAACAGCTGCTTACTCTCATCTAATCCAGTGATGTAGACCCCGTCGAGAAACAGGATATGAAAATGCACATTCAGGTTCAGGGCCGAACCAAAGCGTTGGATGAAGGTCACTACCCCGGTGCGGGCACTGCTGTGCGTGAAGCCACCACGGTAGACCAGCCAGGTCGCAATTGTTCGATAGGCAATCCCCAGCGCCCTGCCCATCAGCTCGGGGTAGCTGGCAACCAGGAATCGAAGCTGGAACGGCACACTGAGCACCCTTTGCCGCAAAGGGACTTTGGGCAGCACTTCATCGGTTAGCAGTGCTGCGCTATCCACCATGCGGCGTGCCCCGCAACTGTGGCAGAACCCCCGTTTCTTGCAAGAAAAAGCCGCCAGTTTCTCATGGTGGCAACTTTCACAACGTACGCGCAGAAACCCATATTCCAGTCGCCCGCACTTCAGGTAAGCTTCAAACTCCTGTTGGATATACCCTGGCAGTGGTGTTTCCTGCTGGACCATCAGCTCCCGGAACTGAGGATAGTACTGCTCCACCAATTGGTAGAGCAGCATGGTTTCCGGACGGTGGCGTTCGTAACGCAATAGCCCGCTGCCAGGCTGCGTACTGAGCGATGACATAGTGGCATCCTTGCCAAGCTATTGTGCACTCAGTATTGCGGCGAAGAGCTATCCTTGTATTAATTCAGCGGCTGAGCGTGATACTGGCCTGCGTATTCGATGGACGAATCGGCATGAGCAGAGGGTCGCTTACGACCAGCTTGACCCAGAGGGAGTCCCTGCCACTGAACCAGGAAGTCTCGTCCGCCTGGCGCAAGGCGTCCATGCTGCCCTGCTGCGTGCCGGAGGTGGCGCTGCTGAAACCCGGCAGTTCAAAGATAACCCATGAGCCCCGGTCCATTTCACTCACACTGAGAGAGACTTCATCTCGATCGGTAAGCACCTGAATCTCGGTACCGGCCCGCACAGTGCTCTGGTTGGCCGTGATCTTGTGTTCCTTGCCATGGCGAACCAGCACGACGGGCGCCTGCGGCGCGCGCGGTGCGGGCCGAGCGGTCCCGGGAGGCGGAAAGGTCGGACGGACGTAACCGAAGCCGAATCCGCCTCTTAATGCTCCGGGCGCGGGAGGCGATGCGATTTGACCCGCCCGGAAATAAAGACGTCCGACATCACCCGTACACACTGACGCATTCCAGGCAGGATGAATCTCGCAGGCGGCTTCATCAGTGGCGACGCTGTCGTTCTCGCCATCATGGATCAGGATGTAGGCGTCTCCCCTGCCACCCACCGAGCCGTCCAGGTCGTGGATGGCTGCGGTCCGATAGGCCACGCCACCGCGGTTGTCATTATCGAAACGGGAATCGATGTTTGGAAAATACACCCGCTTGGCATTGACGAATTGAGCGCCCTCAACGGTGCTTTCGGTAGTGACCGCCGCGCCCGTGAACAGCAACCAGGACAGTGCGCCTGTTTTACGCATGAAGTTATCCTGGAAATTCATGAAGGTCGTGTTCACTATCTCATGACGGTAATCATAGAATTCGTAGCCGCGGATCGGGAAATCCGGTATTGGCGGCTTCGGCAGGCTGCGGCCATAGGCGATTTCCTCCGGTGTCGCGGGATTACCGATGTTGCCGGTTTCGCCCACCACCAGAGAATCGATCAAGCGTGAGGTAAAGCGTTCGCTACCGAAGGTACCGGTGGAATGGGTCATGCCAATGGCGTTGTCAGCAAGTTTCGCGTTGCTGAAGACGTGAAGTTCACCCCGGCCCCAGATCCCGCCATTGCGGTTCTTGTAGCTGGTCAAATCCTCGAAGGGCGACTCCAGCATCTCGCTGTAAGGGTCAGCCGGATTTACCAGTGGTGTGTAAGCACTGAAGGATAAATCGAAGCTATTGTCTTCATTGATGTTGCGATCGACCATGAAGCCGTCGAAGTTGGAATGGGCCACGTTACCCCGGAATTCACGCAGCGGAGTCCGGCGTGGCCAGGTATTGAGACTGTCTTCCGAGCCCAGAAAGGCACCCTGCGGGTGCTCCGGCAGGGAAAACCAGAAGCCGGTCGCCTCACTACCGGCGGCCACGTTGTCCACGAAGGTATTGTCGGGGTTCGTGATCCAGTAGGCCGCCACCGTATTGTCGGAAGGCAGCAGGGTATTCTCGCCGGATTGGCTGATGCGCCTGAGAGCCTGACGGTTTTCAGCATCAATCTCGCCATTTGCCGCGAGGTTGTAAGGCACGCAGTCCAGGGTGGGATGACACTTGACCTGAATCGCGAGGTTTTTGACGAATTCGTTGCCGGTCTCGATGCCATCCTCCAGGAAGAAACAGTGGCCCACGGTGTTGTAGGTCACATTGTTCTCTACCCGCAGGTCATTGGTGCCATGGACTGTCACGCAACGATTGAAGGTATCGTGGATGGCAGCATTCCTGATGTACTGGCCCTGTGCTCCCTCACCAACCAGATGCCAGTGAATCGGATAACGCGCCAGCTCCATGTGCTGGCCCATGCGGTTAAGCTCGATGCTCTCGACATACATCTTGCTGGTGACCATCGCCATGATGTGGCCACCGAAATATGACTCAAGCGAATCTTCAGAGGACTGCACCTTGATGTTGCGGGTCAGGAGTCCCACTTCACCGCGCTCATCCACCCCGAAGGTAATCTGGCCGAAGTGCATGTATTCCAGGGGTTCGGTCAGCGTGAGGGTGTTGCCGCTGACGGCGGCAATGGTGCGACGCTCGGCCTGGTTCGGATTGTAATCGGTGGAGGCCAGCACAATCTCGTCACCGACCAGCCACTGTCTGGCATCCAGCACCTCGATCGTAGTGCTGCCGGCTTCGGCGGTAGCCGCCAGTTTGGTCCAGGCGTTGGTGCGGTTGCCGTGCAGGTTCAGGGTACCGCCGGACAGCATAATGCCGCGGTCACCCATGCCCATCAGCTGTTCGCCTTTGTTGTTATCGGTGAGGGTGATGGTGGCCTTATGCTGGAAAGGGTTGGCCTCGGTGCCGATCTGCAGTTCTCCGAACACCAGGATCCACTCGGTGGTCAGCGCCAGGTCGGATTCGTCTGCAAACACCAGCTTGCCGTTGATGGTGAGACCGTCCAGCGCGGGTGGGCTGATATCCAGCAGCACTTCCTGGTCTCTGGCAATCGTGACCTTGTCACCGGCGGCAGGAATCTGATTGTTGGGCCAGGTAGCCGGGTCAGACCAGTGCAGAGCCTGCGCCTGGGCGGTGAAACCCGTTAAAATGAGAAATGACAGAAACAACAATCGAATGAATGTACGCATGGAATCAGATGCCCCCTGATAGCACATTGATTAACCCCCAAAACTGATCAAAAAGAATAACATGATTTTTCGGCAAAATACCCCGGTCAGGGACGTCGATCTTGAAGCTGGCATGGAGACGAGAAAACAGGATTATTGAGAAACACCTGGATCAGGTTACTCTGACCCGCCTCGATTTTGGATTTTCTGAAATTTGCTTTCTTAATCTTTTCCCCGGGAATATAGTGCACCTATCATTAAGAGGCAGGTGCACATTCCGTGAATCAATCCATTCTTGAACGCTATTCCCGTTCTGAAAACAATGCCATTATCATTGAGGTCACGACCGAAAAAGTGGAGGATCTCTATAATAATTTTGATCGTAATGCCCCTTATATCATTAAGGACCTGGACGATGAACTGTCCGAATATCTGGTCAATTCGGTTAATGAAATAGGCAGGGAAAAGTTCGTGGTCAAATTTCGCTTTGCCCAGACGCCCGATGCGGAATTGATTTCCCGTCTCACCGACAGCATCCGAAACTATTTCGGTTACATGAAACTGAGGGAAACCCGCGCCTTGTCACATAGACTAAGAAATTCCGTAATCTTTCTGCTGGCAGGACTTGTGATCTTGACCTTCTCGATTATTGTGAACGAACGTATAGTGACATCAGATTCAGTGATCCTGGGAGTATTCGCCCAGGGACTGACCATTGCTGCCTGGGTCTCGCTCTGGGAAGCGCTGGCCAATTTCCTGATCCACTGGGCTCCCCACCAACGCATGCGTAAAGTTTATGATCGCCTCATCAACGCACCGCTACTCTTTAAATAAGTTGCGTAAAAATTTGCTGGACCGTCCTTTTAAAGAAGCAATACGTTCGTCGCCATTATTCACTGGAGTCATTTTCCTGGATTATTCGTCATAGCCCCGGGAAAATTTGCCACTGTCCTCGGTTTAGTTCCCGGGGATGTAAGATAAGAGTTTTGGGAATTAGCGCATGTGCTATTGTAACCTGCGCGGGTATGGGGCAATGTGGGCATCAGCAATGCCTTTCAATATATTAATGCCCCAAAGTCCACATCATGGCCTTCAAAAGTTACACGCTTTCTGACACACTTATTTTACAGGTTTTAACATATTGATTATTATGATAAATATTTTTTAGCTACCTCATAATTCGTTTGTCATACATCATCAGGCAGCAGGTCTCGAATAGTGAAATCTATACAGATACTGCAATTATCCTTTATGAGGATAAACGATTAGAGGCCTGATGGGCCCACCATTCTTTTCTTCAATACAATAACTGTGTTCCATTATTTTCAAAACTCAAATACCCTGACTCCCTGACTCTTTTTTTGATTACTTTTTTTACTGGACTC
>JAUHWU010000016.1 GCA_030427065.1 Gammaproteobacteria bacterium | reverse complement strand
AGACAGAGGCATCACAAATCTGATCTCTCTGTCAGGAGACAGACACCTGCATGCTGTGTCACTGGTTGCTGAAGACTATCAGGCAGATGAACTACGTTATGTGATGCCGGATTTTGCGGTCACTGCCTTGGCCATGATGTCCCGTAATGAAACCCAGACCCAGATTTTCAATGCCATGGATTTACCCGAACAAAACCTTTACCGCGCGCCGGGGGGCAACGGAAATGCCGAAGTCAGACCCAACCTGAATGTTATGTTTCGCCATGGCACACGGGCTGCGAGAGTCATGGCTGAAACCGACAATATCAACCTGGCCGTCGCTGCCAGCTCCAATCCCAATCCAGGAATGAAGATGATCGATACCCGTGTCCTCGGCTATGGTATCGCCCACTTCAGCAAAGATGATGCCCAGGTTGATCTGGTTGCCCTTGATATCGATACCAAGAATCGTCACTACGGCGAACAGGGCCCACCACAAAAATACCGCGCCAGCTTCCGGGTTCCTGCCTGGAGTCCGGGCTCCGAACCGGAGATCCTGCACAGTGGGCATGAAGGTGAGACGGTTTTCGGAGAACTTGAAGACTAGGTCGCACACACTGCTGACATTTTTTTCTATATTTTTACCAGTGAAGCTGAACTGATGACTGATCCACGCGAGATAATAGACCAATCTGCAATGACGACCATGCAGTTTCTGGTAGTTGGAATAACCGTACTGCTCAATGCAATGGATGGCATTGATGTATTAACCATCAGTGTTGCCGCCCCGGGAATTTTATCTGAATGGGGTATAGACAGAGCCCAGCTGGGCATCATTCTTTCCATGGAAATGGTTGGCATGGCATTTGGGTCCATCCTCCTGGGTGGCGTGGCTGATCGCTATGGCCGACGTAATATGATGCTGGGTAGTCTTATTGTCATGTCCTCAGGAATGTATTTCGCCACAACGGCCAACTCCCCTGCCATCCTTAGCCTTTGGCGTGTTTACACGGGACTGGGTATTGGCGGCATGCTTTCCACTACCAATGCCGTGGTGGCCGAATTTTCCAATAACAGGAATCGGGCCATGTGCATCGCCATTTTGACCATTGGCTATCCCCTTGGTGGTATTTTTTGTGGCGAAATTGGTAAGGCCATATTGCTGGCAGATGGCAGCAACTGGCGCTCTCTGTTCTATGTTGGCATGGCACTCTCAGCCAGCCTGATTCCAGTGGTTTATTTTCTGGTACCTGAATCTGTGCACTGGCTGACACGAAAGCAGCCCGCCAATAGTCTTGAAAAAATCAATGCCGCATTGCAGAAACTTGGCAAAATGGCCGTAAACGCCCTGCCGGAAGTAAATGCCGAAACCCGAAAAAAATCTGTGCTGGATATTTTCTCAGCTAACCTGGTGATGATCACCAGCGTCGTCACTCTGGCCTATTTCTTTCACATCATCACTTTTTATTACATCCTGAAATGGACACCTACCCTGGTAGTGCAAATGGGGATTGATGCCTCGGCAGCTTCCGGCGTAATCAGTTGGGCAAATATCGGCGGAGCACTGGGAGGCGCCGCGTTTGGCCTGGCCACCTTGCGTATTGGTTTGAAACCATTAACCATGGCAGTTCTTGTGCTTGCCGCCATAGGCGTTGCCTTGTTTGGTCGATCCGAAGCCAATATAGAATCCCTGAGTATGATGGCAGCATTAGCCGGCTTTTTTGGCAACGCCGGAGTATCAGCCATGTATTCAATAGCGGCCTATGCTTTTCCAACCCATGTGCGGGCAACAGGTACTGGTTTCGTTATTGGGGTAGGTCGCGGTGGCGCAGTACTTTCGCCAATGATCGCGGGCTATTTACTAAATGCCGGTACCTCACTGGCCAATGTGGGGCTGGTAATGGCAGCTGGCTCAATGTTGGGGGCAGTGGCATTAATATTTCTTAAACTACAACCTAAAAATAGTTAATACACTGCCTCAAGCTTTTGTAAAAAAAATAGATTCACCAAACGGACTAACACTTATGTGCAGCAAAACGCTTTCTAATTTCTACCAGAACAAATTCCGTGTCCTGTTGCAGGCTGTACTGACAACAGCTCTGGTTTTTTCAGCATTCCTTGCTGAAGCGCAATCCCTCAGCCTGGATTCCATGGGGATTTTTTTCGTGGGTGGAGAGCGCACTGATGCCCCTTACTCCGATGGCCGGGATGCCAGTTTGCCAACCTCTGGCCGAAGCACAGTAAGTCACCAGGGCAAAGTAGGTTTTTTCATTCCTGAGACTGTTACCGGGGCCAACATCATTTTAATTCCCGGTTTTGGCTTGTCATCGAGCATATATCTGACAACACCGGACGGACGGGAAGGATGGGCCCAGTATTTTGTCAGGCAGGGGCATCCAGTGTATATCATGGATATTCCCCATCGCAGCAGCAGTGGTTTTGCCATTGATGCTATCAATGGTTGTATGAAAGCAGACCCCGCCTTCCCCTGCACTGAAGACATCATGCTCGGCAAAACCTCACTGGAACAGCCGTGGAGTGTCTGGGGCTTTGGTCCGGAATTTGGCGTGAGCTTTCCAGACTCAAGGTTTCCGGCACAGCCCCTGCAGGAAAATTACATTGAACAATTTGGCGCATCCTTTGAACTATTTTCAGGATCAGGACGGATGGGCGCGGCTACCAACGGTGAAGCAAGCCAGCAGGCCCTTGCAGAATTACTGGACCGTGTTGGCCCTTCGGTGCTGATCATGCATTCGGCAGCGGGTGCCCTTGGCTTTCGTTATGCCCGCTCATCTCCAACACAGGTAAAAGCCCTGGTTGCCGTTGAAACGGTGGCCTGCCCTGCTGTTGATAATGCAGATAACCCTTTGGCCGGCATTCCTTTTTTGGCCCTGTATGGAGATTATGTTGAAGAACGCAGCGCCGGCGGACATCCTCGGCGACGAGCAAGCTGCAAAGCCGCTGCAGACGCTATAGGCAGCCATGGCACACATGCCAGGTTTATAGATTTACCGGGCGAGCTCGCTATCAAAGGTAATTCACACTTGATGATGCAGGACAATAACAGCAATGATCTGGCCGGGTTGATTAGTGAGTGGCTGCAGGCAGGTCAAATACGCTAACGGAAAATTCCGGCACTGGTAACAGGAACCAAAATCACAGGCATTCCCGACATATAGTTAACAGGATAGAGCTTTAATGAAATTTGCATGTTTTTCCTACAACAATAATGTTCAGCTTGGGCTGGCTGTGGGTGAAGATCACCTGCTGTCACTTGATGAATTATTTCCCTCTGGCGACATGGCTGAATTAATTAACAGTGGCAAGGCAGG
Source organism: Gammaproteobacteria bacterium (assembly GCA_030427065.1). Lineage (GTDB taxonomy): Bacteria > Pseudomonadota > Gammaproteobacteria > Pseudomonadales > Pseudohongiellaceae > Eutrophocola. The sequence goes on along the minus strand of JAUHWU010000016.1, from coordinate 36,990 downwards.
CCTGAAATCAATACAGGAATTACTTGAGAAACAGGGCGGCAACAAGTCTTCTCTAATTCCTCTGGCTGATATCAACTGGCTGCCGCCCGTCACGAACCCGGGAAAAATATGCGGCGTCGCCATGAACAATTCTGCCAGTAATGCGCGAAAAATCAGTGCACCGGATCACCCGGCCTTCTTTCTGAAACCAAAATCCTGTCTGGTCGGGCATTTACAGCCTATTGTTGTACGTAGTTATTACGGCAGTGTACATCCAGAGCCTGAATTAGCTGTCATCATAGGCCGCACCGGGCGTGATATCGAACCGGAAAAGGCATTGGAACACGTATTTGGTTATACCATTTTTGACGATATCACCGGCAATGGTATGCGTGCTGAAGACCTTTTTCGCTATTATGCCCTGTATCCCAAAAAGGACAATCCGAACGAGGTTGAAAAAGTAGAGCAGCATCTTTCCTACGCTGCGCGCTATAAAGGCTCTGATACCTTTGGCTGCATGGGTCCTTGGTTAGTGACAGCTGATGTCATCAAGGATCCCGATAACCTCGATGTATTCTGCCATACCGGTGGAGAATTAATTGCTGAAGACAGTACTCGTTACTACAATTTTAAAGTGGCTGAAGTGCTGAGCTTTATCAGCCGTTTTCACACACTTCATGCCGGCGATGTAGTTTCCATGGGCACGGCTTTTAAACCATCAGCAAACCGGAAATCCATTCATCACGCCAATTTACAGATTGTTCCTGGCCCGGTTGATGTGGAAATTGAAGGCCTCGGTAAACTGAGCAATCCGGTAGTTCTGGAAAAAGGAGACATTGGCCGATGGCGACTGATTCCGAAAGACTAGCGCTACTGGAAACCCGGCTGGCACTGGAAGAACTCAATAGTAATTTCTGCTATTTCCTTGATCACGGCCATATAGAAAAATTGCTGGATCTGTTTACTGAGAATGCAGAGTATTCCCATGGCACCCGTCGTTCCCATGGTCGGGAAGAAATCGCCAAGGTCTTTAATCGGCGAACTGAAGCAGGCCCTCGCACAGCCCGTCATTTATATTCCGGACTGCAAATTGAAATTCTCTCTCCAACTCAGGCACGCGGCACCAGTGTCTGCATGACGTTTGCCTACGATGGGGTTGCACCGGTAGCTCAGGCAAGTCCCCATCTGGTAGCAGATTTCATTGATGAATATACCTGTGATGCAGACGGCACCTGGCGCATAGGCAAGCGCCATATTGAGCGCATTTTTGTTGCAGAAAACAATACTGGCCCGGTTGGTCAAACTCCCGAAAATACAGGAAGTTAAATGCCATCAGCTTTGGTTTGCGCATCTCACAGCCCACTGCTTTACTGCTATGACAAGGCTCCGCAGGAGTGGGACAGGATTCAGGCTGGCTTTCAACAAGCGCGCGCTTTTGTGGAAGCTTTTGAGCCGGAATTGGTAATCATTTTTGGTGCTGATCATTTTAATGGCTTCTTCCTCAATAACATGCCTGCTTTTTGTATCGGCTTATCTGCTCAGGCCACAGCCGACATCGGGGGGTTTAGCGGTACTCTGAATGTGCCGGAAGGCACCGCGGCAGACTGCATAGACTATTTGCGCAGACACGATATTGATGCGTCCGTCTCCTATCAGATGACCGTCGACCATGCCTTTTCCCAGACCCTTAATAATATGACTGGAGCACTTGATGCCTGCCCCTCTATCCCGGTTTTCATCAACGCCATCACCAAACCTTTTGTGCCTTTTCGTCGTACCCGCTTGCTGGGAGAGAGCATCGGAAATTTCGTGAGTTCGCAAAACAAGCGGGTATTATTTCTGGCATCAGGTGGCATGTCCCATCACCCGACCCGATATTATCCGGGGTTTGGTGAAGGCGATGAGGATATTTCGGCCTGGCAGCTTTCCGGAGGAAAGTTGCAGGAATCACTGACACCAGAGCAGTGGCTGCATCGGCTGGATGTCATGCATCACGAGGGTGCCAGTATGATTACCCGTGGCGAGCGCACGGCAAAAGACATGCGTCTGAATGCAGAAAGTGATCAGCGCTTTCTTGATGTTCTATTTTCCGGGAATCTGGCTTCATTTGATCAATGGGATCAGGATGAACTGGTAGCCCAGGGAGGTATTGGCTCAATGGAATTGCAAACCTGGATCGCCGCCACATCTGCACACCTGGCCTGCGGTGGCTCCATCCCTGAACTGGACGTCTATAGCGTTGCGCCGGAACTGGGAATTGCTTGCGGTGTTGTGCATGCCTGAACAAACCCCGATGCTGATCGCCGTAGCGCCCAATGGCGCGCGATACAGTAAAGCTGATCATTCTGCTTTACCCATTTCACCCAAAGAACTGGCCCATACAGCCCGTACCTGTCTGGAGGCCGGCGCCGGTATGATTCACCTGCATGTACGAGATGACCAGGGCAAGCACACTATTTCCAGTCGCTACTATATCCCTGCCATTGCAGCCATTCGAAAGGAAGTAGGATCCCGTATGATTATACAGGCCACCTCGGAGTCTGCCGGTATCTTCAACCGACACCAACAAATGCAGGCAATGACGGAACTGATGCCGGAATCAGCCTCCATCGCCCTGCGTGAATTGATTCCGGATAGTACAACAGATAGCGCGGCTGAAGCTGAGGCCTGTACATTTTTAACCCGCCTTGAGGATGCTGGCACACTCATTCAGTACATTATATATACGCCTGGGGAATTAGATCGTTATCAGCATCTCTGTGATGCCGGCGTTATTCCGGGTCAGCGTCATATGCTGTTATTCGTACTTGGCAGATATAGCGAGACACTGGCACAAGCCAGCGATCTGGATACCTTTGTGACTGCTTACAAGGGCAAGGCGGCCTGGATGTGTTGTGGCTTTGGTAAAAACGAACAGTCCATAATGACGCGTGCAGCGCAATTGGGCGGGCATGCCCGGGTAGGCTTTGAAAACAATATGCAGCGGGCAGATGGCTCAATGGTAGCTGATAACAGCCAACTGGTTACACTCACGGCAGAAGCTGCTCTGGGATGCGGACGCCCCCTGGCAACAATTGCACAGGGGCGAACTATTTTCCTTCACGGAAAATAAGCCGCTTTAATTATTACGGGAAAAACTGTAACAGGACTTGTGAGCCTAACCGTGTTTTCCTGGCTGCCAGCCCTTTGGCGCAATGGTACGCTCGGCGACTTTTTGCGGTAAGTCTTCCAGTTGTGTAGCCATCGTATCATTCCAGCGATTCAAAAAACCAAACAGGGCGATTGAAGCAACTATTTCCACTACCTGCCCTTCATCAAAATATTTACCCACCTCATCAAAGTCTTCCTGTGTCGCTTCGTTGGGAAGATAACCCGAGTGCAGGGCCAGTCTTAATGCAGCACGTTCGGCATCACTAAATAGCTCGCTGGTTTCAAACTCCCATACCGCGGCAATTTTTTCATCCGATGCCTTGTAGATACTTGAGAGATTGGCCATATGTGATTGGCAATATTGACAGCCCGAGGCAACACTGGAAACCAGGCTGATGAGCATTTTCAATTCTTCCGGCACCGTGCCTTCATACAAAATAACCTGATTGAATGCTGTAAATTGCCTGGCGATATTAGGACGCCTTGCCATGGTTTTAATACTGTTTGGGATAAAGCCACGGGTTCTTTCATAGTGAGCAAGCCTTTCCTGCAGATCAGCATCTTCAATCTGGTCCAGCTCAAGCGGTTGCATATGTGGCATGATTCATCCCCTTTAAACGTTTAATAAAGTGCTAAATAATTTTCCAGCTGGTATCAAGTCTGTGTCTATCGCAGAATCAGAGGATAGTTTCAGTACACACTGCCTTTTACTGGTGGTTCTGGCGCGTCAATGTCATCCTTGAATTTGCCAGCCAGTTCACGGGCAGCACGGGTGAGCAAGGACGTATCTACCCCTACAGCAACAAACTGGGCCCCCTGATCAAGATAAACCTGGGCCAGAGTCAGATCAGTACTGAGTATGCCCGCAGCCTTGCCTGCTTTACGTACCACTGCAATGCCATCGACCAGCGCTTGCTGCACCGCCGGCGCACCCGGGTTGCCGATATGCCCCATGGAGGCTGACAAGTCAGAGGGGCCAAAGAAGACACCATCAACCCCTTCCACCTGCAGAATCTCTGGCAGGTTTTCCAGCGCTTTCAGGGTTTCAACCTGCACCAGCACACATATTTCCTGCTCCGCCTGCTGTAGATAATCGTCGACCTGGTTCCAGCGTGAAGCACGAGCCAGGGCACTGCCCACCCCTCGAATACCCTTGGGTGGATATCTGGTTGCGGCAACCATTTCACGGGCCTGCTCGGCGCTATCGATCATGGGAATGAGGAGCGTTTGCGCCCCCACATCCAGATATTGCTTAATCAGCGCCACATCTCCCTGCACTGGCCTTACCACCGGATGGACAGGATAAGGGGCAATTGCCTGCAGTTGTGCCAATACCTGGCGAACATCATTGGGCGCATGTTCGGCATCTATCAACAACCAGTCGAAACCGGTAGTGGCCAGTAATTCGGCTGCATAAGGATCAGCAAGCCCCAACCACAGACCTATCTGTGAGCGCCCTTCAAGCAAAGCCTGTTTAAACGTATTTACAGGTAATTTGGAAATATTCATTAATACCTCAGACTTAATACCCCAGACTAAAAACCCTAGACAAAGCTGATGGATATGCTGCCAAGGGGACCATAATCAACGTGGATCTTGTCGCCTTTTACCACCCCGGTAGGTCGAGTGAAAGAGCCTGCCAAAACGACATCTCCGGCATTGAGTTGTTCATCATAGGGAGCAATTTTATTAGCCAACCAGGCCACGCCATTGGCCGGGTGATTAAGCACACCTGCCGCCAAACCGGTTTCCTCAATCTCACCGTTTTTATGCAACATGGCACCACACCAACGCAGATCCACATCATTGGGATTTACCTGCTTGCCCCCAACCACAATGCCGGCATTGGCGGCAAAGTCTGAGATGGTGTCAAAAACCTTGCGCATCACTTTTGTGTCACGGTCAAACTGCTCAATTCGCGCATCAATAATTTCCAATGCGGGAGTGACATATTCAGTGGCAGACATAACATCTTCAAGAGTGATTCCTGGCCCCTTTAAGGGTTTACCTAATATGAAGGCAAGTTCCACTTCTACCCGTGGCGCTATAAAAGTATCGAAGGGGATATCGGCACCGGCTTCAAAAAACATGTCATCCATCAGGGGCGCGAAGTCTGGCTCCGTAATCTGACTCGACAACTGCATTGCCCGTGACGTAAGACCTATCTTGCGTCCCAGTATCTTGCGCCCATCAGCCAGTTCCAGCTCCACCCAGGCACGTTGAATCGCATAACCATCATCAATCGTCATGTCCGGATACTGTTGGGAAAAATGCCGTACTTGAGTACGACTTTTGCGCGCTTCATACAGCTGCTGCGCCAGTTTTTTTATGATGTCTTGTGAAAACATGTCAACGGTCCTTCTTGAACAGCGGGTGCAAACTACTATTTTTGGAGTCAAATACCTCGGGCCCCTCGTCTATCTGAAAGGTTACTCCCACCGGCTTTAATTCCAGTAATGGCTGAAGATGATCCATGGCGGTTTTCTGCAGGGCTTGTCCGGCTTGCTGCTTGACCGCATCGCTCCTGCCACGCCCCATACGTAAATTAAGGTAGATAAAACCATAGTCGCCTGAGCCACCCGCGGCACGCCCCGCTTCCCCGCCATCTGCTATGGCATAATGGGCTGCCGGATAGGCTAATACGCGTACGCCACCGGTTGGAAATACCTGCTTCCCTGCTTCATCTTCAACCGTCAGCATGGTGTCAGCCAGACTTCTGCATAACACCGTCATATTGGTGTCAGCTTCAAGATTTGATGTGTATAGAATAACAAGATGAGGCATTGGTTTTGTCCGTAATATTCCTGTATCCCTTTCCTATAAGCGTGGAAAGGAATTAAAACCACTGGCAACGGATGCTTCTGCCGCCGGGATTGCATCACCACTTTGTTCTGTGACAGGAAACACAACATTGATCTGCCCAGTTCCTGATGAGCCGAAATAAGGTGTAATCACTTCAGCCTTGCCCTCATAGTCAGACCACCCCAATGCACCCAGCATCATTGCGGTATCGTGCATAAAACCTTCACCATGGCCTTTAGCCGCATATTCCGGCAGCATAGCGCAGAAATCAGCCCATTCACCATTTTTCCACATCTCAACGACCTGGTTATCGAGCCTTTCCAGAAAGGGGCTCCAGATCTTGTAACTGTATTCATCTGCCAGCCCATTCTGGGCAAAGCGGTGACTGAGGGAGCCACTGGCAAGAAAAGCGACGGTACCATCGTAATGCTCTTCCACGGCGCGGCGCATAGCCCAGCCCAAACGAGCGCTGTCGTTGAGATAGTGAACCATACACAAGGCAGAAACAGAAATGGATTTGAAGTGCTTGTCTTCATTCATATAGCGCATGGGTACCAGTGTGCCGTATTCCGGTGCCAGGGTGGTTTCATCATGAGCCAGCGTTTCCACGCCTAATTCATTACAGGCCTTGGCCAGAATTTTTCCAAGTTCAGGATTACCAGGAATATCATAGGCCATGTTGCTTATGAAATGCGGCAGTTCGTTGCTGGTATAGACACCTTTTGATTCAGCAGCACATAGAAGATGGTAATTGGAATTAACCAGCCAGTGGGTATCAAAAACCACGATAGTATCTACACCCAGGTCGCGACAGCGCTGGCTGATTATTTTATGGCCATCGATGGCAGACTGACGACTGCCCTTGCGCGGACCTTCCAGTTCACTCAGGTACATGGATGGTACGTGGGTGATCTTCCCTACTAATGCAAGTTTACCCATTGTTATTCCTCATGGTATTCCTGTCGTTCTTACTCACCGCCCCAATGCGGTATGTGATGCGATCCCATTGAGACACAGATATTCTTTGGTTCCAGAAAGACTTCATAACTCCAGGTACCACCTTCTCTTCCCGTCCCCGAAGCCTTGGTTCCGCCAAAGGCTTGTCGCAGATCTCTGACATTCTGGCTGTTCACAAAACACATGCCGGTTTCAAGAGCAGCAGCAACCCGATGAGCACGGCCGATATTTTCAGACCAGATATAACCAGACAGGCCATATTGATTATCATTGGCTTTGCTTATCACATCTGCCTCATCCTCGAAGGGAATCAAGCAGGCCACCGGACCAAAAATCTCATCCTGGGCTATTTTCATTTTGTTATCGACGTCCGCGAAGACCGTAGGCCAGACAAAATTGCCTTTCTGGAATTGCTCTGCTAACTCAGGCGCATACTCGGGCCTGTCAATGCCGCCACACATCAAAGTAGCACCTTCTTTCGGCCCCAGTTCTATATAACTACGAACTTTGGCAAGATGGTCAGTACTGATCAGTGGGCCTACGATTGTCTTTTCATCCAACGGATCACCAACACTGATACGTTTTGCACGCTCAGTGAAACGGATGACGAAATCAGCATAAAGTGATTTCTGAATGAAGATTCTTGATCCGGCAGTACAACGCTCACCGTTATTGGAAAAAATCATGAATACGGCGGCATCCAGCGCTCGCTCCATATCCGCATCGTCAAATATAATGAAAGGGCTTTTACCTCCTAACTCCATACTGAATTTCTTCAAGCCTGCACTCTTAACAATTCGATTACCTGTTGCAGTAGAGCCGGTAAAAGATATGGCGCGAACATCAGGATGAGCCACCAGCGGCTCACCTGTTTCTACCCCATAACCATGAACCAGATTCAGAACGCCGGGTGGAATACCCGCTTCAATAACCAGCTCCCCCAGACGCGCGGCAGTCAACGGTGACAATTCGCTCATTTTCAGCACTGCGGTATTACCAAAGGCCAATGCCGGCGCGGTCTTCCATGTCGCTGTCATAAAGGGAACATTCCACGGCGAAATCAGGGCGCAGATACCTATAGGGTCATACAGGGTGTAATTCAAATGCGTCGGGGTTGGATAGGTATGGCCATCCACGCGAGTACACATTTCTGCAAAATACCTGAAATTATCAGCAGCTCGTGGCACCAACTGCTTGCCTGTCTGGGAAATAACCTGCCCTGTATCCCGGGTTTCTGTTTGAGCAATCTCTGGCACATTGCTGGTGATCAAATCGGCGAGTTTTCGCATCAGGACAGCACGTTCAGCCGCCGGTTTTGCCGACCAGGCCGGAAACGCATTTTTGGCTGCAGCTACCGCCGCGTTGATTTCGGCTTCGCCACCCTCAGCCACTTCAGCCAGCACTTCCTGAGTCGCCGGATTTATGGTTTCAAAATATTTTTTTCCTGCAACGGGCTTACCGTCGATCAGGTGGTCAATTCGCATAGTTATTTACTCCTGAAATATTTTTTCCGTCCGTTAACGACCAAACACCTGATCATCAACGATGGTATTGCTCAGCCGACCAATGCTTTCAATTTCACAAACCACTTCGTCGCCAACATTCACATCCACCACACCATCCGGCGTCCCAGTCAGGATCACATCGCCGGCCTGTAATGTCATGAACTCACTGAGGTATTCAATCAGTTCGGGGATATTATTGACAAAATCAGCAGTGTTGCCGTGTTGGGTGCGCTCGCCATTCACGTAGGTACTCAGGGAAAGATTATGAGGATCAGCAACGTCAGCCGCGTCTACAAACCAGGGGCCAAGAATTGTGGCGGTATCCCTGTTTTTGACGCGCAGGTTCGGTCGATACCAGTTTTCCAGATAATCACGAAAAGCATAATCATTACACACTGTATAACCGGCAACATGCTCCATTGCATCGGCTGCCGTGACGCTTTTCGCCGTTTTACCAATCACTACCGCCAGTTCGCACTCATAGTGCATAAACGTGACGTCTTTGGGACGACGGGTCTGTCCCTGGTGACCAATGATGGCACCGGGGCCTTTGAGAAAAACAAGCGGTTCATCTTTTTCAGTGATCGTCAGTTCTTTGGATAATTCTTTTAGATGTTTGGCGTAATTCAGACCCAACGCAATAATAGTGCCTGTTTCAAATGGCGGTAACCATACGACTTCTGTTTCCGACACTATCCTGCCATCGGCAAGGCGCAGGCCTTTGGGATCCTCAAAAGCAGTATGTATGGCTCCAGCAAAAGCGACACGAGCAGTTTTCATGATAACTCCTCCTCGTTCACCACTGTGTTTTCCAGACAACCAAGCCCGGCAATTTCTATTTTAACTTTACTGCCTGCAGGGGCTTTGGGGGCTCTGGCCGCAGCGCCGAGCATGAGAATATCTCCTGCCTGCAACGTCATGAAATCCGTGACATCGGCAACTAGTTGAGCCACCGAACGTACGCGCCCGGCCGTGGAACTTTGCTGAACCAGATCGTCATCGATGTATACCGACACATCCAGCTCATCAGGCTTGTTCAACTCGGAAGCTGGAATAACACGGGGGCCTATTGGGCAAAATCCATCTCTCGCCTTGAACCTGATAGACGGACGATAGTAGCTGTCATGGGGCAAACTCACATCATTAACGATGGTATAACCCGCTATATAGTCCAGGGCCTGGCCAACTGGTACACGGCAGGCCGTTCGCCCAATAACCAGCCCCAGGCATGCACCAATCTCCAGAGACTGATGTCCCGCAGGCAAGCACAAAGCTGACCCGGTCGCGGCCAGCGTGTTGCGTGGTTTGATATACATTACCGGGGCTTTGGGGGGGGCCTTGTACGGCGCTTCATTAACTTGCTCGCCGAGATCAGCCAATGCTTCAGGATCATTCATCAAGGTACCGTACACCACGCCAGATAAATGAAAGGGGGAAAAATCAAAATTCATAACACTCACTCATCCCTGAACACGCACCTGTAGGAGCAATACCAGGATATTAAATTATATAAAGGCTGCTATCTCTCACCGGACCCTTTATTCATTTGAAAAATCAACAAGCCTGCCATCTTCCAGGGTAATCGATTTCATCAGTCCACCAGCCCTTCCGTCACGAAGTGGCGCAGCTGTAATGGAAACAATGTGTCCTGGCTTGATTGAGTCTCTCGTTACCCCGTTCTTCACCAATGAGACGGTGCCGCCACCTTCAAACTTCCAGATTTCGACCTCACCTTCTGCATTTTCCACTTCCATATTGATACTGGTGTGTGGGCTGCGCCAGATAAACTGGGTAACTTTACCTGTGATGGTAATTAACGGTGCATTCATATCAAAGGCAATTGCTGAGTGATGTGCGTTGCTTATGCCTGAAAAAGATACCAGCATAGTGAATACAGCGATTGACAGGAATTTATTGTGCAGTGATAGCTTGTTCATTTTGAATAACCTCCTTCGATCCACAGCGTTGTTGACTCAAGCGTACAGGGTGCATCCACCAGGTCACGATCTGGCAGCTTGGTCCAGTAGTGCTCGTAGGTGACGGGCGCCGCCAGGTAGACCGGATCAGTCAATGTAATTTCAACTTTCAGACCCAGGCCCCCTTCAATCAGGCTGTAGCGTTCAAGAAGATGCTTTTCTTCACTGGAATCTACTCCGGTATGTGAGCCCCACCTGTCGGCAATAAAATTACTGGTTTCAATGACCAGCTCATCACCCTCAAACCAACCTACGGAGTGCCCCATGAATGAGGGCTCTCCAACCGGCGCGTTTCGATCCAGATGAATGACACGTGGTGTGTCCAGCAGATCCCGTTCAATTAATATGGTGCTGTCATCCACACGGGTTATCTTATGCGGGTATGGCAGAACTGTTGACTTTGGGGGGCCCGGATCATCACATTCCAGAGCCGGGTTCTGGTTTTCCTGAAAGCCATCCACCATCGCCTGGCCGACGGCGTTGTATGGCCAGTCAGCGGGAGGGAGATAATGGCCAGTGAAGCCGCCAGGATCAGCACGCGACCAGACCCCACTGAAATCAGTTGAAGGCACAGCGCCAACATTGACCATAGAGCGACCGCCTGTGGTATTCAGACGCACGCCATCTTTCTCGACCCAGTAAGCGCCGGAATATGCCCGATCCTTGTCCCGGTCCTGGGGGCCTTCCCAGGTAATGATGTCACCTTCCTTGAGAGTATCCTTTGACCAACCCAGTCGAACCAGGCTGGGGGGATTGTTCATTTCAATACCGTACTCAACCAACTCCCCCCTTGTATTTGGCGCCAGCACCTTTATAAACACATGAGGATTGGTCCAGCCGAATTTTGTTACCGTTCCGGTGATTACTCTCACATCATTTGAATCAAGAGTGGCATGGGAATGGTGGGCCACTGCGCTCCCCATATAAAACAATCCCATACAGGTGAGAATATATTGGAATAATTTATTTATCTTCATGAATAGTTACCTTAGTTATTTCTCAATGTTGAAAAATATTTCTTAAGATTCTTTTTCCCCTGACGTTTTGCCTGAATTCATATCAATCCGTAAATGCAGCGCCCGGAGGATAATTTAATATCAGTAATTCAGGCATACCTTACTGATCTTTGTCAGTTTTAACCTGGTGACTCAGAAAACTGGTGATCATACTGCTCAAGCAACATACTGACTGTCCATAATGCGCGGACAAGGAGTGTTGTCTGTTCAGGTTATCCTTGCCAAATGGATACTGACTTCGTGTACCAACTGAAGCCAGGTTTTAATAGCTAGCCAAGTCATATAACAGAACCTGGTTTTTACTACTGTATATACCAATACAGGGAAAGTACTAGAATCCCATGCCTCTGCACAAGATAGCAGCGTCTATACCTTAAATAGGTAATTACCTATGAAGTATTGATTACCTCATAATAAAAGTCGGTTGATCACTGCAACAAGAATTTCAGCTATAGGACAAACTCTAGCTACTGAACCGAGCAGAATGGGTGATTTATGTAAACAGCATTTGTGGGTTTATCATGTCATTCTTCACGGACCTTCCGTCGCCGGGAGGCGCTTATTGAATAAAACCACCTTCAATCCAGAGCTGTGATGATTCCAGTGTGCAAGGGGCTTGAACCAACTCGCGATCGGGGAGTTTTGACCAATAGTGATTGAATGTGTGTGGCTGCGTCAGGTAAACCGGATCGGTCACCGTGATTTCTGCCATAAGACCTAATCCACCATTTATCAGCGTAAAACGTTCCAGCAAGTGTTTCTGGTCACTGGAATCAACACCGGTGTGGATACCCCAGCTGTCGGCAATAAAGTTAGTGGTTTCCACAACGAACTGATTACCTTCAAACCAGCCAACAGAGTGTCCTTTGGCTGAAGGTGCCCCCACAGGATAATTACGATCAAGATGAACCACGCGAGGTTCAGGCATCATGTCCCTTTCTATCAACACCGTAGCTTCATCTTTTCTGACTATTCTATGGGGATAGGGAAGCAGCATTGATTTGGGGGGGCCTGGATCGACACATTCCAACATCGGGTTACTCGACTCGGTAAAAGAATCAACCATAGCTTGTCCAAATGGCGTATAAGGCCAGTCTGTTGGTGGCAGATAATGAGGATTGAAGCCACCAGGGTCAGCACGTGTCCAGACGCCGCTGAAATCAGTAGACGGTGTTATTTGAGGTTGATTTACTGTATCGCCGGTAGCACCCAAACGAACGCCATCCTTTTCTACCCATTCTGCAGTGGAGTAATTACGGGATTTGTTTTTATCGTGTGCACCCTGCCAGGTAATCACATCGCCGGTTTGCAGGCTTTCCTTGCTCCAGCCCTGACGAGCCAGGCTCGGTGGATTACCCATCTCTATGCTGTATTCCACCAGCTCACCTTCAAGATTGGGCGCTCGAACCTTTAAATACACATGAGGCATTGCCCAGCCGTATTTAACAACAACCCCTGTTAATACTCTTACATCATCCTTATCAATAGTGGCGTGGGAATGATGTGCCAGTAAAAGGTTTGGATATAACAAAGCAAATAAAACCAGAATAGCCGGAATAATCTGTTCTCTTATCATGACCTTCACCTCATATTGGATTCAGTTTGGAAAACTGTAGTTCTGCATTATCTTATATCTTAATTGCAGGGTGTTCTGGTATTACAGACTAATTATTCTATATTTTCAATTATTCGCATTTCTTCCAGGTAAATTTCATCAGGTTCATAAGGAGTCATGCCCGGAAGCGCCATATTATCTTCAAACAGACAATTGGCTTCCTTTATATCGGAACGGAGTATTCTGTCGTGAAATCTGACATGCTTCCATTCGCCTTCCCAGTGTTCCGGGTCGACAAAGGTATACTCGAACATCAGGGTATTGCCCTCATTGATCATGGTGATTCTCTCGTTAATCCTGAGCTGCTCTCCGGCAATTACACCAACCTGCATCAAATGGTTTTCACCAATAAAACCTTCGGTGTCGATGACAAGGGCGTCACCCTCCCAATGCCCCATGGATTCGCCCAGATAATTGGGCTCCCGAATGGATGAGTCGATGCGCGGACGACCATCAAGATAGATGGTTCGATACTCATTGTTCAGCCTTGAAACCATATAAATGGCAGTAGGAAACTGCAACATCATTAATGAGCCGACTCTTGTTTGTAATCTGGGCATTCCCGCCGGATGACAAAATGCTGTGGGTTCCAGATGTCGCCTTCCGGCATCTGTGAAACGACGGTATTCATCATAAAAAGCCTGACCTTTTGGGGTGAAGTTTGGCAAAGGCATGAAATTAAAATCACCATGGACTTCCAGGTCGTCACCTCTGAAGCGCCGAAAGGCCCATACACCGGTGAGATCAAAAGGTGGGGTGGCTCTGGGGGCGGCCAAATGTTCCGGGTCAAGTGCCCCCGGACCAACTTCCAGACCGGTATCGCTTACCAGGGGCAATGTGGCTGGACGGGTTCTTGCTTCAAGCGTCTGCCAGTCTTCTCCAGGAGTTGGGGGAGGAAGATTACTGTTCTCCTGAGCGGATATATTGAGACTGCCAAGGAAGAGTAAGGAGCAAGCCCAAAAGCTAGTAAAATAATAGAATTTATTGCTAAAAAGATGTTGATATCTCATGTTGATTAGCCATTTTCAAATACTTTTTATCAGTTAATACTATCTCTGCAAACGCTCTTCAGGATCATATAACCTGAAAGATAATTCCCAATACTCCCCTGTATTGGAATTATCATAAGGGAGATAATTAATGACAGCGATTTTAAAAAGAAAGTATATGGGTTATAACATCCGTAACAATATATATGGATCTATACTTCTTATAGGTGAATGCTTATGAAATACAGGCTGAACGATATCTCGAATTTTTTGGCAACCTATCCCTGCAAGACCATTAATCAGGCGGCAAACAAGCTCGAGATCAGCCAGCCCGCTCTTTCGGAAAGTCTGAAACGACTGGAAAAGGACCTGGGACAAATACTGTTTTACCGTTCCCGCTCCGGCATCGAGTTGACTCCCAGTGGCCAGGTTTTTCTGAAGAAAGCCCAGACTCTTATGGAAGCCTATAATGGTCTCGACATAAGCGATGGCTCAGTTAAAAACTTCGGTTCCAGAGTAATAACCATCGGTTGTCATACCACAGTTGCTCAATACTCCATGCCAAGTACGCTTTCTTTTCTGAAAGCCAATGCTCCGGACTATAAAATTGAATTGGTCAACGACCTGTCCAGAAAAATTCAGGAAGGCGTGCAAAAAGGACAGATTGATATTGCCCTGGTCTCCAACCCGGTGGAGGTCCCCGATATCGTCATCATAAAAGTAGGCCAGGATATTGTTAAATTATGGAGTGCAGACAAAGCAAAGAAATATGACACCATTATTTGCGATCTTGAGTTATTTCAGGCGCATTCCATCCTCAAGCATTGGAAAGAAAAACCAAACAAAGTAATAACGGTGCAGAACTTTGGACTGATAAGCAGAATCGTGAACGCAGGCATTGGTTATGGCATTATTCCTGAAAGAGCAGTCCGCTTATCAGGCATGAAACTCCACGCCCATGAAGAGTTACCTTTTCATAACGATTCGATATGCATAATTCACCGTCCCGAATTTGGAAAAAATACGCCGGAGAGATTGGTCATAGAAGCGCTGAAACAATCAGTTGCCAAGTTTTAACCTTAACAATAACTGGAATGGTTTTAAGACAATATGTATTGTCCCCACTGTCTTTGGCACGGCTTTCCTCCATCCACAACGCAGACCTCTTAACCACTACAGGTGCCATTAAAACCAAAAATACAAGCCGGCTGGTGTTGAGCAAATAGCACAGGCACTTAAGACGTTTATCAACCAGGCATCCGGACACTCTCAAGACTTTGCCCATTTTCAGCGCTTTTATCTTTTTAAATCTACTGCCGCCCCTTGTTTAAACACTATATTTATAAGTGTTCACTTATATAAGATATAGATACATATGTATTTTACTTGTCTTATTATTTACAGTAGTTTCGGCTTGATTCAGGATTTAGTCTCTTCTGCAAAATCCATAATTTTTTCCAGAGGCTCAGTCATAAAATTATAAACTCCCTTAATGTTTAGTTTTTACTATCTGTTTTCAAAGAATCAGAGGTCAAGCAAATGTCGCAATCAGGTAAAAAAGGCTTAAGCCGTCGCGGTTTCCTCGGCAGCACAACAGTTGCAGGAGCGGCAACCCTGCTGGGTGGTACAGCAATTCCAGCAAAGTCACAGGAACAGTCCGCTCAGGGAAATGCCAGTGCATCCCGTCCCAGCCAGGCGGAAATAGACCGAGACACAGC
Organism: Gammaproteobacteria bacterium; assembly: GCA_030427065.1. GTDB lineage: Bacteria > Pseudomonadota > Gammaproteobacteria > Pseudomonadales > Pseudohongiellaceae > Eutrophocola. The sequence goes on along the minus strand of JAUHWU010000016.1, from coordinate 21,283 downwards.
TGTCGTCAATCTGCCCCAAGTGGACCAGACAGTTCAAAGACCAGGCTCGGACTTGATGGTCGAAGTAATGAATAAACTGGGCATTGAGTTTGTTGTTGCCAACCCCTCATCCAGTTTTGAAGGTTTACATGAATCCATTATCAATAAAGGCCCTGAGCGCAACACAAAGCCGGAATTGATTTCAGCCCTGCATGAAGGCTCGGCAGTGGATATGGCCCACGGCTATGCCAAAGCAACCGGATACCCAATGGCGGTAATGATTCATGCAACGGTGGGATTACAAAATGCCTCAATGGCAATATTCCAAGCATTTCTGGATAAAACACCCATGGTAATTCTAGTGGGAAGTGATGACACCTTTATTCGTGCACATATTGCCAATGATCTGGGCGCTCTGGTAAGGCCCTATACAAAATGGGATGCAAAGCCAACAACGCTGCCGGATACATTACTTGCCATTCAGCAGGCCTATCATGAAGCCATGACCCCCCCCTGTGCACCGACATTAGTGGTTGTTGACTCCCTGATCCAGAAACAGGAAGCGGGCAACTTGACTATTCCTGAGTACCAAGCGCCTGCGCCATTACAGATATCACAAAATGCTGCCCAGGAAATTGCCGCTGGTTTACTGAATGCCCAAAATCCCCGCATCAATGTTGGTCGCTTACGCACACCCGAAGGAGTTGCATTATCGGTGACTCTGGCGGAGCTGACCGGCGCCTGCGTTGGCACCAATGCCAATCAGGGTCCTATGAGCTTTCCGCAGGGGCATCCCCTATGTGGACCAGGATTGACACAGGACTATGATTTTACTCTTGGCCTGGAAGTGAAAACTGATGGCTATTCAATTATGGCTCCTGATATCGGCACCTTGCAGGACCGTGACCATAACGGCGTGGGCCTGGCCATCGTAAGTAGCCGAGGTGAAATGGCGCCTGAACAGGGACTGCTGGTAGCCGATGCACAAAGCAGCATTCAACCAATAATTGACGCCATCATGGCTGACACAACACCACAACAACGGACAGAAATTGCATCACGCAGACAACAAATTGCAGATGTAAACCGGCAACAGCGCCAGCAGGAATTACGTGCACAACTGGAGCGTCGGCGTAAAGGCTGGGGTAACAGCCCCGTCAGTACCGCACGTCTGTATGCAGACCTTTGGCCCCATATTGCCAATGAAGACTGGTGTATAGGGTCACAAACCAATTTTTCGGGTGGTCATCACTCTGATATCTGGCTGCATGAAAAACCCTATAGCTGTCTTGGCGGCAGTGGGGGTGCGGGAATTGGCTACAGTCTTGGCGCTACTACAGGGGCTGCATTGGCCGCAAGAGATCGCGAACGTATAGTCATAGGATTTCAAGGTGACGGCGATTTCAACTTTATGCCCGGGGCACTGTGGACGGCTGCTCACCACCAATTACCGATGCTGGTCATCATGCATAACAATAGAGCCTGGCATCAGGAATACATGTTCATACAGCATCTCACCGGAGAACGAGGTCGAGGGACTGATCGAGCCCATGTAGGTACTACCTTGCGTGACCCATTTGTAGATTACAAGATGATCGCCCAGGGTTATGGTGTGGAGGCAGAAGGACCGATCAGTGATCCGGAGCAATTATCTGCAGCCTATGCCAGAGGTGTAGCGGCGGTAAAAGAAGGTCGCCCCTATTTGATAGACGTACTTACCCAACCCCGATAAGGATTGCACAATGAAATTGATCACCAGGGACTTGTCAGGTCTGCTCCTCAAGATTCAGGGCGCTGTCATTATCAGTATCTTTTATAGTGGCGCTTATGCCCAGGATCTTGAGAAAGGCCAGGAGATTTATTACGAAAACGGCTGTTACACATGCCATGGTTACCAGGGTAAAGGTACTTTTGTCCTGCGTGCAAATATACTGACTCCCACCCCTCCAGTGCTGGTAAAAGGCAAAGCCGCATTTCTTGGTTCTGAAGTCCTTTTTCGTACTTACCTGAGAATGCGTGGCGAACAGCGTCATGACAAGCCCAGTGTGGAAATGCCACATTACCCTGCGTCGGTAATAAACGATGCCAGTGTTGCAAACTTGTACGCCTTCATTTCAACATTTACCGAAGATGAGCCTGAGCTTGAAGATATTGAGGCAATGCAGTGGATACTCGACTGGGAAGAAAAAAGATAAGACCAGTGCCAACTGGAAACACGAACATTCTGACCCAGACATATTCATGAAGACAGCACCTCAATGCCAATGCATCAATTATCCAAGGCATTCATAATTAGCGCAGCCGCAGAAGCTCTTTTGCTAACCGTCCAAATCAAATCAACAAATCTATACAAAAAAGCCAGTGCTTTTATGTGGGCATCGGCTTAATAAACTAATTCCATTTAATTCCAGGACAATGTTCATTCGCTTGGGCAGGGATGAAGTGGTTTCTTATCAGTGAATCCTGTTATTGAATTACATTAAAGAATCAAAGCATTCAGCGTCCATGGATTATATTCAGAACATATTTATCTCTAGCTACAATTTCAGTAGAGCATAGATGGGAAAGTAATTTGAAAAGGACGCAATCATTACCATGACTAAAAAATGCCATGGCAATGATTACAATCTTGAAGAACTACGATATTGACTAACTAGCCAATAATTAAACGGGATGTTATCTGGACATTCCCGGCAGGGCAAAATTATCTTCGTAAATGCAATTTGCCTCCCTCACATCCGAACGCAATACCCGATCACGAAACTTCACATGCTTCCATTCACCAACCCAATGCTCTGGATCAGTAAAGGTATATTCACTGACCATGGTATTGCCGTCATTGATCAAACTGATGCGTTCAACGATTTTCAATTGTTCACCGGCCAATATGCCTGCCTGCATCAGATGGTTATCGCCAATAAAGCCAGAGGTCTCAACAACCAGAGTGTCACCTTCCCAATGGCCCAATGACTCACCTTGCCAGTTACGATCCACATCAGCACCTGTAAGTCTTTCCCGGCCATCCAGGAAGATTACGCGATAATCATTGTTCAATCTTGAAACCATGAAAATAGCTGTGGGATATTGCAACATCATCAAAGCCCCATAGCGGGTCATGAAACGTGGCATTCCGGGGGGGTAACACAGGGCTGTAGGATCGCCAAAACGCTCACCTTTTTCCGACGCTTCAAGGTAGGCTTCGTGATATGCCTTACCCTTGGCCGTTAGCTCAGGTGTAGGTTTAAATTCAAAAGACCCGTAATTGGCACGCCATTCATCTTCGCCACGAAATTGCCACAGACCGGTCAGGTCAAAAGGTGCCGGTGGACGCGCTTTTGCCAGATTGTCCGGGTCCAGTGCTCCCATGGTTTTGCCATCAACAGGGTTTTCTCCCGGCGTAGTGCCCTTGGAAATAATAGGTAATTGAGGCGGGCGCGTTTTTTCTTCCCGCATTTGCCATGTTTCTCCGGCAGGAGGTGGTACATAGGTCATCAGGGCCGGATAAACCTGTCTTTGCTCTTCTTCCTCTTCCACTTCCATATTATAGGCACGACCATCTGCACCAATTAACCCCAGTACCAATCCACCGGGTGTGCCATTTTTAAGCGGGCTGATTTTTACCGTAATGATGTCACCTGCTGTTATGGAGTCCCGATCAAAGCCCATTGCCTGCATCGCACCTATACCCTGGCCTTCCAACTTCCATAACACGGCTTTACCATTATCATCCGGCACTTCAACGCTTAGGATCATATGCGGGTTACGTAAAACGAAACGGGTAACCTCACCGGTGATAAGTTCAGTTTTTGCCTCATCAAACACAACAGTTGAATGATGTGCGCCGACATTAAAATGTAATACCAGCAAAGTGCAAAACAATATTTTTTTAATAAATGGTTTCATTTTTCCCCACCTGTTCTACATAGAATTCAAAATCATAAAGAGTTAGAGACCTGCATCAATGTACAAACGTGAATTTTCGACAGTACAGTCAACTTTCACCAGATCACGATCGGCAAGTTTCTTCATATAATAATCAATGGTTACCGGCGCCTTGAACATTACAGGGTCGGTCAGGGTCATTTCGACCCGCAATCCCATGCCATTGTTGACAAGAGAGATCCTTTCCAGCAAGTGTTTCTGGTCGCTAGAGTCCACTCCGGTATAACTACCCCAGCGGTCAGCAATAAAATTATCCGTTTCTACAACCAATACATCTCCTTCAAACCAACCCCTGGACTGGCCAAGTTTGGATGGTTGAACTGAAGGCAAATCTTCATTCAAGGAAATAACCCTGGTTTGATCTGCACCTTCATAATCCATTATTATCGTTTCAGCATCCGGCCTTTCTATCTTAATCGGATAAGGCAGGGTTGTTGATTTGGGAGGACCCGGGTCAAGACAATCCAGCTGAGGATTTTGCAACTCACTAAAATTATCCACTTGAATCTGCGCGTAATCGGTATAGGACCAGTCCGCTCTTGGTCTATAGGTATATCCAAACCTGACAGTGTCTCTGACCCACAAACCTGTCAAGTCCGTGGATGGTTCTACAGGAGCATCATTACTGCCATCCATGGTCAGTCTCGACCCGTCACTCTTTTCAGCCCAATTAAGTCCTGAGTAATATCGATTCGGATTTTTGTCGGCTGGACCTTCCCAGGTAATAAGGTCACCGGGTTTAAAGCTATCGGGTCTCCATCCCTTCTCTTTCATTCCTGGTGGATGCAGCATTTCAATGCTGTATTCAACCACCTTACCTTCAGCATTAGGGGCATCCACACTTAAAAAGACATGTGGCATCTTCCAGCTGTATTTTGTAACGACGCCTTTATGAAGCTGAATTTTATTACGATCCAGACTGGCATGGGAATGGTGTGCACTGGCTATTGGTGAAATTAATAATACCAGCCAGGACAACATCAATATGCGGTAATTAGCTGATTTTATAGTCATATTTAGATCTCATAAAAAACATATTTTACAACTAAAAATGTTATGGCAAAGTTTCTGAATCTGTCGTTTACCAGGTATCTTGGTAGCAAAAATTTACTCCCCAAGACCCGAATCAAGGTAAAGGAAATGGATATGGAAGTAAAATACTGCATTATCTATATGTGCAATAGGTGATTACCTATATTTTATGAGACATAAACCCAGGGTTCAGGTAATCATGTAGTAGCGAATTTCCACCCCACTGGGCAAACGAACACCTTTGCAAACAAACAGCCGCCGGTTCATCCAGGCATATTTTTCTGATGCGGTTTCAATCCGCGGCACCGTGCGAAAATAATACTCGGAAGGATCGACAATCTCGCCGGAATTGATTCGTGCGATGACCTCCGGTGAAGCTTCACGCATACCCGGCGCATCGATATAGATCAGGGCCCCATCATCCGCCTGCAAGGTGTAGCGAGCGTGAATATCACTCATTCCATCAGCTCGCACAAGTTGCCAATCGGCTCCGCCAGGAAGGACCTTTCCCTTTAGTTTTGGCCCTGTTACGGTTCCCCCGGTAATACCGATAATACGGCGCTCACCTATACCAGTGTTGCCAAATATCAGCGGCGTTTCAAGGCTTGCTGTTACTTCAAACACAAATTCCAGAGTGGGATCTTCATTGGCAGTTTCCCCGCCCGCTCCTGTTGATTGAGGTTCACTGAATGTCATGTTTTGTATCCTTTTTTTTTAAATTGGCGATTAACTTTTGGACAACCCATGGCTTGTCCAGGAGAAAATCTGGTCGACTCTTGTTATATTCTCATTAGACGGATTGATTCATCAACTTCTACGGAGTTGACCCTGAAGGGCGGCCAACAAAACGTGCGTCTGCAGTGCTGTCGAGCCTTTCGAACCTAGGTTTCTCATCGAACCTCCCTCGAAGCCAGAATGCAAAAAGCCCGGTTTATTAACACCATCACTTCGTTTGGAAAGGGCAAAGTCTTTGCTGGAGGGATTCATCAACTCCTGCGGAGTTGACCCTGAAGGGCGGCCAACAAAACGGCCGTGCTGCGCAATTTACGATTGCTTGTGATTCGCAATTTGGCTGAGCCAAATTCAATACTTAAATACCTTCAGGCAAATTAACCAAATAGCCATCTCTATTACCTAAGCAATTTATCTAGTGAGATATCCCTGCGGGGCGCACTAAAAAGCGTGCGTCTGCGCTGCTGGCGCAGCTTTCGAACCAAGGGTTTTTATCAAGCCTACATCGTAGCCAGAATGCAAAAAGCCCGGTCATAGACCGGGCTTTTTGCATTCTGGCGGAGAGGGAGGGATTCGAACCCTCGATGAGTGTTAACCCATACGCCCTTAGCAGGGGCGCGCCTTCAGCCACTCGGCCACCTCTCCCAATTTTTTGTATTCGTCTTTGTAGTACTTGCTGGCTGTAAATAGCCTTAGCAGCACCACATCGACAAGCGCGCAATCATATCATAAGCATATGGGATTGGTGGAGCCTGAAACAGGTAAATTTCAGGAAAATATTCCCTGGAATATACCTGTCCTGACTTAAAAAATAATGAATCGAAAGTTTAGAGGGCAAGCCTACCTTCTTACTGATCAGATTCAGCTATTACCAATACTGTCATCATCGCTTTGAGTATCGGTTTCCCCGCTATCTCCTTCTTTCTTGATTCTGTCGTAGATCTCTTCCCTGTGAACCGCAACGTCTTTAGGTGCATTTACACCAATACGTACCTGATTTCCCTTCACACCCAGAACAGTTACTGTGACTTCGTCACCAACCATAAGTGTTTCGCCAACCCGACGAGTTAAAATCAACATTACTAGGTCCTCTAAGTTTCCATGCCCAGGCACACTCTATACAAGCTGACTGTTCATAGTGTCTTGCAAGCTAATCTACTGAAGTTACACCTACGCAGACCAACTAAAACTGGACTACGTATACAGATTCAACTCCATTCATGGCTTAGCGGTTTTTGCTTATACAAATTATGCTGGCGCTGTTTCCAGACCAAACGCACTATGCAAAGCCCTTACTGCCGACTCCAGGTATTTTTCCTCAATGACCACGGAAATCTTGATTTCCGAGGTGGTGATTAGCTGAATATTTATCGCTTCCTTTGACAATGTTTCAAACATACGGCTGGCAATACCGGCATGTGAGCGCATTCCAACGCCTACCAGTGATACTTTTGCCACCTTATCATCAACTTTAATACCTCTGGCGCCCATTTCTTTTGCAGTATTTTCCAGAATTATGGACGCAGCTTCTGCGTCCTTTTTCTGCACTGTAAAAGTAATATCATTGGTTAAATCGGCACCAATATTCTGGACAATAACATCCACTTCTATATTTGCATCGCTGATCGGGCCAAACACTTTATAGGCCATACCGGGAACATCCGGCACTCCTACTACGCTTAATTTGGCCTCGTCCCTGGTGAACGCAATGCCAGAAATTAAAGGCATTTCCATCATTAAATCTTCCTCTGAGACTATTAACGTACCCGGGCCATCTTCAAACGAAGATAAAACCCGCAAGGGCACATCATATTTTCCGGCAAATTCTACAGAACGTATCTGCAGTACTTTTGCCCCCAAACTGGCCATTTCCAACATTTCTTCGAATGTGATTTTGTCCAGCCGTCTGGCATTTTCAACTACGCGGGGATCGGTTGTGTAGACACCATCAACATCAGTATAGATCTGACATTCATCTGCTTTAAGTGCTGCTGCGAGCGCTACTGCTGTGGTATCCGAACCACCTCTTCCTAAAGTAGTAATATTTCCTTCTTCATCAACTCCCTGAAATCCAGCAACAACGACCACTTTGTCCTGATCCAGATCATGGCGGATTTTATCGCCATCGATTTCCCGGATCCTTGCCTTGGTGTGAGCATTGTCAGTGAGTATCCTTACCTGCCCTCCGGTATAAGAGCGAGCCGGACAACCTATTGCTTCAAGAGCCATGCTCAACAAGGCAATCGTTGTTTGCTCACCGGTGGAAAGCAAGGTATCCATCTCACGAGGAGACGGAACCTTTTGCAGTTCATAGGCCATGGCAGTCAGATTGTTGGTGACCCCGCTCATGGCGGAAACCACGACAACTACCTGGTTGCCCTGATCCTTGCAGGAAGCGACTTTTTGGGCCACTGCCTTGATTCTCTCGACGGAACCCACTGAAGTCCCACCGTATTTTTGAACTATCAACATGATACTGGCATTAACTCTTAGACGTTTACCACTAGAATTTTATCTTAACTGTTATTTTATTTTTGCAATCGGGATTGCGAAAAAGAAACATCACAAAAGAGAGGTAACGTATTGTTTTACAAATGAAATTGCTTGTGGCAGCTTATCCGGAGAATTTCCCCCGGCCATCGCCATATCAGGCCTGCCGCCCCCTTTACCGCCCACTTTCCGAGCGATTTCTTTTACCAGCGCTCCGGCCTGTACCCGATCGGTAACATCTCTGGTCACACCCGCCACCAGACTGACCTTGTCGCCACTGGTTGCAGCCAGCACAACCACGGCGCTACCCAATTTATTCTTCAACTGATCTGTCGTATCGCGCAGTGCTTTGCTATCCAGCCCCTCAACAATGGCAGCCAGTACCATAACACCCTTAATTTCCTCAGCCTGGGAAGCCAGGTCTGAGCCTTGCGAGCTGGCAAGTTTGGCCTTCAACTGATCCAGTTCTTTTTCCAGCTGTCGATTAGCGGCATTGAGCTGCTCTACCCGTTCCACCACAAGATCTGTTCCGGACTTCAAGACACCGGCAATCTTTTTCAGCCGGTCTTCATTTTCCTGAACCAGGGCCAGTGCAGCAAGACCCGTCACAGCCTCGATACGGCGCACTCCCGCAGCAATGCCTGACTCCTGTAAAATCTTGAACAAGCCAATATCACCGGTACGATTGACATGGGTACCCCCGCATAATTCAATGGAAAACTCGGTCCCTTCCGCTGTCTTTGCCCCCATGCTGACAACCCTCACTTCAGCGCCATATTTCTCACCGAACAGGGCCATTGCGCCTTTCTGTTTGGCCTCATCCATGGACATGACCTGTTTTCCGACTTCTGTATTGGCCAGAATCTCCTGATTAACCAGCGTTTCAATCTGGCGCAACTCGGTTTCGCTCACCGGTTGATTATGAGAGAAGTCAAAACGCAGGTACCTGGGGCTGACCAGCGAGCCTTTCTGCTGCACATGGGAACCAAGAATTTTTCTTAGTGCCGCGTGCATAAGATGGGTGGCTGAGTGATTCAGGGCGATAGGCTGGCGCAGACTGTTATCCACGCTGCAGCTAAGGGACTCACCGACAGCCAGCTCACCCTGCTCAAGTATTCCCATATGCAGGAAATACTCGCCCTGCTTGCGGGTGTCCTTTACTGTAAATTCCAGCCTTGAATTTTTTAGCGTACCGCAATCGCCTAACTGACCACCGGATTCTGCATAAAGAGGCGTCGTATCAAGGATCACAATACCTGTTTGACCTTCGATGAGCTTTTCCACGAGCTGGTTGTCATGAAACAGGGCAAGAACAGTGGCATCTGCCTGTAATGCGTTATAACCGACAAAAGTGGTGCCCTTTTCAAGCTGGATATCCAGCGCCTCGGCAGTTTCAAATTGGCTGGCGGAGCGAGCCTGGGCTTTTTGTTGCGCCATTTCCGCTTCAAATTCATCCATGTCCAGGGTAAGCCCGCGTTCCCGCGCGATATCCCCGGTCAGATCAACCGGGAAGCCATAGGTATCATAGAGGCGAAACACGGTTTCCCCGGGTATAACCTTACCCTGAAGCTCACTAATGGCTTTCTCCAGAATTGACATGCCATTGTCCAGCGTGCGTGAAAACTGCTTTTCCTCAGCCAGCAAGGTTTCTTCGACGCGGGTCTTGTTGCTGACCAGTTCCGGATAAGCCTCGCCCATCTCGTCTGCCAGCGGGGCTACCAGTTTATGGAAAAAGGGCTCATTGATCCCGAGTTTATGACCATGACGAATGGCCCGTCGAATAATGCGACGCAATACATAACCACGGCCTTCATTGGCAGGAATAACACCATCAACCACCAGAAAGGCGCAGGAACGGATATGGTCGGCAATGACATTCAGTGAACTGTTCTTCAGGTCTTCGGTTCCGCTGATCCGTGCCACTTCACGAATAATGTGCTGGAACAAATCAATCTCGTAATTACTGTGAACGTTCTGCATAACCGCCGCAATTCGTTCCAGGCCCATACCAGTATCTACCGATGGTTTTGGCAGTGGTTTCATGCTGCCATCAGCAGAGCGATTGAACTGCATGAACACCAGGTTCCAAATCTCTATATAACGGTCACCATCCTCATCTGGGCTACCGGGGGGGCCTCCGTGGACGGATTCACCATGGTCATAGAAGATTTCGCTACAGGGACCGCAGGGACCGGTATCCCCCATCGCCCAGAAGTTATCCTTTTCACCCATGCGTGAAAAACGCTCTGCGGACACGCCCATTTCCTTCAGCCAGATATCCGCGGCCTCATCGTCATCTTCAAACACGGTCACCCAGAGCTTTTCCTCAGGCAAGCCTAATTCCTTTGTGAGAAAATCCCAGGCAAAACGGATGGCTTCACGTTTGAAATAATCGCCAAAACTGAAGTTTCCCAGCATTTCAAAGAAGGTATGATGGCGTGCGGTATAACCGACGTTTTCAAGGTCATTGTGTTTACCACCAGCCCGAACGCAGCGCTGGGAAGAGGTTGCACGGCTGTTGGGCCTTTTTTCCTGCCCCAGAAATACATCCTTGAACTGCACCATGCCGGCATTGGTAAACAGCAGGGTTGGGTCATTGCCGGGCACGAGAGAGCTGCTGGGGACAACATCATGTCCCTGCTCGGCAAAATAGTTGAGAAATGCCTGACGGATCTCAGCGCTTTTCATGTCTGTGTTGTTCCACTAATCTTTATATAAGTTTCAGTAACAGGTTTCTTCAAAGATTTACCCGGTAACTAAAAAAAACCCTATTGAGGGCCAACAAAAAGGCGCTGATTATATACTCTCCATGGGAAATTGCTATTATTTATCCAGCTATTTCAATCATCTAGGAGTATTTCCCTGAAACCGGATAATCTCGAAAAGACAAGCCATGCTGGTATGATAACCTGCTCAACTAAACTTTCATTGACCCCTGACAAAGACAGGGGAAATCCTGGATGACTATGACCCTGACCTTGACCTTGAAAACCCTGCGGCTTTTTATTCTGATCAGCGTGATTTTGTTTGCAGTATTGAATGTTGTAGCCTTCCTGCAGGCGGGAACTCTGGTCAACAATGTCCTGCAGGACAGGGCTGTGATGGATAAATCCCCCGCAGATTTTGGACTTCCCTATGAGGATGTTCAAGTTACTACCAGTGATAATCTGGTGCTTAATGGCTGGTATATGCCGGCGCAGAACTCTGCCCTGATCATCATGCAGCATGGCTATAAATGGAATCGCATTGGCCATCTGGAAGAAGCACAGATGTTGGTCAATGCCGGTTACGGGGTGTTGATTAGCTCAGTGCGCGCCCATGATATTAATCCGGGCGAAAAAATAACCTTTGGGGTTGAGGAAATGAAGGATCTTGATGCCTGGACCAACTATGCACTGGGCTTGCCGGGTATTGATCCGGAAAAAATCGGTATGCTGGGCGATTCACTGGGTGCCTCCATGGTCATTCAGTATGCAGCTGATCATGACAGCATCAAAGCTGTGGTTGCCCATAGCGCCTTTTCCTCGATGCAGGACACTATTGAAACCAGTGTCACGCATTATACCGGGCTTCCCCCTTTTCCTTTTGCGCCACTGATTAAATTCTGGGCCGAGCTGGATCTGGGAATCAGCATTGACGAGATTGATGCCAAAAAATGGATTCCGAACATCAGCCCCAGACCCATATTACTGATTCACAGTCTCGACGATGAAGTGATCTCTGCCGGCAGCGGTGAACTGCTTTTTAATGCGGCCCGTGAACCAAAACAGCTATGGCTCGAATCCGGTGTCGGTCATGCGGATTTTGATACTGCCATGCCGGAAGAATACGAAAAAAAAGTGGTTGGATTTTTTAATCAGTACTTTTTTGACGACTAGGACTGCCATGGAAAGTTCGGGAAACCAGAAAAAATCAAAAAAAAGCCCCACAATCAATGCAGGGCTTTTTTTATTTTATCTGCCAAATTAAGGCTAAAAGATTTTTCTTAAGGTTAAGCCATAAGTGCTTGGTTCACGTGGATAAGCGCTTAACTTGCCATCCTGCAGTGGGGTATCAAACACGGTGCCAAACCAGGGTTCGTCATTAATATTCCTGCCCCAAAGCATCGCCTCAAAGCCTGACGACATGCGAAATACGGCGCGTAGGTTCAGGAAATCCCTGTCTCCCTGCTCTGAAAAAGGATCGTTGTTGTTATTCATCAACATATCCGTGTAGCTGACATATTCTGCACCCAGCAACAATTCATTTCCGTCGCCAACCTGAAAGGTCTTGCTGGCATTCAGGGTAAAATAGTTATCTGCTACCCCGCCGACCCGGTCACCGCTGCGATCACAAAACCCCTGGGTAAGTAATTGAGAGGCTTCAAGGGGATCACCGGTATGGAAAATATTTGAAATCTGACAATTCCCTTTTTCAAAATCTTCAAAACTGGCATCGGTGTAAGCATAGGTCAGGAATAAACTAATGGACTCTGCGGGATTCCACCAGACTTCCGCCTCTACCCCCTGCACATCAACGCGGCCGGCATTTTGCAAATTAAACGCTGTGCCGGTAAATGTATTGGTCTGCAAATCTTCAACTTGCATGTCATAAAACGCCAGATTGATGCGCAGGTTCTGGTCAATAAAGTCCTTTTTGATCCCTATCTCAACATTTTCAGTATCTTCAGAACCAAATACGGTATCAAAACCCAGGCCTATCCTGTCTGTATTGGTGCCGCCAGATTTGTAGCCGGTTCCATAGGATGCATAGATCAAGCTGGTGTCATCCGGACGCCATGACAACCCGATATTGCCGGTGACCCGACTATCATCCAGTTCAGCATTGATGTCCGGGCGCGGACAAAAACGTTCTGTCACACTGCAGTTGGCCCAACCTGGTGTGTAAAGTACGTTAAGTGCCGGTAAAAAAGGTGTTGGATCCAGTGCCGCCAATGCCGGGTTGAAGGTGCCACCGGTACCATCACCAGCTGGAGCCCCTGCCGCCGCTTTAGCCTGTTCACCAGTAATGCCCAGCGCTGCCGAAATAGCACCAACATTGACATCGCCAGGACCCGGTGTGGGCACAGATTCCGAGAAACGGCTCCTCATATCCTTCTTTTCATCGGTGTAACGCAAGCCCACATTGAATTCAAGATTATCGGTAATGTCGTAATCAATACGCCCAAAAATGGCATTGGCACGATGATCCTGTGCACTGACGTCCTGAATGGCATTCCTTGCCACGATCGGTGAGGCAAAGGACGATCCGAAATTTTGCCCGTAAGCCAGGTTGATAAAGCCCAGCAGTTGCGGAGGCGTTCCCATCAATGCACCCAGCACATCAGGGGAAGCTGCTACAGCATAGCTGGGTAAAGCGTCACCCAAAAAGAGAAAATCACTGCTTTTTAGCTCCTGCTTATAAAAATAGACCCCGGTCATATAACGCAGTCTATTTTCCTGATCACTGGAAATTCTGAACTCCTGCGACCACATGCTCTGCTCGGCATCCTGAAGCCTGTTGGCAAGATCCACATTGGAAAAATCTGCGTCGATAGCGTCGCGAATATCAAAACTTCGATAAGCTGAAATAGAGACAAAATCAAAATTGTCAAAACGGCGGTTTATCTCAAGAGACACGCCGCTGTCTTCATTTTCCGAGGTAGGCAGTGCATTAAGAGACATGCTGCCATTATCAAAACTGCCTGTGGGATAGACCGTGCCACCAAGTGCTGACAATATGGCATCGCTTCCAAAAACCGGCGCCCCGTTATCCGTTCGCCCGGAGGCAACCAGACTATCCTTCAGGGTAAGCGCAGCACAGCACACCTCATCTATTTCCGAGTAATCAATTATGATCCGGGCTGACAGGTCATCAGACGGTTCATATAAAAACTGTTGCCTGAAGCCACGTCTGGACCTGTCGTTAACGGCGCCACCCAGATTGTCTACGTCGACATAGCCATCACGTTCACTGGAAAATAATGTGGTTCTTGCTGCCAGTGTATCACTGAGACTAAGATTAAATGCACCGTTGAAATTGATCATGGAATAATTGCCGGCGGTTATTTCAGCAAATGCATTTTGATCATGGGAAGGCGCTACCGTTCTAAGCAACAAGGCACCGGAGGCCGAGTTTTTACCAAACAGGGTGCCCTGCGGTCCGCGTAATATTTCCACGGCTTCCAGATCGACCAATTGATTAAACAGTGAGGCCTGTCTGGCCCGGTAGACTCCATCAATATAAAGCCCCACTGAGGATTCCAGGCCGAAATTTTGTGCACCGGTACCAACCCCTCGGATAGAGAAATTCCCTGTGCCTGAACTCTGGTTGGTACCAACCGTCAGACTGGGCACGCTCCACATCAGTTCCTGCACATCCTTGATGGAATTATCTTCCAGATAGGCTCCGCTGAGAGCAGAAACGGCTATTGGTACATCCTGGATGTTTTCTTCACGTAATTGCGCCGTAACAACGATTTCTTCCAGTGCCTGACTGTATCCGGCCTGACTTACAAACATTGCTGAAATGGCCAAAAAGGCAGAACGTAATTTTCTGCTTTTCAGCTGAAATGGATTGGTATTCATGAACGTCCCCGAATTATTAATACTGCTTTTAATTTCTAATCTTTTCAGTTTTAAATAAAAACCTAAATGTTAAGTTCCTGTTAGCCCCAACTCCATGGAGCCTGTTTAATATTTCGTCTCTTCATCTCTGCTATCTCTGCTATCTCTGCTATCCCTGCTATCTCTGCTATCTCTGCTAACCCTGCTGCCTGACTTTATTTTGATTCTCTTTACAATTGTCGACTGAACCAAGCTCGACAAACCGTATGTTACGGCATTCTAATACTGATTGGATTAGATTGCATACAACATAGAATTTTCCGGGCAATAGCAAGTTTGTCTTTTTGGGAAGCCCAAACTATTCATCCATCAGGTCTTTAATTTGACCATCTCTGGATAGCAGAATGGCGATTGACCGGGTTTGTGGTACATGGGAAAACACAATAGCCGAAATCACCAGAAAGGGAACACAGAGAAACATGCCGGGTATACCCCAGATTAGTCCCCACAAAGATAAATTCAACAAAATAACCAGTGGACTCAGGTTAAGCGAATTACCCATCAATCTGGGTTCAAGAATATTGCCAATACTAACCTGGATCGCGGTTACACCACCGAGCACCACAAAAAACGGGGTATAGGTATCAAATTGAACCAGGGTAATGAGTGACGGAAAAATTGTCGCAACGATAGAGCCAATAGTAGGAATAAAATTCAACAGAAAAATAAGCACAGCCCAGAACTCGGCAAAATCCACAGCAACGACTTTCATAAAAATATAGCTAAGCACACCGGTTAAGGAGCTGGTCAACATTTTTATACTGATATATTTTTTTACATCCTTGTTAATTTTCTTGATCAGAAGCCTGACACTTTTTTCCTTATCCTCATTATTCGCCAGAGCAGCAACCTTGTCGCTGAAATTACCCTGTTCCAGCAGAAGAAAAATAACATAGATAAGAATAATACCCATGTTGGCTGCCACATTGGTAAGAGACGCGGCCAGGTCTTTTAAAAATTGACCCAGATCCATAATTTCAGTGAGCTGTGCAAGCGTCGGTTCCTGTTCTATACGTAAAAATTCAAGAATACTTTCCCAACGCGCCTCAAGATTTGCCTGATACTCAGGAGCTACTCGCACCACGCCACCGATATTAATGGAGATAAGTTCAACCAGCCCCCAGATAACGGCAAAAAAAACCAGAAAAGAAAGAATGTAGCGACTTAGTTTATGAAGCGGTTTCTCGCCAAATTTAATTTTTCCGAAGCCTTCAGATAGCAGGGTGATCAGGTACCAGAAGACAATTGCTATCACCAGTGGCAGCAGAATAGTCTGACCAACCACCAATAGATAAAATATAATCACCACCAAAATAGAAGCCAGTACGAAATTCTGTAATTTCAGCTTGTTATTTTCCAATGATCCATCTTCCTGTTAAACGATTTGGGGATTTCGTTTTCCATACTTGCTCAATCCATCAATAGCCTACTGCAACTGACCCAGCAATAAATAACTCAGGGAACTGACAATTAATGCACCGACGATATTAAGAACAAAACCGGTTTTCGCCATCTGACCTATAGTTATTTGCCTGCTGGCAAACACAATAGCGTTGGGTGGAGTGGCAACCGGTAGCATGAATGCCATTGAAGCGGCCAATGCAGCAGGCACCATCAAGGTAAAAGGATGCAAATCCATAGTGATAGCCAGAGCGCCCATGACCGGAATAAAAAGTGTCGCTGTGGCCGCATTGGATGTCATTTCAGTGAGGAATGTCACAAACAGAACCACCACGATAATCAGCACAAAGAAATGTACGCCCTGAAGAATAGTTAACTGACTTGCCAGCCATTGCGTTAACCCTGACTCACTAAACCCCGATGCAAGAGCGAATCCACCACCCATCAGGATAATAATATCCCAGGGAATTGTTGCAGCCGTTTTCCAGTCCAGCAGGAACCCGCCCTGCTCTCTACCGGCAGGAATCATAAAAAGCATGAAAGCGCCACTCATGGCGATGGCAGGATCAGTAACAAAACTTAATGCTTCTATTGAGAACAGCCCATTGAGAATCCAGCATACGGCTACCATAAAAAATACCAGAGCCACTTTCTTTTCCTCTGCAGTCATCATACCCAGCGCTGCCAGCTCCTTCCTGATATGGTTATCAGCACTGGCACTTTCGATATTCGCCGACGTCATTTTGTACATAACCTTGGTCAGGAAAATCCAGGTAATAGCCAGCATGGTAATTGACACCGGCACGCCCAGTTTCATCCAGTCGAAAAAGGCAATCTCATAGCCATAAACAGTATCGATAATACCAATCAGGATGGCATTGGGAGGTGTACCCACCAATGTAGCGACACCACCGATGGAGGCAGAATAGGCAATGCCCAGCATCAGCGCAGTGCCAAAACTGAAATCATCAGTTTGCGCCTCATCAGCCCTGTCCTGTCGAGTCTGTTCAATAACCGCAATGGCAACGGGGGTCATCATCATGGCCGTTGCCGTATTGCTGATCCACATGGAAAGCAGTGCTGTCGCCAGCATAAAGCCAAGCACCAGTCGATTCGGGCTACTGCCCACCTTGAGTATCACGTTCAGTGCTATACGGCGGTGCAGTTTCCACTTCTGCATGGCTACGGCAATAAGAAAGCCGCCCATAAACAGAAACAGTATCTGGTTGCCATAGGCCTGGGTCACCTGCGGGGTAGGCATAACGCCAAGAACAGGAAACATAAAAATTGGCAGCATGGCGGTTGCCGGGATAGGCACCGTCTCTGCCATCCAGAAACAGGCCATTAACAGCGCAACAGCGGCAACACGGGAGGCTTGCGGCGTCATGCCTTCCGGTAATGGTAAAAACAGCACGAGAAAAAACAGCAAGGGACCTGCGATGAGTCCCGTGAACTGCCGAATTGAAAAGGAGGTAAGCATGGGCGTTGATTCTATTACTTCTCACCCGCAAAAGGCTATCGTCTCATTTTTAAATTTCACTGCATCAAGTCCACCTAAAACCGCAAGAAACGGATTTTCTTTTGGCCCTAAACCGATTAGCTTACATCTTATGGCTACTGACTCTGACAGAACTCAATGCAAACAGGCGGCTTACCACAAAATGGAAAGCGCACTGCATATACTTGCCCAAAACCAGCACCTTCCGCCAACCTTGTCGGAACTTGCCAGTGCCTGTGGCTTGAGCGAATTTCATTTTCAAAGAATGTTTAAACGCTGGGTTGGTATCAGTCCAAAACGCTTTAGCCAATACCTGAGCAAGGAATACATAAAAACCTTGCTGGATGAAGGGATAAAACCCCTGGATGCCAGATATCAGGCTGGACTCTCCGGCCCCGGTCGCTTGCATGACTTGTTTGTTCGTACCGAGGCGATCTCCCCGGCCCAATACAAATCCAAAGGTCGGGGCCTGAACATTCATTATGGCTTTCATGAATCCCCTTTTGGGGATTATCTGCTGGCAGTAACAAACAAGGGGATTTGCCACCTGGAATTCATTGAAAACAGTCAGCAACAAACGCTTTCCGCTTTACGAACACAATGGCCCCTTTCCGTGCTTCACAGTAACGAGTCCTTAACACGGCCCGTGCACAATAAGCTGTTCGGCAATATGTCAGCAAACCCTCAACAAATCTCTCTACTACTGAAAGGTACCAACTTTCAGATCCACGTATGGCAAGCCCTGTTAAGAATTCCTTATGGCAAGCTCTGCAGCTATGAAAGTCTCGCACATCTGGCAGGCAAACCAGCATCAACGCGCGCCGGTGCTTCAGCAATTGCACGCAACTCCATAGCATGGCTGATCCCGTGTCATCGGGTGATCAGAAAAACAGGCGAAGGCGGCCAATACCGCTGGGGAGCCTGGCGCAAGAAAATTATTATCGGCTTCGAGGCCGCTACCTGTAGCCAAAACAACAAATTTACCGATCTGTAAACAGACCCGCAGTCTTCATAGACTTAATCTATCATGGCGATAGGGTTAATATATTTTACCTATTCGTCAATCATCCCTATAGTCGCAACATTATTTAAAAACAAGCAGATCTTTACAGGAGAAAATTATGCAAACAACTGTACCTGAAGTAACTTTTAAAACCCGCGTACGCGACGAGAGCATCGGCGGCGACAACCCTTTTCGCTGGCAGGATGTCACCAGTGATGAAATTTTCAAAGGCAAGCGTGTTGTGCTTTTCGCCTTACCTGGTGCTTTTACACCTACTTGCAGCAGCACACACCTGCCTGGCTATGAAAAGCATTATGATGATCTTAAAGCCCAGGGCATTGACGATGTTTACTGCCTGAGTGTCAATGATGCTTTTTCCATGTACCAGTGGGGCAAACAGTTGGGTGCCAAAAATGTGAAACTGTTACCTGATGGCAATGGCGATTTCACCAGAGGCATGGACATGCTGGTGAAAAAAGAAAATCTGGGCTTTGGTGACCGCTCATGGCGTTACTCCATCCTGGTCAATGACGGTGTCATTGAAAAAATGTTCAGCGAACCAGGCAAAATGGATAACTGCCCGGACGATCCGTTCACCTGTTCTGATGTCGAAACCATGCTGAATTATCTGAAAAACGAAGCCAGCTAAGCACGATTACGAATCCCCCTAACCCCTCTTCGGGCCAGTTCCTTATGACTGGCCCTTTTTTTTGTCTGTAATTTCTTTTCAATATCTGACAGTTATTACCTCTGTTTGGGGGTTGCTGACATACGCAACCTTAATTAAAGTGTCGTTTTCAGGATAAAAAAACAACTAAGGTAAGCGTTTATGTCATCGATAGTGCAGATCAACTTCCCCTATACCGAAACCCGGGCAGAAATAGAAACCCATTCGGAAGAAGCCGCGGGCAGATTTACCGGCGTGGACGGACTCATATGGAAAATCTGGCTGGTTGATGAAGCCACCAAGATGGCCGGTGGAATTTACCTGTTCGGCAGCAGGGATCAGGCAGAAGCCTATGCTGTTGGTGAACTGGTAGAACATCTTAAAAATGTAAGAGATGGTGTGACCGTCAGTGTCTTCGATACCATTGACGGTGCCGGCCTGGTCACCAATGCCCCGGTAGAGCTGCTTCACTAGTCAAATTTTCTCAGGATCCTGACATATCGGATGGCGCTGCGCTTATACGACCGACAGCTTGCGACTCGTGACTTGAAACCAGATCAATGCGTCATCGCATACACAGCAATATTGACTGCCAGACGTAATCCCAGGTTAACTTTCTCATGGGGGTAGCGCACATCGTCAGCCCACTGCCATGAATCTGCCACATCATTGTTAAAGGCGATCAGTACCATCAGACGACCACTGTCATCCAGAATGCCGCGCCACTGGGGCGTCCTGCCATCACCGAGCCAGCCTCCGCCTCCTCCCATCAGTGAATTCATATTGGGTATCTGGGTTTCGGCAAGCGCTGGAATGTCGTAAACCGTATGAAAAACAGGATGATCAGCTGTCAGATCAATAATCGGACGACCTGGTAACACCTTGTTCATGCCATTGACAAAACCAGCCCAGGAAGATGAATCAAAAAAACTGTCTGCAAATAAAAATCCTCCGCGTAACAGATAATCTCCAAGCTTTCCCGCCTGAGCATCAGTGAGATCCCAGTAGCCTGCCAACCCTACCATCAGGAAAGGCCAGTAGAAAACATCATCACCGTCATTAAGATTTACCGGCTGCTCTACAGAGCGGGTATTAATCGTAGAAAAACGCCGGAGTAAGCTGACAAAGGTACGGTCACCTTTTGGATAATCAACAGCCCAGCTGGTACCACCCTGTTCCCAGTCACTGCCGCGCCACCCCATGCGAACATTGGAGGGGTACATGAGGCGTCCACTGACGAATTCACCCGCAACATCCCAGTCAGCTGGTAAATGAAGATCCGGTTCATATTCAAACCCGGGATATTCACGAAACTCACGCTGTGCCGCCACAGGGAAACAAAGCACCAGCATAAGTAAACACAAAATAAGACCAATATTGTTTTTCATAAAAATCACAGCAAGGAACAATATAACAGACAGCCTATGTCATGCTGACCATCTCTGGCCAAACAATGTAATTAGCAACAGTGTCTCATACTTATGGATAACTAAGGATAGTCAGGGATATTGACGGATAATTGGGGAATATCCGACTCATATATTCCGAAATCCCGGGCTCTCCATGACATTCTCCAGGAATTGAAACAAAGCCGCAAAAAAAGTAAGGTCAGTCAACGCCTGATATACGGTTAATCACATTATGGCCCAATCCGAGTCACCACTTACTCAAATGAAGAAGCTCGGAGCCTATCGACCCGGCTTTAAGTTTGGCTTTCGCTCCCCTTCTGCAAGCAACACCGTCCTTATTGAAGAGTTCCCGTTCAATAAATCATGGCCGGCAATATTCTTTGTTCCTGCCTTGCTGGCTCTATTCAGTATGCCTTTGTTTCTCATGGATTTTGGCTCGGGAGAAATAGATGACCTGTTTGATCTTACCGCGTCACTTTTCAGCATATTCTGGGCTGTTGGTAGGTCAACAGGCATTGGGGTGAT
>JAUHWU010000142.1 GCA_030427065.1 Gammaproteobacteria bacterium | reverse complement strand
AGCGGCGTTTTCAGCCTGAAGACATTGATGGCGTCAGGCTGGTCGTTGCGGCCACCAATGATGAAGCTGTCAATTTGCAGGTCTATGAAGAATCCCGGCAACGCTGTGTCCCGGTTAATGTCGTGGACAATCCTGCCTTGTGTGATTTTATTTTTCCTTCCATCGTTGATCGCTCTCCCGTCATCGTTGCGGTTTCCAGCGGAGGTAATTCTCCGGTACTGGCGCGTCTGTTGCGTTCTCGTCTGGAAACTTTTATTCCTTCCGGGTTTGGTCATCTGGCCGAACTGCTCGGGAACTACCGTGAGAAAGTGAAGCAGAGCATTCCCTCCATGAGTCAACGCATGCGCTTCTGGGAGTCGGTGATGAACGGGCCGGTTGCCGAACAAATGATGTCTGGCAAGAAAGACAAGGCTGAACAATTGCTGGATGCTGCGCTGGATCAGGCTGACCATATTGCCACTACCGGCGAAGTTTACCTGGTGGGCGCCGGTCCCGGTGACCCTGATCTGCTAACGTTTCGTGCCCTGCGTCTTATGCAGCAGGCAGATGTGGTGTTATTTGATCGCCTGGTCTCGCAGGAAATACTGAATATGACGCGTCAGGATGCGGAAAAAATTCATGTTGGCAAACAGCGCAAACAACATACCATGGCGCAACAGGATATCAGCAAGTTACTGGTGAGCCTTGCGCAGGAAGGTAAAAGGGTATTGCGCCTTAAAGGCGGCGATCCGTTTATTTTCGGGCGTGGTGGCGAGGAAATCCAGGAGCTGGCTGCTGCGGGAATTCCCTTTCAGGTAGTACCGGGTATTACCGCGGCTTCCGGTTGTGCAGCCTATGCCGGAATCCCGTTAACCCATCGTGATTACTCGCAGTCGGTGCGCTTTGTTACCGGGCACCTGAAGAATGATACCTGTGATTTGGACTGGAAAAACCTGGCAGAAGAAGCGGAACAGACCCTGGTGTTTTATATGGGCCTGGTGAGCTTGCCAATCATCTGTAAAGAACTGACCAATCACGGCATGCCTTCAGACAAGCCGATAGCTTTGATCCAGCAGGGCACCACACCGTCACAGAAGGTGTTTATAGGCACACTGGCAACATTGCCAGACATTATTGCCAGTCAGGTGGTGCAGGCACCCACATTGATCATCGTTGGGGATGTGGTGCGCCTGCATGATAAGCTGGCCTGGCAATAGGGAAGTTGCAAGTCGCAAGTTACAAGTCGTAGGTCGAATAAGGCCGCAGGCCGCCATCCGACATGGCATCAAAAGGGTACTGTTTTCTGCCTGCGACTTTACCCTTTAGCTCCGGGCCGTGCTTACCTATAATAGAAAACCAAACCCACATCGCCTTGTTATCCAAATGACCAAACCCCTGATTCGGGAAGCCATTCCCGCAGATACTCCGCAGATCCTTCGCTTTATTAATGAACTGGCCGTTTATGAGAAGCTGGCCCATGAAGTGGAAACCAATGCTGATATGATTCAGGACTCCTTGTTTGGTTCGGACGCGAAAGCCTATTGTCTGATCGCTGAAATTGAGGGAGAGGCGGTGGGTTTTGCCATTTACTTCTTCAACTATTCGACCTGGCTGGGCAGGTACGGTATCTATCTGGAAGATCTCTATGTGTCTGTGGAGCATCGCGGCAAAGGCGCGGGCAAGGCACTGCTTGTTCATATTGCTAAAATTGCTACTGGCAAGAACTGTGGTCGTTTTGAATGGAGCGTGCTGGACTGGAATACGCCTTCAATAGAATTTTATAAATCCCTTGGCGCGCGCGAGATGAGCGATTGGCGAATCTATCGGGTTGATGGTAATGCCTTGCAGGTTTTGGCGGAAAAAGAATGATAGTTACAGGTCACAAGTTACAAGTTGCAAGGCATAAGGTATAAGTTACAAGTTTCAAAAGCAGGATTAATACAGGTAATAAGGTTATGAATTTTCTAGAGTATGCGGCAAAGATAAAAGCTGTCGGTCGTGAGATCAATCCGGAAACCTTGAAGGCTACCCGTGCCATTATTGAACCCTTGATAGACAAGTCAATCCTGGATGGTTTAAAGATTACCCGTGATCTGAAGTACGGCAATGATGAGCGTCATCGCCTGGATGTGTTTACCGATGAAGCTAGCAAGGAAATTAAACCGGTATTACTGTTCGTCCATGGTGGTGGATTTATCGCTGGCGATAAACATTCCGAGGGCAGCCCGTTTTATTCCAATATTGGAGCCTGGGCGGTAAAAAACGGTTTTACCGGTGTCAATATGACCTATCGTCTGGCACCCGATAATCCCTGGCCGGCCGGGATTGAAGATATTCGTGCTGTCGTGGAATGGATTAAAAACAAGGGTGAAGAGTATGGTCTGGATGCTGACAGGATTTTTTTAATGGGTCAGTCCGCAGGCGGCGCGCATGCGGCAGGCTATATAGCACATCCTGAAATTTATAATGGTGCTGACCACGGACTTGCCGGCGCTATTTTGTTGTCAGGTGTCTATGACTTTGAAGCCATGCCTACCACGTCAATGGAAATGGCATACGTGGGAGACAACGAACTGTTATATGAAGAACGTTCCTCACTGGAAGGCCTGGCGAGCACTGATTTGCCATTGTTGTTAACTATGGCGGAATATGACCCGGCCAAATTTCAGGCACAAACCATACAGTTTCTCAGTAAATACTGGTACGGCTGTAAAAGTGAAGAAACATTACCCCGGCATATTTTTTTGTTGGGGCAGAATCATCTTTCAGCAGCGCTCTACCTGGGCCTGCAGGACGATCAGTTAGCCCCCCAACTTAAGCGCTTCATCGAAGAGCATAGCCAGGGGTGACAGGCAGGAGTCAAGCCGCTGACTTTTGTAGCTTGAGACTTGTAACTTGTGACTTTTTGTAATGATTTATATCTCCCCGAAAATTCGCCTCAGCGACCACGAAGTGGAATTCAATGCCACGCTGGCACAGGGCCCGGGTGGGCAAAACGTCAACAAGGTCAACACGGCAATTCAGCTGCGTTTCGATATCAATAACTCGTCACTGCCACGGGAAGTGAAACAGCGACTACTACGCTTATCTGATTCGCGGATCACCAAGGAGGGCGTACTGGTTATTAAGGCAAAGGAAGAGCGCAGCCAGTTGCGCAACAGGGAAGAAGCCCTTGAGCGTCTGAAGGCCATCATCAGGCAGGCTCTGGTAGTACCGAAAAAACGTATCGCCACCAGGCCTAAAAAATCTTCAGTCAGAAAGCGTCTTGACAGTAAAACCAAACGCGGACTGGTCAAGCAGCAACGCAAAACGGTCACAGACGATTAGCCTGGAAACTGACGGCAGATGCTTCGTGCCGGCAATCTGCGTATAATCGCGACGTTTTAATAAGCGACCTGGCGAGTGTTCTTATACATCACGCCGGGAACAGGTGAACTAGGCAGGGCAAGGAGTTTGTTGATGCATCAGGTCGCAAAACTCTATGAGCAAGCCTGAAAATGTTCGGCTGGAAATCCTGCAACTAAAGAAATAAACCTATGTCACAAGTCAGAACCCGAATTGCACCATCACCCACTGGCGATCCCCATGTAGGAACGGCTTATATTGCGCTTTTCAATATGTGCTTTGCCCGCCAGATGGGCGGCAAGTTTATCCTGCGTATTGAAGATACCGATCAGGTTCGCAGTACCAGGGAATCCGAGCAGGACATCCTTGATTCCCTGCGCTGGTTACATCTGGACTGGGATGAGGGGCCAGACAAAGGGGGTGATTTCGGGCCTTATCGGCAAAGTGAGCGCAGTGAGATTTACCAGGCGCATGTCAACAAACTGGTTGCAGGTGGCCATGCCTTTCCCTGTTTTTGCACTGAAGAGCGCCTGACTGAACTGAGGCGCCAACAGCAGGAACAAAAAATTCAGCCCGGTTATGACGGGCACTGTCTGCAACTGGATAAAGAGGATGTCAAGCGCCGTCTGGATACCAATCAGCCCCACGTCATCCGTATGCTGGTGCCTGCCGACGGCAAGTGCATTGTTAATGACATGCTGCGCGGTGATATCGAGATCGACTGGCACCAGATTGATATGCAGGTGCTGATGAAATCCGATGGTCTGCCAACCTATCATCTGGCGAATGTGGTGGATGATCATCTGATGCAGATTACTCACGTGATTCGAGGTGAGGAGTGGATTACCTCGGCGCCCAAGCATTTGAAACTGTATGAGTACTTTGGCTGGGAGCCACCAGTGCTGATTCATATGCCCCTGTTACGTAATGCTGATAAAAGCAAGCTCAGCAAACGCAAGAATCCTACCAGTATTGGTTATTACCAGAAAATGGGCTATCTCAGCGAAGCCGTGGTCAACTACCTGGGCATGATGGGCTGGTCGATGCCTGATGGCGAAGAATTGTTTTCAGTCGAAGACATGATTGCCAACTTTGATATCAACCGGGTTTCTCTCGGGGGTCCGGTATTTGATACTGAAAAGCTGGACTGGCTCAATGGCCGTTATCTGCGAGAGAAACTTTCGGATGAAGAGTTCATGCAGCGTTTTGGTGAATGGGCCTTTGATCCGGCAACCATGCACAGGATTATTCCGCTGATTAAACAGCGAGTGGAGTTGTTCAGCGATGTAGCTGGCATTGCCGGATTCTTTATCAGTGGTCTGCCGAAAATTTCCCTGACGGACTTTGAGCATAAAAAAGTCAGTGTCGAAGATAGCGTCAAAATCCTGCAGTACATTGCCTGGGCCATCGAAAGCCTGCCGCAATGGCACCGAGACTGCATTGAAACCCTGCTGATGGGCATGGCGGAAAAAATGGAGCTCAAGATCCGTGATTTCCTGTTTCCGGTGTTCATTGCTATCGCCGGTACGTCGGTATCCACATCGGTCATTGATTCTATAGCTGTACTGGGCAAGGATATGACCCGAGCGCGTTTGCGTCATGCGATCGAAGTGCTGGGCGGCTTATCAAAGAAAGGGGCAAAGAAGCTGGAAAGTGATTACAGATCCCTGGGGATCTAGTCACAAGTCTCAAGTGTCAAGTCAAAGGGAGCGTGTGTCGGGTAAGTCATTGAGAGTGAATAAAAAGCCTCTCAAGCCCTTATAAACCCTAAACTTCTTGACACATCAGGGGGGCATCCCTAAAATGCGCGTCTTTGCCGTTCCGTGACGGCGAATGTCATCAGGGATGATGGCAGTTATGAGTGAAGTAAGAAGCAAAAAGCGGGGCCATAGCTCAGCTGGGAGAGCGCAACACTGGCAGTGTTGAGGTCAGCGGTTCGATCCCGCTTGGCTCCACCATTCATAACAACTTAGTTTTAGTCCCCTTCGTCTAGAGGCCTAGGACACCGGGTTTTCATCCCGGCAACAGGGGTTCGAAACCCCTAGGGGACGCCATATTAGCTTATAAATCATGATGTTAGAGTCTTGGTTATAATAAGCACATCAAAAAGACCTACATTCATGGAGTGTAGGTCTTTTTTTTGTTAGAAAACATATCATTTTGTTCATATACATTTAATTCAATTTGTTAAGAGCGCCACATATTTTGCATTAGCCTAGTTGCCAAAGAATGATTTTTAAATCCCTATTACTTACTTATGACCTGTCCCCTGGATTCGTACCGTTTTTAGGGAGAGTTTTTCAAGCAATTTTTCTCGTAAAGACCGCTGGTGGCTGATATCCCAGAGCACTGTGTGGTCTGACTTCGTTGTAGTCCTTTCGCCAGGTTTCAATCATCTCTCCCTGGCTTCTTCCAGAGATCTGAACCAGTGTTGATTTAGGTAGCTATCCCTGAATTTACCATTGAAACTCTCCACGAATGCATTCTGAGTTGGCTTTCCAGGCTGGATAAATCTCAGCTCCACCTGATTATCTTTAGCCCAGAAGAACATGGCCTTTGAGGTAAATTCGGTGCCATTGTCACAGACGATACTCTTGGGCTTTCTGCTAACTTTCAGTAAATCGTTCAATGCGCGGAATACCCGGTATCCACTGATTGATGTATCTACGATCTGCCCGATACACTCCCGGCTGTAGTCATCCACGATGTTGAATATCCGAAATCTTCTGCTATTGCCCAACTGATCGTGCATAAAATCCATGCACCAACGTTCATTGGCCTTGGTGGGCACGATCATCGGCACTCTTGGGCGATGCAGTTTCCTTCGCTTCTTGGTCCTCACCTGCAGTCCAGCTTCTGTGTAAAGCCGGTATGTCTGCTTCCTGTTCACTGCCAGTCCTTCGTTCGTTAGCAGCGCATGCAGCATCAGATAGCCATACCGGGGATACTGACTGGCCTTGGCCAATAGCGCTTCCTTCAGCTGTTTATCCTGCTCAGGTCGTTGGCAACGGTATCTCAGCCCAGAACGGCTGATACCGGCTATCTGACATGCCTTCCGTTCACTTAGCCAGCCTTGCTTCATCCAGTTTTTAAGAACTTCTTTACGCTGGGCCGACTTTACCACTTTTTTGATAAGGCGTCCTTGTTGGCCATATTCTCAAGCATGGTGTCAGCTATAAGCTTCTTCAGGCGACTGTTCTCTTCTTCCAAAGTCCTGAGCCGCTTGGCCTCTGAGTCATCCATGCCGCCATATTTTGACTTCCAGCGCTAGAATGTCTGCTTAACGATACCAATCTCACGGCAAATATCCTGGACCTTAACCCCTGCTTCATGCTGCTGCCGGGCTTTGATGATCTGTTCTTCTGTAAAACGCTTGCGCTTCATATCGAGTTCTCCTCATCCTCAGTTCAAAAGGAAAACTCTCACTAGTCGTGGTACGTTTTACCGGGGAAAGGTCACTTATAAACGGTACTTTATTCAAAATTAAGCTGGCAAGGACGCTCCATGAAAATTTTGATTGTAGTATTCACACAGCCCCCCGCTTTACTTAATCCCAACCATCTCAAGCTGCAATTGTGGAATAGTTTTATAAAAACGAATGCTTCCCGAAAATAAATTATTATCGAGCTAGTTACCAAATGGGAGGGATTTTAAAAAAGTACATGTTTTTATCCTAGTATAGGTAGTCAGATAGATAGACCGTCGAGGCCTAAGGTTTTTTTATACCAGAGTGTTGAGAAATTATAGGACAAACTCAACTTGTAGTAATTTTGCATTTCTATCGTAAGCATATGTAAATTTTTGTAAAAAATTTTCATGCTCATGAGAGGATTTTGACCTATAAAAACCCTGCAAGCGCAGATCTTTGCAGGCCTCTAGGTGTAATTGTAGCCGAAGGATGAGTGAACTTTGTTACCAAAAATAATTGTTCATTCATCATAAACTATGATTCAATTTTGAACGTATAAACGATTAATATATATTTAATTAATAAATACAATAAGAAAATAGTTCAATAATTTTAAAAGAGGATTGTTAATGAAAAGGTTTATGCAAGGTCTTACAGGTGCCACTTTCCTGTTG
>JAUHWU010000141.1 GCA_030427065.1 Gammaproteobacteria bacterium | reverse complement strand
CATTGCCATTATTGTAATTGCCGTTGCCGTTGGCATTGCCGCTATTGCCATTGCTTACGGTAGCGTCATCGTCGTCATCATCGCTATTGCTGTTTACGCCGTTATTAGGATTACTATTGGAATTACTGTTGTTGCTTGAACTGCCGGCATTAGCCCGACCATTCCCCGCAAGAGATACAACCTCCCTGACGTTGTTCAATGGATTGATTTGAGGATCGACATTAGTACTGCTGGTGCCTCCTGTTACGACACCTCCCGTTTCTACATCCCTGATGCCAGCTTGTTCTGAAGCGGCCAGTGCAGCATTAGTGGAGGTCTGGTTAGCTGCGGAATTGTCAGGGGCTGGCTGTCCAAACTGTTCCTGACTGGCAATGACTCCATTGTCATCGTTAAAGGAATCAGTCTGAGCTAATTCTTCGCTTTGAGATGCTGCTGGTTCTACAGAGGTGTTGGCAGAATTGGCTTCGGCATCATCATTTGGATTGGAATCATTTGCGGCGACAGGCAGTTGTTCATCATCCTGTGCCTCTTGCTCGCTGGTTCCAGTTCCATCTCCATCGTCAGACTGCTCTTGCGGGCTTGGCTGCCCAACTGAAAAATTAACATTGCCAAGCTGTACCGGTATCTGTAGTAGCCCAACAGGAGCCTGCCCAATAGTAGTCCGGCTAAAGTCAAAATCCGCACCTAGCCCCAAATCCAGATTACCGTTGCCATTGGAGACTGTAGTGCCACCCTCTGAAACGCCCGTAAACAGGACGTTATCCAGATCATCAATGACCGCAAAATGGGTTGTCCCCCTCATACCAATTGATGCAAATCGAGTCTCAATGCGATACTCATCATCGCTATCTTCTCCAATAGCGCCATCTATGGTTCTAAAGCCACCTTTGACAAGGCTCATTACCGCAGTATCGGCTTCTCCTCCTGCACCATCAAAACTGTATTCATTAAACGTAAATTCGGTATTCCCCTGAAGTCCGATGATCGCAGAGTCAACAAGGCGAATCTGAACAAAGCCGTCTTCTCCTGTTAACACGGTATCCTTTGCCAGCAAGGGTGAACGGCGGCCCAGTATTCTTGTGTCACCCATAGCAGAGAGTGCAACAACTTCACCACGTGTCAGGATCACAGTCCCAATCACTTCTTCGTCATTGTCCTGTGCATAAAGCGATATGCTGCTTAAAAACATAAGAGCAATTGAAAAAAAGCGGATGTGATTGTTGGTGATATGGTTTTTCATTTTTTTATGATCTATTTTTTTATGATCTATATAGACCTGTCTGGAAAAATAACAAAAGCACCAGAGGGTGATTTAAGGGTTTTTACCAGCCAGACTTAGAGGAATAAGATCTATTCTAAAGCCCAACGAGGACAAAAACTTTTTAAGTACTTATCTCTATCAATATAAAAAATCAAAAAAGTACCTTACGCGACAAACCTGGAAATTAGCAAACTATTTGTCAATTCCTGTGACCTGCATCACGTTTTCCCATAACTGGCGAATATTCTTATTTATTATATATATTCAAGACTTTAAAAGATTTAATTAAAGTGATCTGTAACTAAATGCTTATAAATTTCAGGAACAATACACCTAGACAAATCAATGGGTTCCAGCTATGCACCCCTTTTCTCATTTAATCTCAGGATAAATGGCAAGCAGGGTTGGATAATTTGGTTATTCGGATTTTTATTTAAGAATGACACCCTTTACTAATAACTGGCCCGCAATTTAACCCGGCTTTGCATAATTGATATTTTGAGAAGGTGAAATAGCCTGATAGTTAGAGAGATAGTTCAGGAACTGATCAATCTCACACAGGAGACATTTATGAGCCTGTTTTGTCTTATTAAATTAAGTGCGATTAAGACTGATATATGATTTACTCTTAGCGTTTTTGCAGGCTTCAGTCCTGGACAATAATAAAAAACAACTTTCTATAATAATTTCTACAAAGGGGATTTCTATGTCGCAAAATGATTCTAGTAACTGGGATACCAGTTATGAATGGAAAATAATTTTACTGCTGAGCCTGACCTTTGGTCTGGTGGGGCTGGACCGCTTTATTCTGCCTGTGATTCTGCAGGATCCCAATTCCACCATGGGAATGGATCTTGGCCTGACTCCTGAAGATGGCGGCGTGCTGGCCGGCTATCTGGGCATGGCCTGGGGAGTGTCCGCCTTTGTTATGGGTTACATGGCTGACAAGCTCGGGCGTCGCGCCGTACTGGTTCCTGCCATCCTGATTTTCTCTTTGATGTCGGCCTTCAGTGGTCTGGCCACTTCCGTGATGATGCTGGTTATCGTCCGTGTCATCATGGGTCTGGCTGAAGGCCCGGTAGCCTCCACCGGTGTTGCCGTGGCTGTTGAAGCGTCCAAACCATCACGCATGGGCTTAAACAACGGTATCTTCCAGTGCATGATCTCCCTCTTCGGTCTGGCCCTGGCACCTTTCATTGCCTCACGCCTGCTGGCTATCTATGAGTGGCATATGGTGTTCATGCTGGTGGCAATTCCCGGTGTCATCATCGCTGCCATTATGTGGTTTGTGATCCGCGAGCCGCTGAAACAAATGGCCAACAAACCCGGCGGTGAAGCAGCCCCCGAGATGTCCATGAAGTCTGTGCTTGGCATGTTTGGCCATCGCAATGCCAAAGTCGCCCCATTGACACTGATCTGCGCCATGGGTGGTATCTTCGTCATTGCCGCCTTGTTGTTTGCCTACCTTACCGCGCCCGAAGTGGCCGGCGGTCTGGGTCTGGAATCCTTTGCTGCTGCCAACGTGTTTACTGCAGTGGGTGTCGGCGGCGCCATTGGCCAGTTCGCCATGCCTGCCCTGTCAGACGTATTTGGTCGTAAAATCACCACGCTGACCTCCTACATTCTGGCCGCAGTTTTCCTGTTTACCTTTTCCCAGGCCGGTCCTGAGAACACAACGGTATTATGGATTCTACTGTTCTTCTCTTCGCTGTTTAACTTTGCCGCACTGGCTATTCTGGCGGGCCCGGTAGCTGCTGAAGCTGCCCCTCCGGGCATGCTCGCGTCCATGGCAGGCTTTGTGATTTTTGCCGGTGAGTTCATCGGTGGCGGCATCAGCCCGATCATCGCCGGTGGCCTGGCCACAGATTATGGCCTGAGAGCAGCAATTTACTTTGCCTGTTGTGGTCTGGCACTTGGTTTTGTCGTGGCATTGTTTCTTCAGGAAACTGCTCCCAGCAAAGTGGTTCACTTGCATATGGGCAAGGAAGAAGCCACACCTCCCATGTAATGCTCTATATTCATATATAGCAGCAATTTAAAGATATAAAAAAAGCCCCGCAATTAATTTATTGCGGGGCTTTTTTTTAAACAGCGCTTTATCGGCTTATTCAGGAATGTAATAGGCTGTCCCGGACATCAGCAGGCGGGCCGTTCTCATGATGGCGGTACTCTTGGGATCAAGAGTTTCAGGATCATCACTAAGCTCCACTTCCACGGCGAGCGCGCCGGTGGGATGTTCCACATAACAGAGTTTTCGATCGCCTTCCGGAATCACGGCCACATCGTAGCCCACGGCGCCCGGTGTCGTGGCCGCTACCGCCACACTGGCTCCGGCCAGCACGCCGACGGCATCATGAACCCGGTGGGGAATAAAACTGCGGGTATTGATCAGACCGCCATTTTTGGGCGCGGACACAATAGTCATTTTGGGCACGGTTTTATCTTTGACATCGCCCAGGTTCATGAGCGGGCCGACTTCAAGGCGAATGGCTTCCACCCGCTCTTTCAGGGCCTGGTTATTTTCCAGATCCTGGATATCCTCATCGCCCTTCAGGCCCAGCGAATCTGCCGCAATCATCACCACCGGCATGCCGTTGTCCACCATGGTGACAGCAATTCCATCAATCTCATCCACCGGATTACCAGTGGGAAACAGCTCGCCGCAGCTGGAGCCTGCCACGCCGACAAACTCGATCATGATCGGTGCATGGGACCCCGGCACGCCATCTATGGTGGCGTCGCCGTCGTATCGAACCTGTTTGCCGGGCGTCAGAATACGCTGACGGGCGATGCTGTCGGTATTTTCCATATAGACAGACACCACGGTTTCCCCGTCCTGGGGATCCACCAGTCCCGTTTCAATGGCGAAGGGTCCGACCCCGGCCAGAATATTGCCGCAGTTCTGCGCCGTTGAGGTACGCGCTTCATCCACCACCACCTGCACAAACAGGTAATCCACATCGATGCCCTCGCGCTGCGACTTCTTGACGATGGCGACTTTACTGGTAAGCGGATGGGCGCCGCCCACCCCGTCTATCTGGCGCGGGTCCGGTGACCCCATAATCCGCAGCAGGGCCTGTTCACGGGCTGCCGGATCTGTTGGCAGATCGCTGTCCAGGTAATAGGTGCCCTTGGACGTGCCGCCACGCATTAACATGCAGGGTATGGCTTTTTGCATTTCATTCACCTGAGTTTCAAAAAAGGAAGCCATTATCTGGTTTTCTCTGCCAGATTGAAACTCCCCGCCAGGCCAGCGTTTCCCCCTGCCCTCATAGAGCCGATCGGGTCAATTGTCCCGTGCAGGCAAATGAGATTTGAGGATGGCCCGTTCACTTCATATAATGAGCGTCCTTTTTTATCAGAGCAGGAACTATCAATGCACAAACCCGTAGCTGTTCGTAATATTCACCGCGCAGAGCAATCTGTTATTGACGATTTAGGGTCAATGGGCGTTGCCACCGTGCATGAAGCCCAGGGCCGCGTTGGCCTGATGAAGCCATATATGCGTCCTGTCTATGACGGTGTCAGACTGGCCGGCAGTGCCGTCACCATTCTGGCCCAGCCGGGCGATAACTGGATGGTGCATGTGGCCATTGAGCTGTGCCAACCCGGCGATATTCTCGTGGTGGGTCTTACCGCCGACAGTACTGACGGCTTTTTTGGCGACCTGCTGGCCCATTCCTGTATGGCGCGCGGCGTCAAGGGACTGATTATTGATGCCGGTGTGCGCGACACCCTGGACCTCAAGGAAATGGGCTTTCCGGTCTGGTCGAAAGCCATTCATTCCAAGGGCACGGTCAAGGAAACCCTGGGCTCGGTCAATGTGCCCATCGTGTGCGCCGGTGCCTATGTGAACCCGGGTGATGTGATCGTCGCTGATGGCGATGGTGTCTGCGTGGTGGAGCGTAAACATGCGCCTGCGGTCAGGGATAAATCGAAGCAGCGTGAAGATGCCGAAGTGGCCAAGCGCGAACGCCTGCAGGCCGGTGAACTGGGCCTGGATATTTACAATATGCGTGGCCGTCTGGAAGAAGCCGGTCTGGTCTACGTGGATTCACTGGACGATCTCGACAAATAATCTTTTTAGCATTTCAGAGGAATTCAAATGAAAGTATTAATGATTGGACACGGGGCTTTTGCCCAGAAACACATGGATGGCATCGACAAGATTGACGGTGCCGAAGTCGTCTCTATTTGCGGGCGTCGTGATGAAGCTACCAAGGCTGCCGCTGAAGCTCGTGGTATTAGCCATTGGAGTACTAATCTGGATGAGTGTCTGGCCCAGGACGTGGACTGCGCCATTATTACCTCTGCCACCCAGGTCCACGCCGAACAGGCCATCAAGTGTCTGGAAGCGGGTATCCACGTGGAAGTGGAAATTCCCATGGCCGATACCCTGGAAGATGCGCGCGCCATTTGCGCGGCCCAGGAAAAAAGTGGTCTGGTGGCCATGGCCGGTCATACCCGTCGCTTCAACCCGTCCCACCAGTGGGTGCACAATAAAATTACTGCCGGGGAGCTCAATATCCTGCAGATGGATGTACAGACCTATTTCTTCCGTCGCACCAACATGAATGCCGCTGGTGAGCCACGCAGCTGGGTTGATCATCTGCTCTGGCATCATGCCTGTCACACCGTGGACCTGTTCCAGTACCAGACCGGCGAAACCGTCAGCGAATGTTTTGCTCTGGAAGGCCCCCATCACCCTGAACTGGGGATCGCCATGGACATGTCCATCGGCATGAAAGTGCCTTCCGGTGCCATCTGTACCCTGTCCCTGTCATTCAACAACGACGGCCCGCTGGGGACCTACTTCCGCTATATCGGCGACAACGGCACCTACCTGGCCCGTTATGACGATCTGTTTACCGGCAAGGAAGAGCAGATTGATGTCAGCAAGGTGGACGTCAGCATGAACGGCATCGAACTGCAGGACCGTGAGTTCTTTGCGGCCATCAAGGAAGGTCGTGAACCCAACTCCAGCGTTGCCCAGTGTCTATCCGCCATGGAAACCCTGGACAAACTGGAACAGTGCCTGAACGCACAAAAATAGGTTCTTGTCATCAAATGGCGGGAAATGGGCCTGGCCTATTTTCCGCCTTCCATGTCACTAATAAACAGAATAACGAGGTAATAATGCAAACCCGTAAAATCGGTCACTTTGAAGTGAAAGCCATTGGTCTTGGCTGCATGAGCATGTCCCATGCCTACGGCACACCTGATATCGCTGAAGCAGAAATCGCCCTGCACAAGGCCCTGGATATCGGTTATGACTTTCTCGATACCGCGGCACTTTACGGGTTTGGCAAGAATGAAGAACTGCTGGGGCGCGTGCTCAAGGATCGCCGTGAAGAATATGTGCTGGCCAGCAAGTGCGGCATTTTTCTCGATCCCGAAGGCGGCAAGCGCAAGATTGATGGCCGCCCGCAAGTCATTCGCAAAACCTGTGAAGACGCCCTCAAGCGACTGCAGACCGATGTGATCGATCTGTATTACCTGCACCGCTGGGACAAGAACGTGCCGGTGGAAGACAGCATCGGCGAGATGTCGCGATTGGTAGAAGAAGGCAAGGTGCAGGCCCTGGGTATTTCCGAAGTCTCTGCTGACACCCTGCGCAAGGCCCACGCCGTGCATCCCATGGCCGCGATTCAGACGGAATATTCCCTGTGGAGCCGCAATGCAGAAATTGCCGTGCTGGATGCCTGCAGGGAACTGGGCATTACCTTTGTCGCCTTCAGCCCACTGGCACGCGGCTTTCTCACCGGCAAGCTCACCGACCCTGCCGCGCAGCTGGAACAGGGCGATTTACGTTTGAACATGCCCCGCTTCCACGCGGAAAACTATGCCAAAAATATGCAGCTGTATGCGCAGTACGAAAAAATCGCCGACGACGTCGGCTGCACCCCTGCCCAGCTGTCCCTGGCCTGGTTACTGGAAAAAGATGACAGCATCATTCCGATTCCCGGTACCAAACACACGGACTATGTGGTGGAAAACTTTGGCGCTTTAGACGTTAAACTGGACGCTGCCACCATGACCAAGCTGGATGAGTTGATCAATCAGGAGACCGTCGCCGGGCCACGCTATCCGGCCGGTGTTCAGGTGGAAATTGATACCGAGGAATTTGCTGACGAATAGGATTGCAATAGAAATAGAGTAG
>JAUHWU010000140.1 GCA_030427065.1 Gammaproteobacteria bacterium | reverse complement strand
GCATCTTTAAGTAATTCCTTCCATAGTTCTAAATTTAAATTTTTTATATCCTCTACCTCATGCCCTTTATAAGCGTACGAAGATATTTCGCGCCCACCGCCAACTTTATCTCATAGGCTAGTAAGACAAATATCTTTAAAACAGGGGAGAACTACCAGCTCTTGGGGCTGACTATGTCACTATTACGAAGGGGCAGAAATAAATGAGCTCAACTGAAGCACCAGTTCAATATTCCAGACTATTTTCTAATCTCAGGGAATTTGAAAATAACATAGCACTCATTGACTCGGCAGGGCAACAATTTACCTACCGCACGCTGATTAATCTTGGTGCTGATCTCATGAGCAAGGTTCAAAACAACCCCGCTCTGATTGCTATTGAAGCGCATAATAGCCTTCATCCACTGGCAACCTACATCGGTGCAATACTTGCCGGGCATGTAGTTATTCTGGCCACTAAAGAGGCTATTGCTCCGGACAGCCAGATCCATACTATCTATCAGCCAAATTATACTTTTTCACAACAGCATGATGACTGGCTTGTCACTCAAAACAAATCTGCACCCTCCCACTTGTTACATAAAAATCTGGCTGTTTTATTGTCAACTTCCGGAACTACAGGCAATCCAAAACTTGTTCGTCTGTCACATGCAAATTTGATCTCAAATGCCCAGTCAATTTCAAATTATTTGGAACTTTCTTCCAGGGAGCGTGCATGCATGACTATCCCCTGGTCCTATTCCTACGGTTTATCGGTGATCAATTCACATTTCAGCAAAGGAGCAACGGTACTTTTTCCCAATTGCTCAGTAGTTGAACCGGCATTTTGGGAGTTTTTTAATCATCATCAGGCAACCAGTTTTGCGGGCGTTCCCTATACTTTCGATTTACTTGAGCGTTCAGATTTTTTTACCAGGGAGATTCCAAGCCTGAAATACTTTACCCAGGCGGGCGGCAAGCTTGCCCCGGATAAAGTGGTCAAATTCGCCGAATATGCCGAACGCCATAATATCGATTTTTACGTGATGTACGGACAAACAGAGGCAACAGCACGTATGGCTTATTTACCCCCCGACCTGCTCAAACGCTATCCCGATTACATTGGAAAACCGATACCAGGCGGTAAATTTACCCTGATTGACAAGCAGGGAAACGACATCCATGAGGATAATAGTCCGGGAGAGCTTGTCTATTCAGGACCCAATATCATGATGGGATATGCAAACCACCCTGACGATCTGGCCCGCGAGCCGGAAATACAAAAATTACATACCGGCGATATCGCTGTGCGTAATAAAGATGGACTCTATAAAATTGTTGGCCGTAACAGCCGTTTTTCAAAAATATTTGGCTTGCGCATAAACCTTGACGATGTAGAGGAACTGCTCGCTGGTGTAAAAATTACAGCCAGGGTTGCAGGTGATGATACGGGCCTTGTTATCGCCTCTGAGGAAAGTGGCAATAACGCTTTCATCCGTGAATATGTGGCAAAAAAATTTACACTTCCGATGTCTTCTATCCTGGTGTCAAACTTTATTAATCTACCAAGACTGTCTTCCGGGAAAGTAGACTATCCCACTTTGTTAAAAAAGGGACGGGAGCAAGCAGCGGCTCTTGCCGGGGATAATAAAAGGTTACGGCAGGAAATCGCTACGCTGCTTGGCATTGACCAGGTAAACGATGATGACACCTTTGTAACCGTTGGCGGTGATTCATTAAACTATGTCGAGATTTCAATGTTGCTGGAAAATAGGCTGGGGCGATGTCCACAGGGCTGGGAATTCATGCCTTTCAGTCAACTGGATACCATCCCCAGAACTGAATCAACATGGCTGCAGAAAATGAATACAGATATTTTTATTCGAGCGGCGGCCATACTTGCTGTAGTGTTTCACCATGTATCGTCTTTACCAATGGGCGGCGCAGCCACCACACTTCTTATTGTGTCAGGCTACAATTTTGCGCGCTTTAACATACCAAGACTGGGTGCGGGCGAGTTCCTGAATATTCTAAAGCCTGTAATAGGCACTATCCTGCCTTTTTATTACCTGGTACTCACAATATATTTTATCGGCTCCCGCTCTCTTTTTCTGCCGCAGTATCTACTTGTCAGTAATTTTACAGATGGTTTTTATTTAAATGGCTCTCGTGTGTTTACCACCTTCTGGTTTATTGAGAGCTATTTATGGTTGATAATTATTTTCAGTATCCTGTTTAGAATTCTGTATATTAGAAAAGTATCTGCGGCAAAATCCTGGGAGCTGTCCCTGGCAATTTTACTGGCAATGCTGGCTTTAAGAGGGGTTGGCATGATGTTTCCAGAATACAATGTATTTAATGCTCAAACACCGTTCATGACTGCCTATATTTTTGTGATTGGCTGGTGCATTTTTACCAGTAAATCCGCAAAACAAAAACTGCTTACAACGGCACTTACCCTGCTTGTACTTCTCTATATCTATCCTACCGGCAGCTATATCTATATCGTGGCACCACTGCTGCTGTTATGGGTCCCCTCAATACCTGTTGAAAAATGGACCAGCAAACTTTTATCCCTGGTGGCTCTCGCCAGTTTTTATATCTATATGACTCATGGCCTGGTTCTGCATTTTTTACGAGACACTATGGGCATACAGGTAGCTCCCCTGTTTTGGCCTGTTGTGCTTTCTGCCTGCATTATTATTGGTACACTTACCTGGAAAATCACAGAAATATTCTGGTTAAAGGCGTATATGTATAAAGATAAAGAGATGCTCCACGACGTAAAATTTTATCCCTCTGCGGAGAAATAAAAAAGCGCTTTTCCAACGCACTGGATACTTGTCTTTGTTGGCTGTACTGTGAAATAAAAAATATGTCTTCTTTTCTGATTCTTATTTAGCTGACCGCCAAATTCAGCTGACACCGCGGGTCATGACTTTTTCATGCTCAAAAAATTACACTGACGGCTTTAATTATTCCTGCATACAGGTTTTTTCTGGCTTTATTATC
Organism: Gammaproteobacteria bacterium; assembly: GCA_030427065.1. Lineage (GTDB taxonomy): Bacteria > Pseudomonadota > Gammaproteobacteria > Pseudomonadales > Pseudohongiellaceae > Eutrophocola. Next base: position 4,555 of record JAUHWU010000140.1, on the reverse strand, counting down.
CGGGGATGTCAGGCTTTTTTCAGCGAGACATTCGAAACCCGAAAAGCATTACTCAAAATTGAATATATCCTCGCCCTTATCCTGTGCTTGCATTTCCTGTTCGTGATACTGCTTCCAGTTTTCTGCCCATGGTCGTCCGTACATATCCGGCACAAGGTATTCAATCACCTCACCCGGTGCTACCGGTGTGGCGACGCCACTGACATTGAAAATTGACTGCACGCACTCGATAAACTGGTAGGGGTCGCCATCGTTAAGACCGCCCTGGCGTTCCAGATTGCGGACGATACGAACGGGTTCCACCAAGGCATCCGGGTCATAAAAAATTGCTTCGTGGTTAAGGCCATATACCGCTCCACTGTCATCACGATTGGCGCTATAAATTTCAACCACCTGAAGTTTATTGGAAAACTCCATACCCCCATGCACCTTCCAACCCTGGATATTGGAAGTCCAGGTGATCAGTACCTCGTCATCCCAGAAGCCTATGGTCTCCCCATACCATTGTGGAACATCTGCACCCAGTCTTGGCACTGCTCCTGACATGGTAAAACTGCGACCGATATGAATATTAGTAATAAAGTTGTCAGCGTCACCAGCCAGGATCTGCACCAGTTCAGGTGTCACCAGTACCTGGTGCGGCTGATTCGTTACCCCGTGATAATGAAAGCGCCGCATAAAACCTTCCGGCCAACAAAACATAGCGGGCCACTGTGCTGCATTGGTATTGCCGTGGTGGTAGGCCTCCTGTACAAAACGCGTTTGATATTCTTCTGTCATCAGCGACAGAATAGTTGGCACCTGATTCCAGAATAACTCCGCATACCAGTTTTGCCCCCGTGGCCAGACATAACGTCCATTCCAGTCACCGGGCACAGTGGCATAGGAATGTTGTGTCGGTCCACCGCGCTCAGTGGTTTCTGTCAGCAGAGCCTCATAGTGGGCCTGAGCAGTGTCGAATGCATAGGGGCTGACGATCGATTCGCGCGGATAGTCGCGATCACAATAACCCCAGGCCGCCGTGTGCGGCGGATCATTGCCAATCAAGCCCGTAGACCATTGCGCCTGAATGGCTTCAGGACTGTTACAGCGAAAATAACGCGGGTCACTCCACAGTTCACGATCCGTGTAAAAATCTTCAGAGGTAAACAGATCTATCGACAGGGGCTCAACCCCTTCCGGAGCAGCGCCATTGCTGGCTGAAGCATGTATCACTCCTCTGCCAGACCCGTGCGCACCGATCTCTCCATCCCTGAACGGACCAACCATCCAGTATTGTTCCGGGTAGCCTGGAATCTGTGCTGGCGGATAGGCTTCCAGTTGCTCCGGACTGGTTCTTTCTGGCCCCGGAATAGCAGGGCTCAAAGGTGCCCCCCTGCCGACACTGACAAAGTCCATGGGGACAACCTGTTGCGCGGATGCTGAAAACCCATACAGCAGTGTCATGCCCGGTAAAAAGCCTTTAGCCAATAAAATGCCTTTAGCCAAAATTATAAAAGCCCTGCACCCGTTTTTTACCATTGCCGCCCCCTGAAAATCAGACAATTGATATGCCCTGTTCCTATATATTCTACTTCTACAATAAAAGAAGCAGTATAGGTACAAGCTTCTCCTCATACCATCCAGGGCTTTAACTCCATTCCCAATTCCCTGTAGAATCGGTCGTTCAAATCTGGATTGTCCAGTTTAGGGGGAAATTACCGTGCTTAAGAATAAAAATATACTCGCTACCATTGGCTTGTCGTTCAGTCTGCTGTTTATTGCAGGCAACGCGATAGCCCAAAATGCCGAAAGGTTAATTGCCGATGCCCGCGCGGCACTGGGCAATGTTCGATCGGTTACCTATTCGGGGTCAGCAAGGAATGTGGCATTTCAGCAGTGCGGCGCCAGCGCCGTGTCATTGATTTGCAACGACACACATAATCCGATGCGTCCCATTATAGATTACGTCAGTGTTATCGACCTTCGCGCACCGGCAATGCGTCACACTGGTGCTACCATGAACATCGGTTCCGGCGGCTCGACGGCTGTCAGTGCCGGCACCTTTTTCCAGCAGGTGACTGCAGACCAGGCCGATCTGTCTGGGCCCTGGGCCAATTCGCTGGAGTTTTATATTACCCCGTGGGGATTTCTGAAGGGAGCCGCTGAAAACGATGCGACTTCCAACCGTCGCACATTAAACGGCAACAATTATACGGTTTTGACCTGGAGCCCTGAAGTGAAGGCGCCTTCCGGAGCAAGCTATGTAGTAAACGGCTACCTGAATGCAGACAACCTTGTTGAACATGTGGAAACCTGGGTGGGCGACAATATCATGGGCGATATGCATATTATGGTCTCCTATGACGGCTGGCGCGACTTCGGCGGTTTTCTGGCACCGACCCAGATTACGCAAACCCGGGGCGGATGGCCTTTCTTTGAAGTCGACATCACCGCAGCAGATGCCAATATGCGCAATGTGGCCTCCATGCTACCAGCACCGGAATCCAGCGGGCGTGGCTTTGGCGGTGGCGGTGGCCCGGTTAATGTCACACCAGAGCGACTGGGTGATGGTTTCTATCGCCTGACCACCGGTGCCGGCAGTTATGACTCACTGATCGTTGAGTTTGAAGATCACATCATGATGCTCGAAGCCGGTGCCAGTCATGCGGTAATAGCGGCTTATATAGAAGAAGCGAAACGGCTGATTCCCAACAAGCCCATTCGCTACATCATGAATACCCATCCCCATTCCGACCATACTGCCGGCTTGCCGGTGATAGTAGCCGAAGGGGCCACTGTGATCACCCAGGCCAATAATCAGGAGTTTTTCGAGCGCGCCCTTAACACGCCGCGCACCCTGCTGGACGATGCGCTGGCCAGAAATCCCCAGAAAGTGTGGGTAGAGGCGGTAGATACCAAAGCGGTATACACCGATGGCAAGCGCAGCGTGGAGATGTACCACATTTATCCCGCCCCCCATTCCAATGGCTTGATGGTGGCCTATATCCCGAAAGAAAAAGTCCTGTTTCAGGGTGACTTTTCCCTGCCGGCTCCCGGCGGCGTAGGCAACGACCATGTGCAGGCTCTGGTACCGGCACTGGAAAAACTGGGCGTGACCGACTTTGAACGTTATATCAATGTGCACGCCAGCGCAGAACCCCAAACCAAAGCCATGCTCTGGGATGCTGTTGGCAAGTAGCGTTTGTTGCAGTAATTTAACCCGCCATGTCGGATGGCGGCTCTGCGAGCCTTATCCGACCTACGGAGGATTTAGCCTTGTGTAGGTCGGATAAGCCTAGCGCATCCGACAGGATATGGTTCCGTAAATACCTTCAAGCAAAAACCCACACACAGTGCAAAACGAAGATTACAAGATACTTTACAGGATAAACAGGTCGGATAAGCTTAGCGCATCCGACAGGATATGGTTCCGTAAATACCTTCAAGCAAAAACCCACACACAGTGCAAAACGAAGATTAAAACATACTTTCCAGGATAAACAGGTCGGATAAGCGCAGCGCATCCGACAGGATTTCTCCAGGATCCCAACTTTTCCTGCAGCACAACAATCCTTCTGTTTCCCAGCCTGTCAGACACCCCCTGCCTTTTACTTGATGGCCTGATAGTGTAAAGTGCGCGCCTTCGTTGTACTTCCCTGTCCTGATGGCGGCCGACCTAATCAGTCACCCCCAAAGATCCCAAGTACTCATTTTCCGAAACACCCCATGTTTTCGGCGTTGTATTGTATTGAAACAAGAAAGGCCTGAATGAATTACGTATTAAACCTGTTCGACCGCTCCAAACACATTAATGTCCTCACCGAAGTCCTGTCCGGACTAACGGTCTCTCTGGCGCTGGTCCCTGAAGCGATTGCCTTTGCCCTGATCGCGGGCCTGTCTCCACTGACCGGACTTTACGCTGCCTTCAGCATTGGCCTGATTACGTCGGTGTTTGGCGGGCGGCCGGGCATGATTTCCGGCGCCACCGGCGCCATTGCCGTAGTTATTGTCAGCCTGGCACAAAGTCACGGCGTCGAGTACATCTTCGCTACCGTCATTCTTGCCGGCCTGATCCAGATGACAGCGGGCTTTCTCAAGCTCGGTAAATTTATTCGACTCGTGCCACACTCGGTCATGTTTGGTTTTGTTAACGGGTTGGCTATCGTTATCTTTCTCGCCCAGCTCGCGTCCTTCAAGGTTAGCGGTGCCGATGGTGAACTGGACTGGATGATAGGGTCACAGCTGCACATCATGCTTGCTCTGGTTTTTCTGACCATGGTAATCATTTGGGGCTTGCCAAAAATCACCAAGGCCATTCCTGCTTCACTGGCTGCAATACTGGTGGTGTCAGCCATCGTGCTTGGTCTGGACATCGACACCCGCAACGTCGGCGACATCAGTTCCATCAAGGGCGGCTTTCCGCCTTTTCATATTCCCGACATCCCCTTTACCCTGGAAACACTGAAAATCATCTTTCCCTATGCCTTCATCGTCGCAGGCGTTGGCCTGATTGAAAGCCTGCTGACCCTGAACCTGATCGATGAAATTACCGAAACACGCGGCAAGAGTAACA
>JAUHWU010000015.1 GCA_030427065.1 Gammaproteobacteria bacterium | reverse complement strand
TTTGCAGATGCTCAAGGACATAGCACCATCACTGCATAAGACCATCAGCTCAGAATTGAACAATAACCCCGATGCAATAAGCAGTCGCTCCGGTACGCGATGTTCAACGCCTGATTACCTGCCGCTCGCAGGCCCCATTGAAGAGAGCCGCTTAACACGCAGCATCTATTGTGACTATCAGCGTAATGCCCGCAAGGAGATTGTCGCCAAACCTCACTATTTTCCCGGTCTGTATATAAATATTGCCCATGGTTCCAGCGGACTGGTCACTACACCACTTTTGGGAGAATACATTGCTTCACTTATCAGCAGAGACCCACTGCCAATGAATAAAGGTGAAATAAGTGCTGTATTACCACTGAGATATCTGGTGAGAGATCTTAAAAGGCAGAAAAGCTGAGGAAGGTTGAGTCGACTAAAAAAGACATTATTTCAACGGTTATAAAACGCAGTAAGCGCTGTGGCGAGATAAGCGGTATCTTTTGCACCAGCCATTTCCCTGATCGAATGCATGGCAAATGTAGGGACCCCGATATCCAGGGTTTTTAACCCCAATTCGCCGGCCACAATAGGCCCGATAGTTGACCCACAGCCCATGTCGTTTCTGACCACAAAAGACTGAATCGGCACATCGTTTACTTCACACAATTGCCTGAAAAAAGCCGAGGTTTCGCTCGATGTCGCATAACGCTGGTTAGCATTTATTTTGATAACAGGGCCAGAGTTTAACAGTGGTCCATGTTTATCATCATGTTTACCCGGAAAGTTAGGATGAATGCCGTGAGCATTATCAACGGAAAACATAATGGATTTGTCGAGAATATGACGCTTGCTTTCAGCCGAGGCTGATACCAGGGCTTCGGCAATTCGCTCAACAACCGATTCCAGAAACGGGCCTTTTGCCCCGATGGCAGAAACACTGCCCACTTCTTCATGATCTGTACAAACCAGCAGGCTGGCATGCTTGTCATTGCCAAGCAGCAAGCTTTGCATACCGACATAACAGCTGAGCAGATTGTCCAGTCTTGCTCCGGCGATAAATTCTTCATGCATGCCGATCAAAGCTGGCGGTTGCACATCGTAAAGACGCAAATCATAGGCCAGAACTTTTTCCGCTGCTTTAAGTTTCATGGTAGAACGCAGGTGCTCAAGCAATACCTGTTTCAGGTCAATAGATCCATCTTTAGCAAGCTGTGTGATTACAGGAATAACATCAGTTTGAGCATTGATACTGCGGTTTTCATTAGCCTCTCGATCAAGATGAATCGCCAGGCTGGGGATTATAGCTATGGCTTTTTCAAAATTGATCAGGCAATGGGACAATTTGCCGCTTCTCTCCCTGTAATCGACTCTACCTGCTATAGACAGATCCCGATCAAACCAGGGATTGAGTAATACCCCGCCATAAACTTCAACACCAAGTTGGCCGTATTGATAACGATTAATTTCAGGTTGCGGTTTTATTTTCAGACACGGGCTGTCAGTGTGAGCGCCGACCATTCTGAAACCATTGGCGGCTAAATCATCATTGCCGGTCTTGAAAGCAATAATTGAAGAACCCGCTCGGATAACAAAGTACCCCTGCTTTTTTTCCAATTTCCAGGGTTCACTTTCATCCAGGTATTGAAAACCGGCCGCTTCGAGTTCGCAGGCCAGAGAGCGAACTGCATGGTAAGGCGTGGGTGAGGCCTGAATGAAATCAATCAGGCCACTGTTTAAATGCGCAATATCTGCGCGTTGTGCAACATCTGATTTTTTTGCCACGGGGCTTATTATTGAACCTCCAGTAATTCAACATCAAACACCAGTGTCATGTTGGGGCCAATCAGCTGACCGGCACCATTTGGACCATAAGCCAATTCAGGTGGAATGAAAAAGCGGAATTTATCCCCTACTTTCATCAACTGCACACCCTCGGTCCAGCCGGCAATGACGCCATTGAGTGGAAATGATGCGGGATCACCCCTTTCTACTGAACTGTCAAATACTGTGCCATCAATCAATGTGCCATGATAATGAACTGTTACCGTATCACTGGCCTCAGGCATCGGCGCACCAGCCGCACCTTGTGACAAAACCTCATACTGAAGGCCTGATGCCGTGGTTGTTACTTCAGGACGCTGACCATTATTGACAAGGAAATCCCGGCCGGCTTGCGCCGCAGCCTCTACCTCGGCATTCATACGTGCCTGCTGAGCGGTGGAAAATGCCTGAATAGCAGCCATAATTTCTGCTTCACTCATCTGTAACTCGCCGTTAAGTGCATCTCTTACACCAGCGACGAGGGCATCCGCATCGATATCATCCATTGGCATCTGACTTACCAGGTTCATACCAATATTGACGCCAATACTGTATCCAGCTTTTCCTTCATCCGACTCCAGATCCTGGGCCATAACAAAGCTCCCAAGTAAGATTGCCGTCAACGCACTGCAGCGGACTGCCAAAGGTAAAAATTTCATATTTCCTGTCCTTTACTCATTGAATTTTTAGGCTGACAATAAGGATGTCAGCAACGCGCAATACTACCTAGAGTGCAATTGAAATACCACCTCAAGCCTCACAGTTCACCAATCGCAAGCTCAAAATAATACTGAAACCTTCTGTTTGAGCATGGCTTTATGCAAACATCAAAGCGCATAATGGACGGATAAGACAAAGGATTTATTAGTTGTACAAAACAGCCGTCACTTCAGGAATACTTATGAAATGTATACCGGCTACAGTCATAGCACTGACTTTCGCCATTTCAGCATGCAGCCGATATCAATTTGTATTCAATGATAATATTGTCTATACACCGAGCGGTGCCCCCCCTGCCCCGGGCTTGCTTAGTGATGCCAATTTTCAGGGTTGTCTGAATCAGTATTTTGCCCATGCTGACAGCCAGGACCCTGCAGCGGTGAAGCTGCTTGCATGCCCTTCAGCCGGTATTCAGAGCCTGGCAGGGATCAGTGGCTTGCCCAACCTGGAGCAACTTGAACTAAGCGACAATCAGATTAATGACCTGTCACCTTTGTTATCACTTAGAAACCTGAGACTACTCAGCATCAGGAACAACAGGATCACCAACGTCAATGCCCTGATGTCGTTACCAATTCTGCGTTTTGTTTCGCTTCAGGGGAACAATGAAATCAATTGCGCTCAATTGAATGATCTTGAAAAGAAAATTGGCAACTCTTTAAATAAACCTGAAAGCTGCCGAAAATAGCTCCCTGAATTTAATAATAGTTTCAGGCAGGAATACCGCTGTGAAATCTGAACTCAGTATCAGGCGTTAAAATTAACTCAGCCTCTTTTGCAGCAAAAAAAGCAATTCTTTCCGTAATATCAGAGTCTTGATAAAGACGTGCAAGTGTAAGGTAATCTTCATAATGCCGGCATTCAGAGCGTAGTAGTGAGCTATAAAAACGCTGTAATTTGTCGTCCAGTTTTGGCGCTATGCTGGCAAACCTTTCACAGGACCTTGCTTCTACAAAAGCGCCGACAATTAGTGTATCAACCAGTTTAGCCGGCTCATGAGTGTGCATATGCTCGCGCAACGAAGAAGCATAGCGTGATGATGTAAGGTGGATATAACTTATACCTTTTTCCTGCATCAATGAAACTACCTGTTCAAAATGAAGTAGCTCTTCCCTGGCTAATTGAGACATTTTCTTTAACAATTCGGTCTTGTCAACGTACCGATACATCAGGTTCATTGCGGTTGCTGCGGCTTTTTTTTCGCAATTGGCATGATCGACAAGCATCAATTGCTCATTCTCCAATGCCCATTCCACCCATGCTGAAGGGGTGGGACAAAGCAGAAAAGCGTTTATGGAGGAAAGATCTGTCATGGTATATTTTTCACAAGCAATCTATGTATCATCAGCGTCAGAACTGACAGGATTATTAGTTTGGGATACATTCTGATTTAAAGACTCCTGAGCATCCACCCCGGGCAATGACTTGCTTGCTCTTGCACCCAGGGTTTTGAGCTTCTCTACTCTGCTTACCAGACTGCCTCTCCCTGAAACCAGCTTCTTATGTGCCTGTTCGTAAGAGACTTGTGTCTGGTCAAGGCGTTTTCCAATATCCTCCAGGTCTTCGGTAAAGGATACAAATTTGTCATACATGGCACCTGCACCCTTGGCAATTTCCAGCGCATTCTTGTTCTGGTGTTCATAACGCCAAATGTTCTGGATCGTTCGCAAGGTTGCCATCAATGTTGTGGGCCCAACCAATGCAATATTTTTATCGAAAGCCTCTGTAAAAAGGCTCTGGTCGTTTTGCACCGCCAGTGCAAACGCCGACTCTACCGGGAGAAACATTATGACAAAATCCAGCGAACGTACTGCCTGCAGATTCTGGTAATCCTTTTTTGAAAGATCCCTGATGTGATTTCTAATGGACTGAATATGTTCTTTCAGTGCCGCATTTTTTATATTCTCATCCTGTTCAGAATAGTAACGCTCATAAGCGACCAGGCTTACTTTGGAATCAACGATTACATCCTTGTTTTCCGGCAAATGAATTATTACATCAGGCTGGCGATTGCCGCCTTCAATGGTACGCAAACTCTTCTGAATAACATATTCACTTCCTTTGCGAAGACCGGAATTCTCCAGCAAGCGCTCCAGCACAAACTCTCCCCAGTTTCCCTGGGTTTTGCTATCACCCTTAAGTGCATTGGTAAGATTTACAGCATCTTCACTTATACGTAAATTCAGATCCTGTAAATTGCGTATTTCTTTTGCCAGAGAGAACCTTTCCTTGGACTCCCTGTCATAGGTATCTTCTACCTTTTTTTCAAATTGCTGAATTTTATCCTGCAGAGGTTTCAGAATATTCTCTATGTTTTGCCTGTTGCTGTCTGTAAAGGCCCGGCCTTTTTGCTCAAGGATTTCATTTGCCAGGTTTTTAAATTCAAGGCTCATTTTTTCTCTGGCATTTTCCAGTAACTGAAGTTTCTCCTGATTCTGATTGCGCTCTTCAGCAAGCTGGGTTTCAAGTCGCGACACGGATTCACGTAATATGGAAATTTTTTCAGTAGCCAGCTGGAAATCTGAATGAATGACCTGGCTGTCGTTCTGTAATTTTTCGATTTCGAGCTGCCTGGATTGAAGGCGCTCTTTCAGAACCTCAACAGAATCACCGCTGGACTTTTTGCTTTTACCGGATAAGAGATAAACAGAATAAACGGCCAACAAAATCAACACTGATAACAATATAATTATTATCAGTGTAGCTGTTGTCATATACTTCTCCGCCTATTTGCGAATAGTGAAATAAAAAGTGTGCTTGAAGTGTGCTGAACACCTGGAATCAGAGTTAAAAAAGAAAATCAGCTAAAACTGATGCCCAGTCTTTCGCCGACTTCCTTATAGGTTTCAATTACACTACCCAGCTCTTGCCTGAATCGGTCCTTGTCCATTTTTTTACGGGTCTCTTTATCCCATATACGGCATCCATCAGGACTAAATTCATCACCAAGGAGGATTTCTCCTTTATAGATACCAAATTCAAGCTTGTAATCAACGAGTAGCATACCGGCTTTCAGAAAAAGCTCTTTCAATACGCCATTAACCCTGAAAGTGATTTCTTTCATCTTCTCAATATGGGCGGGGTCTGCCCAGCCAAAAGATGCAATATGATAATCATTGATCATGGGGTCATGCAGTTCATCATTTTTCAGAAAAAATTCGAATGTGGGAGGATTGATTTCCATACCTTCCTTGATGCCAAAGCGCTTACAGATACTGCCAGCTGCCAGGTTTCTTACGACACATTCTACAGGAATCATATCCAGCTTCTTGACCAGCGATTCAGTATCAGAAAGACGCCCAACAAAATGGCTTTTGATACCGGCCTGATCCAGTTTCTCCATAATAAAGGCATTAAAAATATTATTAACCTTGCCTTTATCTTCAAGCTGCTCCACGCGTAATCCATCGAAAGCAGAAGTATCATCACGAAACTGCAAAACATAAAGATCAGGGTCGTCTGTTTTATACACAGATTTCGCTTTGCCTGAATAAAGTTCTTCACGTTTTTCCATCAGTATCTCCAATACATTCGATAACTTTCCAGTTCATACAAATTATTTCCATCAACAAACATGGAAAGCCGGGTGGGCCCGTAAAACACAGTACAGTAATTCCCTTATGCAATATTATTGCGCAGTAGTCTTAACAGGGAGTCCTCAGCTTCAATGAGGTCTTCTGATTGCTGCTGAGTTGCATTAACAGGTTCAATGATAACTTCTACTTCACCATCAAGATCCAGCACCTGGATTTGCAAAGGGAAAAATTCAGGACGGTCGTCTTTGCTGAACGCGCCACCCAAAGTAAAGATTTTACTCAGCAGACCTGGCTCTTTTTCATCAGTTTCTGATGGAATCACATAATTGACCTCGAAAACCCCTTGATCAACACTCTCCACAATTATTTCAATTTCTGCTCTTCGTAAGGCCCTGTCGATCGCCGCCCAGCTACGATCAAAACCAGCTTCCAGGTGCAGGATCTCTTTGCCGCCAGGAGTGCTGAGAATATTGGCCTTGCCTCGACCGTCAATGTTTTCAGCGAGGAAGGAAACCGTGGAAGCCTGATAAAGGTCAGCGACATCGACAAGATAATTGGATAAATCGGTAAGGAAGTCATATTCCACTTCAGGATCAGTGGACGTTTCTGGCCAGTTCACCTGGTCCAGCACCGGAATTGACTGCCCGACGGCAAGATGCAAAAGACGAATCTCGGCACTGTCATTCTGAAAGCCCGGCTCCACAGTAACGCGTATTTTTTCTTTGGTAAGAGAATTTCCTGCCAGCACAAACCAGCCAGTGTCGAGAATTCCCCGGGTTGGATTCTCAAACGCTACGCCAATGCTCTTACTGCTCCAGTAATCCCTGATTCTTGGCCATACTTCACTGGGGCTGACATCGACCACAACCCAGCTATCCCCGCTCATGCGCTGGATAACAACGCCCCTTTCAGAGCGCCCACTGAATGCTCTTGGTCTGGGAGCATTAAGAAATGCCTGGCTGTTATTTTCAGGAACTTGAGGAATAACCATCAGTTCATCAATGATATAACTGTCGTACTGGGGAGGTATTGTGGTGCGTGGGAGTACTTCAGCTTCCAGGTAGTCGGCTTGTCTGTCACGTAAAAGCCCTTCTTCCCCGGCAATATAGTCAAGACCTGGAATGGGAATGGAGGAAAACATTGAACAACCGCAAACGACAAATAGCGACATAAAACTGCCAACTCTTGCAGCTGTTCTCAATACGGCTGTAACAGTAATCCCGGCAGGCACTTTCATACTTGCTTTGCTTACTGGCATAGCGATTAATTTCTGGTTTGTTTTGATTTTTTTAATCTCTGGAATTAACTAATTTTCCGACTTGCAACTCAAGAATCTGCTAAGTCTTAAACGCTGTAAGGCATTTCGGCATCCATTTTACAGAGTCCAATGCCATGACCAATCTACAAAGCACCTGCTTCCTTTAGCCCTTCACGCAAAATTTCATGAAACTTTTCATCAAATTCCACCAGCGGCAATCTGATAGCAGGACCTATCATGCCCATTTCTTTCAAAGCCCATTTCACAGGAATTGGATTCGACTCCAGAAACAGTAACTCATGTAAACTGGCAATTTTGTCATTAACTGCAGTGGCAGCCACGCTGTCACCCGCTATTGCCAATCTGCACATTTCGTGGAGAGCGGCAGGTACAACGTTCGCCGTTACGGAAATTGAGCCTACAGCACCAGCCAGCATCAGTTCCAGTGAGGTAGCATCATCCCCGGAATAAACAGCAAAGTCATCGCCACACAGTTGCAAAACTTCTTTGCCACGCGCTATATCACCGGTTGCTTCTTTTACACCCACTATATTCGGGACTTCAGATAGAATCCGTATGGTTTCAGGCAACATATCGCATGCAGTTCGGCCTGGCACATTGTATAGAATTTGAGGGATATCTACGCTTTGGGCAATTTTACGATAATGTTCAATCAGCCCACGCTGCGTGGGTTTGTTGTAATACGGCGTTACCAGCAGACAGGCATCCGCACCCGCTGTTTTTGCCGCTTGTGTGAGCTCAATGGCCTCAGTCGTTGAATTAGCGCCGGTACCTGCAATAACAGGAATTCTTCCGGCAATTTCTTTTACCACATGAGTGATTACGGTGCAGTGCTCTTCAATATCCAGGGTAGCAGACTCACCTGTGGTTCCCACTGCCACAATGGCGTCAGTCCCCTGCGCAACATGCCATTCCAGAAGACGTGACATGGCAGGCAAATCAAGACCTCCATCTGCTTGTAGCGGGGTAACAATTGCAACAATACTGCCCTTTATCATATTCACTAGTAGTCTCTGGGTTGTGCCCTGTTGAGTGCCAATAACGCTTTTGAAATTGTTTTGACCAATGATCCTGCTGTTTCTTTCTGCCTTTCCTGCTCATTATTCCGGCTTGTAAAAAAGCCCAAAATGAAGGTCCTAACCAATAGACAGATTAACGCGCGTTCTGTTCAGTCTGGATATCCGAAAAAGGGCTAATTTTAGCTTAACCCAAGGCAACTTAACACAGGAAAACAACCAGGATTTTTCAGCGTCACACACCAGTATCTGAAGCGTTGCTGACGGGCCAGGCCCGGATGACAGCCTTCAGGAAAGTGGCCAGCGGGATGGCGAAAAATACGCCCCAGAACCCCCACAGACCGCCAAATACCAGCACTGCAGTGATTATGGCAATTGGGTGTAGATTAACCGTTTCGGAAAAAATCAGCGGAACCAGGATATTCCCATCAATAAGCTGCAAAATAGTATAGGCCACCAATATCTGCAGCATATCACCGCTAAAACCCCATTGAAAAAACGCGACAAGAAATATTGGCACGGTAACTACAGTAGCACCGACATAGGGAATAATGACAGAAAGACCGACCAATACCGCCAGTAGCAGGGGATAGTTCAAATCAAAAAGGGAAAACAGCACAAAGCTGGACGTACCGACAATAAAAATCTCCAGGGCTTTGCCGCGGATATAGTTGGCTAGCTGGTCATTCATTTCATGCCACACCTGGGCCATGATCGGGCGCTTTTTAGGAAGCCAGCTCTCGAGGAAGTTGAGAAGCTTTTCAGAGTCCTTCAGCATAAAAAAGACCATGATAGGTACCAGTATGGTGTACACGGCAATAGTGACAAGTCTGGTAATGCTGGCCACCGAATAAGACAATAATATTTGCCCCAACTGCCCTATCTCACCCTGCATATTATCAAGCCACTGCTCCACCTGGGTTTGCGAAAACAACTCCGGGTAGTTTTCCGGTAACAGCAAAAACAGGGAGCGCAACTGATTGACCATAGTGGGTAATTCTTCCAGAAACAGCGACAGCCGGCTCCAGCTGAAGGGCAGGAAAAACAGGAAAATGATGAGAGTGACACCAAGAAAGACTACGTACACGAAATAGACAGAGAGTCGTCTTGGCACATTGATTTTCACCAGAGAATTTACCAGCCCCTGTAACATGAAAGTAAGCACCATAGCCCACAAAAGCGGTGCTATAACACCGCCCATGGTAAGCATGATCACTGTGCCTGCCAACAGTAGCAGGGTGAAGATCAGCGCTTCTTCTTCGGAAAAGTAACGCTCATACAAACCACTAAATGCTCTAATCATGCTTTGCCTATTATTAGCTTTCATTGCTTGTTAGCATCCGCTATCGACACGAAACAGTATTGCCAGGCAACCATTTTTTGTCTGGCGGCGCGTCTGGATATCAACTTTTTTGAATCCAGTAATAAAACTTGCCACCTGCTTTTTCAATTTCCAGTAACTGGTTGCCACTTTGCTGCATAAAAACCTGAAAATCCCTTTCAGACCCCGGATCTGTTGCAATTACCTTGATTACTTGTCCCGCAAGCATCCTGTTCAAAGATTGCTTGGTTTTAAGCAGAGGCAATGGGCAAGTCAAGCCAGATAAATCCAGCTCTATATCAATTGAGGTTTGCATCGCGCGATTTTAGCAAGTGCACACTAAAAAACCGAGTTAAGCTTTGTAATAATGTGTATTATTAAGGGTCTAAAGAGATGTAAAACCTGTTTCTTTGATCAAAACTTCTTCAAATAACCTCAAATAACATACCAATGCCAAGACCACGCCATTTCACGCTAGCTACACTACTCTTGCTCATCCTGATGAGTATGGGCAGGCAGGCATATGCGCAGGTCAATTTGCCGGTATTGGGAGACTCCGTTTCTGGCACAATTTCCACTCAGCAGGAATACGAGTTTGGCAGAGAACTGTTACGGCAGATCCGCAGGGAAACCCCAATGCTGGATGATCCCCTGATGATGGAGTACATCATCAGTCTCACCTATAAGCTGGCTGTAAAGAGTGAACTTCGTGATCATCGTCTGGAGTTTGTACTAATCGACAATGAAATTCTCAATGCCTTTGCGGCGCCGGGAGGAATAGTCGGTGTCAATGCAGGCTTGTTTCTCTATGCAGAAAACGAAGGCCAGTTTGCCTCTGTGCTGGCTCATGAACTGGCACATATAAGCCAGCGCCACTATGCGCGCTCGGTACAGGAGGCTCAGAAAAGTGCACTGCCAAGTGTTGCCGGCCTGCTTGCCAGCCTTATTATTGCCTCAACCGTGGGCGGAGATGCCGGACAGGCAGCTTTAATGACGACCCAGGCCGTAGGCCAGGAAAACAGGCTACGTTACAGCAGGAGTAATGAACAGGAAGCTGACCGTATCGGCATTCGAACGCTTTACAACGCAGGCTTTGATCCCAACGACATGGCCGGGATGTTTGAACAGATGATGCGTATGCAGAGCTTTTCCCGCAGGTTGCCGGAATTCCTGTCGACCCACCCACTGGATGAAAACCGGATCGCAGACAGCAAGAATCGCTCCAATGTGCTACCCCCGGTTCAGCATGCACAGAACATTGAATTCCTGCTTATGAAGCAAAGGGCCACCCTGCATTACGCCAATGACAAGGATGCAACAATTCAGGGATTGAAGAGAGACTTGCCACAATTAAATGGTATTGAGGAAGATGCTGCTATCTATGGTATTGCATTGGGGCAGCTTTATAACGGACAACATGTCGAGGCCAACCAAACTCTCGACACCTTGTTAAAGAAAGACCCCAACCGAATTACCTATGTCATGCTGGAAGCAGATATCGCCCGCGAAGCAGGCCAGTTTGAGAAGGCGCTGGGTATTCTTGAAAAAAATCTGCGCATCAACCCGGACAATCATCCACTCACCATGTCCTATGCGAATACGCTAAATGCGAATGCCCGCTACAGTGATGCTGCTGCAGTTCTGGAAAAACAATCCCTGGTTCAACCCAATGACCCTGAGTTGTGGTACCAACTGGCGGAAATACAGGGAAAAGCCGGAAATATTAGTAAAGTGCACCAGGCCAGAGGAGAATTTTTCATCACCATTGGTGATTTCACCCGCGCCCGTAATCAGTTTAACCTTGCACTAAATATGGAAAACGACAGGTTGCTTAAAGCCAGAATACAGCAACGCCTGGATTACATTCGTAATTTGCAGAACAGGTATTACCGTTAATTAACCGGCATTTTTGCCTTTTTGGCAATTAGCCAGCTTGCTGTGATTGACGAAAGTCCAGCATGCGTTGCAGAGGTATCATTGCCTTTGCACCCAATACCGGGTCTACATGAATCTCATTGCTGCCATTCAACAACGAGGCATAGAGTGACTCCAGGGTATTCATGCCCATCCACGGACACTGTGCACAACTGCGGCATGTGGCTCCTTCTCCGGCCGTTGGAGCCAAAATAAACTCCTTGTCCGGGGCCAGTTGCTGCATCTTGTAAAATATCCCGGCATCGGTTGCCACGATAAAGGTATGTTCCGGTCTTTCACATGCGGCCTTGATGATCTGGGTAGTTGAGCCTACGACGTCGGCTTGTTCCAGTATCGCCATCGGTGATTCCGGGTGCGCCAGGATTGCGGCATCAGGATGTAAATGACGCATGGTATCCAGCGCACGGGTTTTAAATTCCTCATGAACGATACAGGCGCCATCCCAGATGAGCATATTTTCAGCCCCGGTTTTTTTCTGAATATAATTCCCCAGATGTTTGTCAGGCGCCCAGATAACTGACTTTTCTTGCGCTATTAGATGCTCTACGACATCAAGAGCAATGGCAGAGGTAACCACCCAGTCGGCCCTGGCTTTTACTTCAGCTGAGGTATTCGCATAGACCACCACTTCATGATCCGGGTGCGCATCACAGAAGCTGGCAAAAGTATCTGCAGGACAACCAAGGTCCAGGGAACAGGTTGCTTCAAGTGTTGGCATGAGTATTGTTTTTTCCGGATTAAGAATCTTGGCTGTTTCGCCCATAAACTTTACACCGGCTACCACAATTGTTTGTGCATCTGACTGATTACCAAAACGAGCCATTTCAAGTGAATCTGCCACAAAACCACCGGTTTCTTCAGCCAGTGACTGCAGTAAGGCATCGGTATAGTAATGGGCAACCAGAACAGCATTACGCTCATGCAGCAAGACAGTGATTTTCTGCTTTAATTCATCTGCTTTTTCATCAGGCAAGTTACATTGCCCGGGCACTTTGTCCAGGTATGATTTTACAAATGTCCGTTCTGCAGCGAATTCAGATTCGGTGTTTTTATTAAGTAATGTCATAAACGTTATTAAGCCGTTATAAAGACGCCTAATATACCATAACAGGTTTCCCGCCTTACCTAAAAAGATACCGTAATGACCGCCCTTGCCAACTTTCTTCGCCTTTGTTTATGCACGGTTAAACTGGACGCGACAGACTTAGCTGTTTATTCTTCGCTCACCAATTTTCTGCGACCACTGGTAATCGGAAATGGCTTCAGTTTTACTACCAACAGATGAAAACCTTGAATTGCTGCGCGGTGTTTTGCGTAATGGCAGCCTGGTAGCTATTCCGACAGAAACGGTTTATGGCCTGGCCGCAAATGCTTTTAACAGATCAGCCTGTGAAAAAATCTACAAGGCCAAGGGACGTCCCGCGACAGACCCTTTAATCTGCCATGTCGCTTCTGTTTCCATTGCACAAAGCATTGCCAGCTTTAATGAGCTATCCAGGCATCTTGCTGATTTGTTCTGGCCAGGTCCGTTAACCCTCATCCTGCCAAAAACCCGGGTTATTCCGGATATTGTTACTGCCGGACTCGACAGTGTTGGTGTGCGCTGCCCGATACATCCGGTATTTCGCCAGTTGATAGAATCTCTTGAGTTTCCATTAGCGGCACCAAGCGCCAATCCTTTTGCCTACATAAGCCCTACTACTGCTGCCCATGTTGCCGACAACCTTGGCGATAAAATTGACTATATTCTGGATGGCGGGCCCAGTGCTCTTGGGCTCGAATCAACTATTGTTGATGCAAGGAATGAATCTGCTCCTGTGTTACTCAGACATGGCGCATTGGGTAAAACCGAAATTGAAAATCGCGCCGGGATCAAGCTCATGGACCTGGCTTCGTCAGTCTCTCAGGGGCCTGCTGTGGCACCAGGCAGTGCCCTCAAACATTACAGTCCAATGACACCGCTGGTTATGAATGCAGATCCCCTGAAGAATCATGAAGCTGACAGCTCGGCCTGTCTGCTCTGGAAGAAGCCCCCCGGCGATATTTCCGGGAATGTGTTCTGGTTAAGCGCCAGTGGCTCGCTTGAGGAGGCTGCCGCAAGACTGTATGCCGCTCTTCACGAAATAGATCAACTGGGGTACAAACAAATTATTGCCCAAACATTTCCTGAAGAAGATCTCGGTAATGCGCTCAATGACCGGCTAAGGCGGGCAGCTGCAAAATAAAGCCCGTGAGATGGCTCCCGAAGTCTGCTGATTACCTTAAAAAAAATACAAAAAAAAGGGCCTGGAATTTCTTCCAGACCCTTTTGTGGTGGTGGGGCGTGTGCGACTCGAACGCACGACCAATTGGTTAAAAGCCAACTGCTCTACCGACTGAGCTAACGCCCCAAAACTTTCCTTACTATTATTGTCTAAAACATGCCCGTAAAACATGCTTTAAAACAGCGTAGACTGTACTGCGATTCAAGCTATTGCCTTGTATACGCCAGCACTTGCTGAACAGATCCATCGCCCTAAAACAAAGGCGCACATACTACTCAAAAAGTAAAAAAAAACAAGCCCTAATCGAGCTTTATATACTAGCCCGTGATCCCGGGATTAATCGCAATAAAGGGTAGGATCAACAATGCCTGCCTCGGCAAAGCCTTTCCTGCGCAAACGACAACTGTCACACTTGCCGCAGGCTCTACCAGCACTGTCAGCCTGGTAGCACGAGGTGGTTTTACTGTAATCAACACCGAGGGCGATACCCTTGCTGATTATTTCGGCTTTTGTCAGATGAATTAAGGGCGTCTTGATCACAATAGACTCCCCCTCTACCCCCATCTTGGTGGCCAGGTTGGCCATTGCCTGAAAGGCCTTGATAAAGTCAGGCCGGCAATCCGGGTAGCCTGAATAATCCAGGGCATTAACCCCTATAAATATAGCTCTGGCTGATAACACTTCTGCCCATCCCAGGGCATAGGCGAGGAATACAGTATTGCGCGCGGGAACATAAGTGACAGGAATGCCCTCACTTTCCTCTTCAGGGACAGCTATCGCGGAATCTGTCAGCGCCGAGCCACCAATGCCACGCATATCAACAGGGATGACTTTGTAGTCGTTTATTTTCGCTACACTGGCAAGTTTTTCCGCCGCTTCCAGCTCTACACGATGTCTTTGTCCATAATCAAAGCTGAGTCCGTAACATTCATAGCCCTCTTGCTGGGCTATAGCCAGACAAGTAGCTGAATCCAGACCGCCGGACAATAAAACTACAGCTCTGTTACCGGTTTTTGCAGTCATCATCAATGTCCTGGTTTATTGCCCCAAAGATATTTATGCAACTGCACCTGAAGCCTGACATTGAGTTGATCAGCGAGTACCCATTCAGCCAATTCACGGGCTTCAAGCTCCTCGTTACTTGGCGAAAACAGAACGTCATCCACTTTATCCGCAAGCCCGAACTGTTCTACTTTTGCACAGGCCCATTCATAATCTTCCCGATTACAGATGACAAATTTAACCTGATCCAGTCTGTTCAGATAAGCAATATTAGCGTCGAGGTTTCTCTTTACTTCTCCCGAGCCCGGGGTTTTCAGATCCAGCACTTTGATTACGCGCCCATCAACCCGGGAAACATCCATTGCTCCACTGGTTTCCAATGAAACCTCGTAGCCCAGATCGCAAAGCTGACCCAACAAGGTAATGCAGTTTTCCTGGGCAAGCGGTTCACCACCGGTCACGGTGATATATTTTGTCTGGTATTGTTTCAGCTCCTGGAGAATCTGGTCGAGGGAATAAATCATACCGCCACTAAAAGCATAGGCAGTATCACAATACTGACAGCGCAAGGGGCAACCGGTCAGTCGAATAAAAATTGTCGGCCGACCAACCGTTCTTGCCTCACCCTGAAGGGAATAAAAAATTTCGCTAATACGCAGTGTCGCGCTCATGATTTTATTGCAGCTTTCAGGGAGGAAAAAGAATCAGTTACTGATTTCACTGAGGTATTCATTAGCAATTTCGATCTCCGAAACACTCTGCGGATATTGTTCTGCAATGCGCCGCCATTGTGCGGCTGCCAGGGCGTTTTCGCCCATTTTACGATAGACCGTGCCAAGACGCAGTAAGGCCGTAGGGGCCTTTGCATCCTGCGGAAACTCATTGATCAACCGTTGCAGCACAAGAATTGACTGGGCATGAAGGCCAGCCAGTTCCATGGCAGCACCTTGCCAGTACAGCGTGTTCGTTAGATAGCGTCCCGCTGGATAGCTTTCAATATACTGCTGAAACAGACTGATGGATTCAGAAAAGGCTTCTTCTTCCAGCAGAAGATTCAGGGCTTCACGATAAAGTTGCTGTTCTGACTGCGGAGAAGCAATACCAACACCGGCACCGGCAGCAACAGCATTGGCAACGGGCTGATTATTTGCTGACACGTTATTGGAGGACGCATTGGAATTAGCGCCACTGGACGTTGGCGGATTAACCGAAGGAGATCGGCGCGTCACTTTCACTTGCTGACCACTATGAAAAGACTGGACCTGGCTGTTTATTTCACTCAGACGTGAATCGGTATCCAGGTAACGGTCGCGCTGCTCAGTCTGCATGCGCTTGATCTGGTAAGACTGCTCTTCTACTATGCCACGTAGATTTTGTATCTCCGACTGCAAGGCTTCGAGCTGCAGATACATATTTACCATGATGTCATTTTGGGAATTATTGCTCTGTCCTGTCTGTACGGAGTTTTCCTGGGAGCTACCAGCATCCACTACCCTCACCTGGGCTGAGGCGCTAACCCAAAAAAACACACTCCAAACGGCAAATGCCTGTGTAAGTATTAATTTGACAATTGTCTGCATAAAAATAAATTTCCGAAAAAAATAAGCCGGGCGAACCCGGCTTATTTTCCAAAGACTTTAATTCTTAATGAATTTCTACCCTTCGGTTCAAGGCATAAGCCGCTTCAGTGGTGCGGTTATCAACCGGATTTTCTTCCCCATAGCTGATGGTTTCAAGCTGATTGGAAGAAACACCCTGTACCTGCAGATAACGCTCAACGGCCTGTGCACGACGCTCACCCAAGGCAAGGTTATACTCACGGGTACCACGTTCGTCAGCATGGCCTTCCAGACGATAACGTGCTGAAGGATTACTTTTCAGATAATTCGCATGATGAACCAGAGCCGCCCGGGCTTCGGCACTCAGGTCTGAACGGTCGAATTCAAAATAAAAGACAGTCATGGAAAGCGCATCGTCACGTTGCTGTCTTTCCCGAGCCGTTAATCCGTCGCCCATATCTGCTGCATTGGATGTAGCTGAGCTGGAGCCGGTATTGCTGGTGCTGCCCATACCAGTGTCAGAGGATTCCGACATATCTTCGGTATCGCTTGATGCACATGATGCCAGTGCCATGACCATCAATAGCGCCATACCTAATTTGAATGCTTTAAAAGTTTGCATACCTACTCCTTTCGTTCACTATGCGTTAACTAGTTAAATGTTGCTAACTCTTTATATATCAAAACCCGTACTAACAAAATGCTAGCCAGTTCCAATAATCAGTTAGTTAACTGTTGTCTTTTCTACCTTAATTTAAAATTTTTGGCCTATTAGCGCGCAAGTTTGGGCGATTTACGCGTGCGGGGCTAAAACTCTTTAATTCTCTAAAATTTTAGCCTGTAAAACAATACCTTATTGTGGATATTGCTCAACATTTTGCAAATTTAGTCAAAAAATGGAGACCATGAAGGTTCCCTGACATCACCTTGCGCCGATGGTAGCTGGAACTTCACGCGTCCGTCAATGGAAACAGCGTTTAATATCCCGCGATTACCCGCTTTGGAGGCGTAAATGACCATGCTTGCATTAGGGGCGATACTGGGTGATTCATCCAGCGTGGTTTCGGTGAGTTCGCGTATAGTACCACGCTCAATATTCTGGATCGCCAGATGGTATTCATCGCCAGTATTTTCACGATGAATCATCAGCAGATTGACCCCGTCAGGCAGCATTAGTCCTTTTGAATTATAGGTTCCCTGAAAAGTAAGCCTTTCTACCCATCCGCTATCCAGTGAAACCTGGTAAATTTGTGGCCTGCTGTTGCCGCCCCGCTCCGAAGTGAAAATCAGTGATTCTCCATCTGGGGTCCAGCTGGGCTCGGTATCAATTGCAAAATGGTTGGTTACCCGACGCAGGTCTCTGGTGCGCAAATCCAGAACATAGATATCCGGATTGCCGTCCTTTGACAAGACCATGGCCATTTTAGTGCCATCGGGAGAAAACACCGGAGAGCTGTTTATGCCGGGAAAGTCTGTCAGCATTTCTCTTTGGGCTGTGGCCAGATCCTGCATGTAAATCCGCGGGCGGGTAGACTCAAATGAGACATAGGCTATTTTCCTGCCATCAGGTGACCAGTTTGGTGACATGATGGGCTCCTGCGAATTTAGCAATACCTGGGAGCGGCCTCCATCTGCATCTGACATATTCAACTGGTAATAAGTAAGATCGGTATTAATGCGCTGAGACGTGACATAAAGAATTTTTGTGGAAAAAGCCCCCCTGACACCGGTCACTTCTTCAAAAACCCTGTCGCTGATCGCGTGGGATACATCCCTTAATTGATTTCGACCTGCACTGACGACTTCTGAAATAAGATTGTCTTCCCTCAATACATCGAAAAAGTCGTATTGCACCTGCAAAGGGCCACCCGCGCCATTATCAACAACCTTTCCAATCAAAAGGTAGTCAGCGCCAAGGAAACGCCAGTCCCGAAAGAAAACCTCCTGCTCTTCATGGGGTGTGCTTAGCATATTGGCTTCTGCAATAGCCCTGAATTCGCCGCTATTTTGAAGGTTATTTTTGACTATTGAAGCGACATCTTCCTCGAGCAAACCAAAGCCGTTCCACTCAAAGGGAACAATGGCAATTTGTACCGGATCATCAACACCCTGGGTAATCACTATCTGCAGTTGCCCATTACCTGGTGTCGAAAAAAACAGGCTTGTCAGGATAATAGTAAGTGCTATTAGGCCTGGCTTTTTCATCGCAATAAATCCTCTGGTCTAAAGACCAATGTAAATGTTCTGAAATTTCGTTCAAAAACTGCGTTATCAAGATCCTGTAGCTCGATAAACCGGTCAGCACGCTCTACAGCTTGCAGTACTGATCGATCAAAGACGTCATTGCCACTGGATTGAATAATATTAACGGCGACCACCTCCCCCGTGGGGACCAGTTGCAGCCGTACTTCCGTCATCATGCCATTACGGGCACTGGGCGGTATCTGCCAGTTCTGGCTGATAATGCGCTTTATTATACCTGCGTATTCCGCGACTATCAGGTTTTCACTGGCAATCTGGTTTGCCTGGGCTTCCTGCGCGGCTCTCGTAGCAGCCTCACGTTCTGCCTGTTGCTGGGCCAGGCGCTCCTGCTCCCTTCTTCGAGCTTCTTCAGCGGCGCGCTGGCGGGCGACTTCCTCCTGTCTTCTGGCTTCGTCCCTTTGTCTTTGCTGGGCTTGCTCTCGCTCCAGCGCCTGTTGCCGCTCCCGCTCCTGTTGCTGTGCCCGCTCTCTTTCCGCTCTTGCTGCGCTCTCAGCCCTTTCGCGTTCCTGCCTCGCCCTTTCTTCGCGCTGCGCCTGTTCCCTGCGCTGCTGCTGATCTGCCACTCTTTCCTGTTCCAGTCGTTCAAGGCGTCGAAGTCGCTGCGGATTAACATCAATGGCGCTGGCGGTAATGATGACGGGATCTTCAACTGTAACAAAATCAGAACTATTGACGCTCTTGCCCAGTATGAAAAGAAACAGGCAGGCATGCATGGTAACCGAGGCAATAACTGCCGGCGGGTAGCCTTCAAATTTCAGTAGCAATGCCATTGGATGGAATTTTTTCATGGAAATCCAGGATGCAGATCCGTTTCGCTATTCCTCAACTACAACTCTGCTGCAGGCGGCTGGGTAATCAATCTGAGATTTTCAGCACCTGCAGTACCCAGAGTAGACATTAGGCGAGTTACCACGCCGTAGTTTATCGATTCATCTGCTTCAACAAAAACAGGGACCGCCGGGTTCTGGGCAAGGATCTTTTCGACATCTTCCTGAATGCGCTCCAGTGCAACTGGCTGGGGATCTTCTTCGGCACCCAGACTGATGAAATAACTGCCTTCAGCATTGATGGAAACCACGAGGGTGATTTCATCACCATTCTCAACGGGCTCTGCATCGGCACGGGGCAAGTCCACCTTGATACCCTGGGTGATAAGGGGGGCGGTAATCATAAATACAATCAACAACACCAGCATCACATCAATGAGCGGGACTACATTGATTTCTGCCATCTGTTTTCTTCGGCGCGGTCTGTCCACCCTGTTTATCCCTCTACTCTTCGACTATGTGCCTGGCGATGTAAAATACTGGAGAATTCATCGGTAAAGGTCATGTAGCTGTGAATAATTGAATCAACTTTTGCGGCATAACGGTTATAGGCAATGGCAGCAGGAATAGCTGCAAACAAGCCCATCTCTGTAGCCAGCAAGGCATCAGCGATGCCCGGCGCTACCACCGCAAGACTGGCCTGACTCTGATTTGCCAGACTGACGAAGGTATTCATGATCCCCCACACCGTACCGAACAAGCCAAGATAAACCGATACAGATGCCACTGTCGCCAGAACCGGCAAATGTCTCTCCAGCACTTTCTCCTCTCTTGCAAGGGCTACGCGCATGGCCCGGCCAGCCCCTTCCATCACAGCAACCGATTCAATACCAGGTTGTTGTCGCAAACGGGTGAATTCTTTAAAGCCGGATCGAAACAGGTTTTCCATTCCGATCATACTGGTATTGTTTTTCTGCTTATTGGAGCCATCACGATATAACTGACTCAGGTCCATACCGGACCAGAACCGCTTTTCAAAACTGAACACTTCCTTTTCCGCATCAGAAATAATGATCCATTTCTGCACAATAATGACCCATGACATCACGGAAATCAGGAAAAGGCTCAACATCACAAGTTGTGCCAGCCAGCTCGCGTTTAAAATCAGGTTCCACAAACTCAGCGAATCATTCATCTAGTACCTCTATTTCGCTTCTATATTTCATCATTACCAACATCAACTACTACTTTCTATTTAGTTTTGTTTATATGTGTTTACATTGTTACTGAAATTTCCTGATTGAGAAATAACTCTATCGTTGAAAACATATTCAGCCAAAGCGCCAGTATCTGTGCTGGCAAATTATTCTTTATCAATATCAACACTCGCATTGCCAAACATATCATCCGGAGCCGAACTGATATCAAGTCCGAAGTGGCGATAGGCAAACTGGGTAACAATCCGGCCACGTGGTGTTCTCTGAATAAATCCCTGCTGAATCAGGTAGGGTTCAAGAATATCCTCAACCGTTCCCCTTTCCTCGCTGATTGCCGCAGCAATACTATCAACTCCCACCGGCCCACCATCGAACTTTTCGATCATTGTCATTAACAGGCGTCGATCCATATGATCGAAACCATTTTTATCAATACTCAGCATATCCAGCGCCGTTTCAGCAATTGATCCGGCAATGGTGCCATCGCCTTTTACCTGGGAATAATCACGCACCCGGCGCAGCAGTCGATTGGCAATTCGTGGTGTTCCCCGTGAGCGCCTGGCTATTTCAATAGCGCCGTCATCATCACATTCAATGTTCATTATCACCGCTGAACGCTTTACGATTTTGCTCAGCTCCTGCATGGAGTAAAACTCAAGTCGCTGCACTATTCCAAAGCGATCTCTGAGCGGCGACGTCAACAATCCGGCACGCGTTGTGGCCCCAACCAGAGTGAATGGCGGCAACTCCAGTTTCAGTGAACGTGCAGAAGGCCCCTCGCCAATCATGATATCCAGCTGATAGTCCTCCATTGCCGGATAGAGAATTTCCTCTATCGCCGGACTTAAACGATGAATTTCATCAATAAAGAGAACATCTCCCTCCTCCAGGTTTGTCAGCATGGCAGCAAGATCACCGGCTTTTTCCAGCACAGGTCCTGCGGTACTTTTCAGCGAAACCCCCATTTCGTTGGCAATAATATGGGACAGTGTGGTCTTGCCAAGACCTGGCGGACCAAACACAAGAGTGTGATCAAGTGCCTCGGATCTTTTGCGGGCAGCACTGATAAAAATCTCCATCTGCTCTTTGACAACTTCCTGCCCAATATAATCCGCCAGCTTGGCCGGGCGGATGACATTATCCTGAACCTCTTCACTTTTGGGGTCAGTGGCAGCAACTATTCTGTCTTCTTCTCGCATTGGTTCTAACCAGCCTGGCTGGCTCTCATCAAGACATGTTCTTAAGAGCTGTTCTGATCAGATTTTCACTGTCAGCTTCCAGCTCAGCTTCTTCGAGTATTTTCACTGCTGCAATTACAGCACGACTTGCTTCCTGTGGCTTGTAGCCCAGTGAAATGAGTGCCGTTTCAGCTTCTTCTATACTACTGTTGCCCTGTCGGGCTGAAACACCACCCTCAAGTGCCGGTAAATCTTCATTGCCCTGCCAGTCTTTTAACTTGTCCTTGATTTCAATAATCAGCCTCTCGGCGGTTTTTTTACCCACTCCGGGTAATTTAACCAGGGACTTCACATCATCATGTTGAACACAGCGAACAAATTCGGAAACTTCCATACCGGACAACATCGCCAACGCCAGTTTCGGGCCGACGCCATTAATTTTAATAAGGAGCCGAAAAAAAGCTCTCTCCCGCTCGTCAAGAAAGCCAAACAGGAGCTGGGCATCTTCGCGCACAACGAAGTGAGTGTGTAGAGTTACTGATGCGCCTGTATGAGGCAGATTGAAAAAAGTATTCAGCGGCACATCTACTTCATACGCTACGCCCTGGATATCTATCAGGGCCTGCTGATTATTTTTTTCCAGCAAGATTCCGCTTATTCTGCCTATCATTGAATTTTCTGTTTTCCGCTCGTTGTTAAAACCATGGGGTGAATAATAGAGAATGTTCTGACTAGTCGGAAGCTTGTAATCTGCCTCGTCTGCCGCTCTTTACTCCTGCCATTCGTATCAGGTTATTTTCAGTATTGGCATGGCATATGGCAATGGCCAGTGCGTCAGCAGCATCTTCCGCAGGCACCCTGGAAAGTCCAAGTATAGATTTGACCATTTGCTGGACCTGGCTTTTCTCTGCCTGTCCTTTACCCACCAGAGCCTGCTTTACTCTTCTTGCGGAATATTCCGCTACCGGCAGTTCGAATCGGGTGCACGCCACAATGGCCGCGCCCCTTGCCTGACCCAGCTTGAGTGCCGAGGAGGCATTCTTACCCATAAACACTTCCTCAATAGCCGCCTCACCCGGTGCAAACTCGGTAATGATATCGGATATATCGGTAAATATGGTGTGAAGTCTTTCCGGAAATGGGCTGGTTCCCATTTTAATGACACCGCTGGCAAGATACTCGAGCTTGCTGCCCCTGGCATTGATGAGTCCATAGCCACACAAGCGTGAACCCGGGTCAATTCCTAGAATGACACTCATTTATTATCCTGCAACATCCAGCTGGTTTCAGTGACCTGACAACGTGACGAGATGGTATCAGGATTCAGCGCTCAATTGTTCCATCACAGCATCGGCAACATTGGCAACATTGGCAACATTGGCAACATTGGCATTGAAATAAACATTCTGCACATTACCGGAATCTTCCGATTGCTCAACCCGAATGATGCGTTTTCTGCAACATCCAGGTCAGCATTAACTTTATTCAGACGGTCTTTGCTGCCCTTCAGCAGATTTCGGCTGTTCGCGTAAGCGGATATTCAGTTCACGCAATTGCCTGCTGTTTACTTCACCCGGCGCATTGGTTAGCAGACAGGCCGCAGACTGGGTCTTTGGAAAGGCAATCACATCCCTGATGGACTGTGTGCCCGTCATCATCATTACCAGGCGATCCAGACCAAAGGCAATACCGCCATGGGGCGGGCAGCCATATCTGAGGCCATTGAGCAGGAAGCCAAACTTTTCTTCTGCCTCTTCCGGGCTGATACCCAGAATTTTAAAAACCATCTGCTGCATTTCTGTTTTATTGATACGGATGGAACCGCCGCCCAATTCGGTGCCATTGAGAACCATGTCATAGGCACGGGACAAGGCCTTGCCGGGATTTTCAGCAAGTTCTTCCGGGGTACAGGAAGGTGAAGTAAAAGGATGATGGACCGAGGTGTAATTGCCTTCTTTCTCATCAAACTCAAACATTGGAAAATCAACTACCCAGACCGGAGCCCATTCACATTCGATCATTTCAAGGTCTTCACCGATTTTGACACGCAAGGCACCAATGGCTTCATTGACAATGGAGGCCTTGTCGGCACCAAAGAAAAGAATATCCCCGGTTTTGGCTTGTGTTCTTTCAAGAACGCTTTTTACTACCTCCTCCGGCATGAATTTGAGAATGGGGGATTGTAGCCCCTCAATTCCGCCATCGATATCATTGACCTTGATCCAGGCAAGCCCTCTTGCACCATAAATAGCGACAAAATTGGTGTATTCATCAATTTGTTTACGCGACAGCACTGCACCGCCATCAACCTTGAGCACCACTACCCTGCTATCAGGATCATTGGCAGGCGCATTAAAGACCTTGAACTCCACGGATTTCATCAAATCAGCGATATCAACCAGTTGCATGGGAATTCTCAAATCAGGACGATCAATGCCATATTTGGTGACAGCTTCCTCATAGGTCATCCTCGGAAACTCAGGTAAGTCCACGCCCAGGTGCTTGCTGAAAACCTGCTTGATCATGGTCTCTGAAATGGCCATGATTTCATTTTCATCGAGAAAAGAGGTTTCTATATCTATCTGGGTGAATTCAGGCTGGCGATCGGCACGTAAATCCTCATCGCGAAAACACTTGGCAACCTGATAATACCGATCAAGGCCTGACACCATCAAAAGTTGCTTGAACAGCTGGGGTGACTGAGGCAAAGCGAAAAACTTGCCGGGATGGGTACGGCTGGGCACCAGGTAGTCACGTGCCCCTTCAGGAGTGGCACGCGTCAGAATAGGGGTTTCTATATCCAGAAATCCATTTTCATCAAGATACCTTCTGATGCTGCTGGTGATCTGGGAACGCATTTTCATACGGCCCAGCATCTCCGGGCGGCGCAGGTCAATGAAACGATTACGCAGACGAATATCTTCACTCACCGCCATGTGCTCATCAAGCTGAAATGGCGGAGTATCGGCAGCATTCAGGATTTCCAGCTCTTTACCCAGGACTTCAATTTTTCCCGTGCTCATTTCCGAATTAGCTGTTCCTTCCGGACGCAGACGCACCCTGCCCTGAACTCTGACCACAAACTCATTGCGGATTTGTTCTGCGGTTGCGAAAGTCTCTACTGTATCCGGATCAAAAACCACCTGGGTAATACCATCACGGTCTCGCAGATCAAGAAATATGA
This sequence comes from Gammaproteobacteria bacterium, assembly GCA_030427065.1. Classification (GTDB taxonomy): domain Bacteria; phylum Pseudomonadota; class Gammaproteobacteria; order Pseudomonadales; family Pseudohongiellaceae; genus Eutrophocola. The sequence goes on along the minus strand of JAUHWU010000015.1, from coordinate 17,407 downwards.
CACCGCCATGGTCACGGCGCCGGTGTACCCAGCCACAAAGAGATACAGTCTGATCGATGTGGCTTTCATTCAATTCGCCACAGTAATGCGTACGCATAAATTATTCCTGTTAAAAGTTCTAAAATTAGTGCTGGTTTAGCAGCCGCTTATTTCCGGTCATACCCGCTATTTCAGCCAGTAGCCTTAATTAGTTGCCGCTATCCTTGCTCGAATTACCGGAAGCTTTCCCGCTGCCTTTGTCGTTACTGGAGTCGTTACTGGATTTGCCATCCTTTTTATTACCGCTATTACCGCTATTCTTACTTCCTGTATCGCCGGATTTTTCAGAAGCAGAGCTGTCTTTATCGGTATTCCCGGCTTTGCTTGCAGCGCCTGCGGCTGCTGAAGACGATTTATTCTTGTTCTTGAAATCAGTCTCATACCAGCCAGTACCTTTCAGCCTGAAACTGCTGGCAGATACGAGTTTCTTTAATGATGCCTTTCCACAAGCGGGACAATCCGTCAAAGGGGCATCACTGAACTTCTGGATTTTCTCGAGCTCTGCCCCGCAGGACTCACATCGATATTCGTATATAGGCATATATATCACCAAAAATGACGGTTTATCAGGATTCAAAAAACCGCGTATTGTAACTCATTTGTATTTTATCTGGCATAAAATAATGGGCTAAATTAATGCAGTGACGATGAACTTTTTTGCTGCCAAAGTGGAAAATTGAGGGCGATTTTTTGATTATTTATTTCCAATTAAAAATGAACAGCAAATTTGTCCGTCAAATATGCAAAAGATTACAGAAAGCCCTTGCCGGAGAGTATCTATTCCGCTATAAATAGCATCTCATTCGGTACGTAATTTCATTGTGCAATTAAGCACTGATTACCAGTATTTTTTATCTGATCAATCACTCAGGCCAAGCTAAATTTATTCATATTCCTCCGTGGAAAATGTGTAACCCGTAATTGAATTAACAGAGTGTCTTTTGATTTCATCATCATAAAGGCATTCAAACTTTACAGGTGCAGGCAAGAGTATTTATCTGGTAAAAAAGAGTAAGCTGAGTCAAATTACCGCGCTGTAATAAAAAAGGCTCCCGGAACGTTCGGGGTAAACTAAAAAATGCGCATACAATTGCGTTAAACAGAATTTAAGAGAGAGTTAAGTATGGCTGCAAAGAAACCTGCTGCTAAAAAAGCACCTGCTAAAAAAGCACCTGCAAAAGCACCTGCAAAAGCAACAACAGCAATTCAGGACAAATTCACCAAGACCCAGATCCTGAATACCATTTCCGACACTACCGGCCTCAGCAGAAAAGAAGTGTCTTCCGTTCTTGACGAACTGGGTGTTCTGATAGAAAGGCATATCAAGAAAAGAGGTGTTGGCGAGTTCACTCTGCCAGGCTTATTGAAAATCAAGGCCGTTAAACGACCTGCCCGTCCGGCACGCAAGAATGTTCCTAACCCATTCCGTCCTGGTGAGTTTATGGATATTCCCAAAAAACCGGCTACAACACGAGTTAAGGTTCTTCCTCTGAAAAAGCTGAAAGAATTCGCTCTCTAATACTGCTGGATAGATGTTGTTGAATACCCTTTGACGGTCCATTTAAGGCCCATGAAAGGAGTATAAAAAAGCAGCAATCTAAAACGCCTCTTTAAACAACATCCACAAGTATTAATAAGCTATTATGAAAAAGCAGCCCGAGGGCTGCTTTTTCTGTTACTGGATTACTCTATTTCAAAGGAGTATTGGTTTTTCAATATGCGCACTTCCAAATATCTACTCGCTACGACCAAAGAAACACCTGCTGATGCTGTGGTAATCAGTCACCAACTCATGCTCAAGGCAGGCATGATTCGCAAACTGGCTTCAGGACTTTATAACTGGCTGCCCCTTGGCCTGCGTGTGCTGCAGAAAGTGACGCGAATTATCAGAGAAGAAATGGACAACTCCGGCGCCCTGGAAGTTTCCATGCCCGTGGTTCAGCCCGCTGAACTCTGGCATGAATCCGGACGCTGGGAAATTATGGGAGACGAACTGCAACGATTTAAAGACCGTCACGAACGGGATTTCTGCCTCGGTCCTACCCATGAAGAGGTCATTACTGACCTTGTGCGTAACGAACTTAACAGCTACAAACAGCTGCCTGTGAATATTTATCAAATACAGACCAAGTTTCGTGATGAACGGCGTCCACGTTTTGGTGTGATGCGTTCGCGCGAATTTATCATGAAGGATGCCTATTCCTTCCACCTCGACCAGAACTCTCTGGACGAGACCTATCAGCTAATGTACGAGACCTATAGCAAAATTTTTTCGCGCCTTGGTTTCAGTTTTCGTGCTGTGGAAGCAGATTCAGGCAATATAGGCGGCAATAAATCCCATGAATTTCATGTACTCGCCGATTCCGGGGAAGACGAAATTGTCTTCAGCGATCAGAGTGATTATGCCGCCAACATTGAAATGGCAATGGCCCAGGCTCCGCAGCAGGATAAAACTGCTGGCACAGCTGAACTGTCCCTGGTATCCACACCTGACTGCAAGACTATTGAAGAGGTAAGCGCCCTGCTTGGTGTTGCTTCCTCAAGCACGGTTAAAACACTGGTGGTAGTCGCTGACAGCGAAACCCAAAACAGTCTGGTTGCCCTGGTTTTACGCGGTGACCATCAATTAAACGAAGTCAAAGCCGGCAAAATCGAAGGCGTTGCCTCACCGCTGACATTCGCCACAGATGAGCAGATACAAACCGTCCTCAAATGTGAGCCTGGTTCTATCGGTCCGGTAAAAATACCGGTGAAAGTGATTGTCGACCGGGATGCAGCCGTATTGTCGGATTTTGTTTGTGGTGCCAACCAGAACGATCACCACTTTACCGGTGTTAACTGGGACCGCGATGCCACTTTTGACGAGATAGCAGACCTTCGCAAGGTTACCGAAGGCGACATCAGTCCGGACGGTAATGGCACCTTGTCAATCAAACGCGGCATTGAGGTTGGTCATATATTCCAGTTGGGTAACAAGTACAGTACCGCTATGAACGCCTCGGTTCTGGATGAAAATGGTAAAAGCAAAATCATGGAAATGGGCTGTTACGGCATTGGTGTCAGTCGTATCGTTGCCGCTGCCATTGAGCAATGCCATGACGACAAGGGAATAATCTGGCCTGATAATATCGCGCCGTTTCATGTCGTTATTATTCCCCTGAATGCGCATAAATCAGAAGAAGTCACCCGAATCAGTGAATCACTCTATCAAGAATTGCAGCAGGCCGGCATGGATGTATTACTTGACGACAGGGACAAGAAAACCAGCCCCGGCGTGAAGTTTGCGGATATGGAACTGATTGGCATCCCCCATCGACTAGTGGTGTCAGATCGTGGACTGGAGAATGGTCAGGTTGAGTACAAGAAGCGCGGCAGTGAAGATTCACAGGACATTGGCGTGAATGAAATTGCCGGTTTCCTGAAACAGACTGTCAGCATTGATTAATCAGCGGATAGTTTTTCCTCGAATACTGAAAGGGCTCGATCACTTTCTTTGCGGAACAAGCTCTCTACCGAGCCACTGAATTTATCGCGGGCAGTATCTTCGAGGCTCGAAAATGAGGCTGCCAGCTCATTCAGCGACCCCAGATGCTCAGCAATTGAAGGCGGCAATGTCTTCTCCAGATCTTTTCTTCCAGGCATTCCCCAGGGCAGTAATGTCTGGATATCCCAAAAGGTCAAATCTCCCAGATCCCGGTTAAGTATGTACTCATTTTCGCCACAGGCACGGATAATCTTCTTTTCAAGCAAGATCACAATACAGATATCAAGCTGGTCATCCTGAAATGGCCACTCATTTTCCATCATCTCTTTAATGCTGACGCTATTTCCCTGACGATGGCTCATCCAGAATTTATGTAAAAGAGCCAGTACCAGCAAGGTTGGATGTAATTTTTCCTTGATAATGGTGGTGCGAAAAACAGGAATCGCTCGAACCAGATTGGCGCCAAACAGAATTACGACCCAACAGATATAAAGCCACATGAGAAAAATCGGGATTGCAGCAAAGGTTCCGTAAACAAATTCATAGCTGGCTGTCGCTATAAAAAGACTAAACACCCACTTTACTACGATAAACATCAAGGCAACGACAAGTCCGCCGGTAAAGGCATGTCGAAGCCTTACACCACAATTGGGAACTGCCACATATAATAGTGTGAAGGCAAAGGTGGTGAGAATCGTTGGAAAAATGCTCAGCGCCACGCTTCTCGCGCCAAAAATACCGGAGACTTCTTCGGTGAATTTTTCAAACAGGGAAAGTGACATGATATAGGAACTCATGGCAAATCCGACGCCCAGCAGTAATGGACTGAGACTCAGAACACTCCAGTACAACAGGAAACTGGCAATCCCCTTGCGCTGCTGCGCAACTTTCCAGATCTGGTTAAAACTGCGCTCTATATTCACCAGCATCAGGTAGGCAGTAGCCAGCAGCATGACGGCACCCACCCAGGTCAGATTTTTTGCCTGGGTAGTAAAGTCCGACAGATAAATTTCCAGCTCACTGCTGGAAGACGGCAACAAGCGATTGAAGATCAACTCCTGAATCTGATTGCCAAATACCTGGAAAGAAGGAAATGCTGACAGAATGGCCAGTGTGAGAGTTAACAATGGCACCACAGCAAACAGGGACATATAGGTGAGGGACTTGGCAATTTCCAGCCCCTGGTTCTCAAGTGATTCCCTGAATACAAATTTTAGAAAACGCCAGATCACTTCCGGTTTTGCCCATTGTGACAAGCGCCTGCTGCTATTCGTTTGTGTACTCATATCGCCTTGTTTAATAAAGTCAGGATGACTACCATAGTCCCCTTTTTACGAAGAATCCAAAATGACTGAAATAAAAATTTATCACAACCCGCGTTGCTCCAAATCGCGACAAACCCTGCAATTATTGCAGGACAATAACATTACGCCAGAAATTATTCTCTATCTTGAGTCACCACCCACAAAAAATGATCTCAAGAACCTGCTCAAAAAGCTTGGCATCAGCGCTCGTGAGTTGCTCAGAACTTCAGAGCAAGCTTATAAGGAAGCAGGTTTGTCCGATGCTTCACTGACCGGTAACCAGCTTCTGGAGGCGATGATCAAGGAACCAAAACTCATTCAGCGCCCCATCGTTGTAGCCGGTAATAACGCGGTGCTCGGTCGCCCGCCGGAAAATGTCCTGGAACTCATTAAATGAACAAGCCCTATATTCTTGTGCTTTACTATTCACTTCATGGCTCAGTCGCAGAAATGGCTGCGCAGATTGCGCGGGGAGTTGAGTCTGTCGACGGGATGAATGCCGTATTACGGACTGTTCCCAGAGTCTCAACTGTTATTGAAGCTACCGAAGCAGATGTGCCTGCTGAAGGCGCCATATACTGCAGTGAGGAAGATCTGATTAACTGCAGCGGCATGGCACTTGGCAGCCCTACCCGTTTTGGCAACATGGCTGCACCAATGAAATACTTTCTTGACGGTACTGCCGCTCAATGGCTCAGTGGCTCACTGGTGGACAAACCTGCAGGAGTATTTACTTCCACGGCGAGTCTGCATGGAGGACAGGAAAGCACCCTGCTCTCAATGATGCTGCCACTTCTGCATCATGGCATGGTGTATTGTGGCTTACCCTATTCAGAAGCAGCCCTGAGTGAGACCAGTAGTGGCGGCACTCCCTATGGCCCCTCCCACGTCGCTGGAGCGGATAACAACAGTAAACTGAGCAGTCATGAAGCGGCGCTATGTCAGGCACTGGGTAAACGTCTGGCCTCAATCGCTCTTAAACTCTCTGTTTCATGACGCCTGAAACAACTGCAAGTTTTGCCGTGCGCGTTGTCGTTGCAGCAAGCCTCCTGTTACTGGCACTGCTGGTACTGATTCAATGGACCAGCGGTTCTTTTAATCTGCTTATCCTGATTGCACAAATGATACCGCTGGCATTAACGCTGCCCGGGCAGTTCAATAAGTCCTCGCGAAGTATGCAGTGGTTATGCTTTGTGGTGCTTTTTTTTATGGTGCAGGGAATATTGCTTGCCTTTACTCCTGGCCGAACATGGATTGGATTGACTGAAGCCGCAATCTGTCTCATCCTGTTTTTTTCAGCTATTATTTTCATTCGGGCCTCACGCAAAACGGCCTGAAGCTCCTAACCCAGCGGACAAGAACGCGTATTATGTCGACACCTACAAGTACATTGGGTAAATTTTTCCATGGCCTGACCAGGCTCTATCGTGGTTTTCGCTCAATCATCCTTAATCTTTTATTTATCATTGTTGTCCTGATTGTCATTGGCTCCATGATTGGTCAGCCTCCGCTTATTGTCGAGAAAGGCAGTGCCCTGCTAATAAATCCGGAAGGCACCCTCGTTGATCAGTTAACCTTTGTTGATCCGCTTAATGTGCTGATGTCTGACTCACTCGGCAACGCCGGTACCGGAGAGATCCTGCTGAGAGATTTGCTCACAGCTATTGAGTTTGCCGGAACAGACGACGACATTTCATCTATCGTGCTGGTACTTAACAATCTCGGTGCAAGCGGATTGAGTAAATTACAGGAAGTTGGCGCGGCCCTGGATGAGTTCCGTGAGAACGGAAAAAAAGTCTATGCTGTCGCAGATAATTACACCCAGGGGCAGTATTACCTCGCCAGCCATGCCGATGAAATCATACTCAACACCATGGGCAGCATCGGTCTGGAAGGCTTCAGCTCTTACCAGTACTACTTCCGCGATGCTCTGGACAAGCTGGGTGTTGATGTCCATGTATTTCGCGTTGGTGAGTATAAGTCTGCCGTAGAACCGTTCGAGCGTAATAACATGTCCGCAGAAGCACGCGAGGCCAACGCCAAATGGCTTGGCGATATGTGGCAGCTGTACACAAGTGACGTCAGTACGGCACGGCAATTTGAGCCTGAATTTATCAATACCTTTATCAACAACCTGGATCAGCAACTGGGCGAATTTAACGGGGATTTCTCCCAACTTGCCCTGGAACGTAACCTGGTTGACCGGCTTATGTCCCGCCACGAAGTAAACGACTATCTCAGGAATGAAATTGGTGCGACGGCTTCCGGAGAAAATTTTCTGTACATTAATCTGAATAATTACCTCTCCGCCCGTTTTGATCTGATTGAGCGCCTGAAAAAAAGTAATGACAAGGTCGCACTCATTGTTGCCAGCGGGCAGATTTATGATGGCCGCCGCAGTCCCGGTGAAATAGGTGGCGACTCATTACAGGAACTGATTCGTCAGGCCAGGGAAAACGATGAGATTAAGGCGGTAGTGCTGCGCGTCGACAGTCCGGGCGGCAGTGCCTTTGCCTCGGAAATCATTCGCAGCGAACTGGCCCGGCTGAAAAATGCGGGCAAACCTCTGGTCATTTCCATGGGCAGCGTAGCGGCGTCAGGCGGTTACTGGATTGCTACTGCTGCAGATGAGATCTGGGCCAGTGAAAGTACGATCACCGGCTCTATTGGCATTTACGGACTCTACCCCACATTCAAGCAAAGCTTCGACAAACTGGGTATCAATACCGATGGCATCGGCACAACTGAGCTGGCCGGAGCTCTTTCCGTTGGCAGAGAGTTACCTGAACTTGCCAGCAATGTGATGCAGCTCAATCTGGAAAATGGTTATAACCGCTTTATTCAACTGGTGGCAGAAGCCAGGGGTATGACGCTGGAAGAAGTTGACAGCATTGCCAGGGGTAGAGTCTGGGCCGGACAGGATGCACTTGATCTTGGTCTGGTGGACAAGCTGGGCAACCTCGACCAGGCAATCGCTGCTGCGGCAAACCTGGCACAACTGGAAGACTTCGACGTCCAGCTCATAGAGCAGACGCTGTCGCCAGGCCAGCAACTTATCCAGGACCTTGCTGACAGTGTTGCGATCAGGAATTTGATTGGTAGTAATCTTGGCAGTAAGTTTGCCAGCACTCCTGAATCCGCAATCTCGGCCTTTTACCGTTCACTGAATAAAAATCTGCAGTCCTTGCTGAACTTTAATGACCCTGACGGACTTTACCTGCAATGCCAGGAATGTCTGCCCATGCTTTCACCCTGAATTAAAACAAGGGCAAAAATGCTTACCAGTCCATTACCTTTTTAACAAAAGGAATGGTCAGGCGACGCTTTTCAGCAAGTGATAACTGATCAAGTTTATCCAGCACGGTGAGCAGGCTTTGCAAATCCCGCGAATGCCGCATATAGATATATTGCAGCACTTCCGTTTCAAGTGGCATATGCTTTTCGCGGGCACGTCGATCCAGTGCTGATATTTTTTCTTCATCGTTCAGTTCATGTAACTGATAAATTACTCCCCATGACATTCTTGAGGCCAGGTCAGGCAGGGAAAAAGGTAGCCCTCGAGGAGCGTTTTCTGCACTTACCAACAACTTGACGCCCTGCTCCCGGGAACGATTGAAAAACTCAAAAAGACTCAGCTCCCAATCTTTATCACCGACAACAGTATCAAAGTCATCCAGGCAAATTACATCCATATGATGCAGGCTGCCAAACACCTCAGGGCCAAACAACTTGATTTTCTGCATCGGTAAATACAGGCACTGCAAAGTCTGAACTTTACTGGCTGCATGGGAATGTTCATTGGCAGGTTTATTGGTATTTTTATTCGCCATGTCATTGGCGTGGCAAAGTGCCTGCAAGAGATGACTCTTCCCGACCCCCTTATTGCCCCAGATAAAAGTAATCACATCGTTATGGGAAGAAAAGTTTTTCACTAATTCCAGTAGCTCAGCATTTTTTTCGGACACCAGAAAGTTGGAAAAAGAAAAGTTTTCCGAAACGGAGAAGTCGAAAGGTAACTGGGGAGAAAAATGCATGGGCTTGCTGATCAATTATTCCACTGATAACTCATATAAACCTGGTTGTCATCCCTGATGAGCTCATCAATTGGCTCAAGTGTCCGGCTTAGCGCAATAGTTTCAACCAACTGTCTTATCTGACCACCGGTAGACAGGCGCAGAATTATAGTCTGGTTTTCCACCGCCGCTACCTGGTAATCATTAACATCAGTGAGGTTGGCAACATACGCCAGCAAAGCGGCATAATCCTCGGCACTTTTAATCCCTTCTACGGTGAGACTGACCTGTATATTACTGTCAGTGCCAGACAAAAGAACGGCATAGTAGGCAGAGATTTCATCCGTCGCCAGAGATACACTCTGCCTGATAAAAGATTGTTCCGATTGTTCAAAAGTTTCCAGTTCAAAAACCTGATCCCTGAACAGGTAATGACTTTTTCCAAACACCTCGCCGGACAGGGTCCTGAACAGTCGAATCACCAGTACACTTTCACTCTGGTATCGCTGTGATGCCTGTAACAGTTTTTCTGTATCCATGTCCCAGACATCATTGGCCGATACCGCACGCATATCCTCAAAGTCCAGAATCGGTAATAACAGGGGTAAGCCTCTGTCGCGCGCCTCGCTTTCCAGCAGATTGATAATTTCGGCAAATCCATTACTGCTGGCACCAACCAGCTGACGCGCACCCAGTTCATCCTGGGCAACCAACCAGACCAGGGTATAGGGCCTGTTACCCGGCCACAGGGGAATATTGGCGGTTTCCAGCAGACTCAGAACTTCGGGCTCAAAAAAGGTAACACTCAGTTCAACCCGTTGGGCAGGTTCGACGACCCGAACAGTATTGGCTGGCGCTGGTAAGGCCTGCACAGGATCAGAAATACTGCGATAGGACCATGTGTCCACATAGTCACCGGCATTATTTATTGCCTGACGCACTTGAGGCAGTGTTAATACCTCAGTATTGCCGGTAACCTTGATAAGTACCTGCCTGAAGACATCGGAAAAAGCAGTGAGCCGTTCGCGTTCATTATTGCGCGATTCCACCATTACCGTCCCCTGATACAGATCTTTCACTTCAACGGCCAGTACAACGTCAATCTGGAAAATAAATAATACAGACGAAAGCAGACAAAGCACCTTTAGGAAAAGGCGCGAAAAGTGAATTTTTACTGAAAAATCAAGGCACTTCATTGGGCGCAATCATAACTGATAACTGGACGAACAACCATGAGTTCACTACCATAATCATTGACTCGGGGAACATCCGGGAAACTTTGCTTTCCAATAGATAATGAGACGAAATAGTTTGCTCAGCTTAACCACCCGTACCCTGTTATTTTTCAGGTTACCAAGGCAGTCCCTTTTTGCGATGATCATGCTGATCATCTTGCCTTACTCTCTTGAGGCCGCGCCAGCGCCCCCGTCCCCCTTTACGGCAGAATACGAAGCTCAATATGGTGGCTTCAAGGCCAAGGCTGAACGGTCTCTTGAGATTAGCGACAATGGCCAGGTTGAAATGAAAACCCTGCTCAGGCTGAAAATGCTGGGTAAGACATTAAGCACCATCAAGGAACAAAGTATTCTCGCCCCCGACGCCCTCACCGGCGAATTAAAACCTGCTGCCTATTCATTTATTCAAACCGGACTCGGCAAACGTAGCCGATATATTTCTTTTGACTGGGAAAATGGACAGGCCAATGCAGAAATTGGTAATGACCGCTATGAAATACCTTTGGAGTTTACTGTAGCAGATAATCTTTCTGCCTATCTGGAACTGCGAAATCACTTAGTGGCAGGCGAGAAGGAAATTATTTTCCCCGCTATCGACAAGGGAGAACTGGAAGAATACCACTTCAAGGTAATCCGAGAAGAGGACGTTAAAACCTCTTTAGGGCTGTTGCGGACCGTCAAGATTGAGCGAGTCAGGGAGCCCGGGAGTAATCGCTCAACCATTATATGGCTTGCCCTGGACTGGGACTATTTACTGGTCAAGCTGGAGCAACTGGAAAAAGATTCCCGAGGAATCAGGCTGGAACTGAAACATGCCACCGTTAAGGGGGCTTCCGTCACAGGAAAAAGTCTGGAGACGCTTTAATTTATTCCGATGTTTCCAGCTAAAAACAGTAAGCAGCCTGCGCTCGAATCAGGGAACTGCTGCCAGGCCGCTTCAGTCCTGCAGCATTGAAGTGCCTTCGAGTAAGTGCAGATCCTGCGGCTCATCTATGTCATGCAGCGTTTCCAGTTCATGGCATTGCACACCAAGTGCCTTAATGCGTTCCCGTGTCTGTTTCATGACTTCAGCACTGCCCCACTCTATCCCCTGAAATATTTCCTGTTGTGATCGCCTCAACCCCACCAACACATAACCACCATCCACTGCCGGGCCAAGCACCATATCTGCGCCCTCTTCCAGAGCCAAAAAAGCACGCTCAAAATAGTCATGGCTGTATTGCGGGCAATCACACCCGATCAGAATTGCGTTGTCATGCTGGCTCAATGCATGATCCAGGGCATGACTCATCCGCAGACCAAGATCATCACCCGATTGTTTAAAAACCAACCCTTTGAACACACTGAAATCTTCATGCCCGGTATCGCCATCCACCCATAATTGGATGTTGGCCTTTGTGAACCGGTTAATCAGTGTGATCTGTTTTTCCAGCATGCGGCGATAAAGCGCCAGTGTGCCTTCAATACCAAGCGCAGATTCAAGACGGGTTTTGACCTGTCCCGCCACAGGCTGCCTGGCAAAAAGGATCAGGCACCTGGCGTGGGAATCCGGCTCCGCGGAAGAATTCATTTTTCAGAATCTGTCATCGGCGCTGCCGGGTAATAAATGGCGGCAAGTTGTTCCGGCTTAACGCCAAGGAAAAATCCCAACCGTAAACCCCACATCAGCAGGACCGTTTTTATAATACCCTGGCTATGCCAGCGCCTTGCCGAGGTTTGTAATTTTGAACGCAAACACACCGGCCAGGAAAGCTTGCGCAGGGATTTACTCAGCGCAACATCTTCCATGAGCGGTATAGGCCTGAACCCCCTCACACCATGAAACGAATCATGTCGAACAAAAATACCCTGATCACCCGTAGCCACGCCAGACAGCCTGCTACGCAGATTCATCATGGCAGCAATAATCATGTAGGCAATACCTGGTTGATCAAAGCGCACATCAAAACGGCCCCAGTGTTTGTCATTAACAGACAAGGCCCGAACAATTTGTTCTGGTGCATCCACAGGAACCTGGGAATCAGCATGCAAAAACCAGAGCATATTATGTCTGGCATTTTCAGCACCAAGATTCATTTGTCGTCCCCGACCGGTACCAGTCATCAGGATTCGATCAACCAGTGCTCTGGAAAAGGAGACTGTGGCATCGGCACTACCACCATCAACCAGTAATACTTCATGGCCTTGCTGGCGAAAAACCTGCAAACCGGGCAGCAGGGTTTTCAATGCGTCAACGTCGTTGAGCACGGGAATAATAATAGTGATGTTTTCATCAGACATGGGAAGGTTCGACTGGCTGAAGGCCTAGTCGTTCAGTGCGCCGCCACAGCTACTGCCCTGTCCGGCAGTGCAGCCATAACAGTGCTCACCAACAGCAATCATATTGTTTTCGAGATCGTCATCCAGCAGATCCTTAAGATGCGGTCTGGGTTTAGTACTGGCCAGCAATGGCATTTTCAGCATCTGGTTAAAATCGCAATCATAGACATAGCCCAGGTAATCAACGCTGAGCAAGGTGCGGCACATGACCGTGTCCAGGTTACTTGCTGAATAATTCTCTCTCAGGATACCCATGTATCGATTGTAGAGCCCCTTAGACAATAACATGCCGCCAAAACGACTGATGGGCATATTGGTAATGGTGAAAAGCTGATTAAAGTCTATGTCGAACTGCTGCTTGAGGATTCGTTTGTAGTCTGCTTCCAGTCCTGACTGCTCAGGAGGCAGATTCAGATCAACGGGATTGTAAACAAGATTCAACTGCAGATTGTCCTGCACGCCATAGCCAAGACTGTTCAGTAATTTCAATGCCTCAATACTGCCGTCGTAAATGCCCTTGCCGCGCTGCTTTTCTACATTTTCTTCCAGATAACACGGCAGGGATGCGGTAATAGTCACCTGCTGCTCTGCCAGAAACTGCGCCAGATCCTCATAGCCTGGTTCCAGCAGAATCATCAGGTTGCAGCGATCAATGATTTCCACATCCATCTTCCTGGCTTCAGTGACCAAATAACGGAAATGCGGATTCATTTCGGGAGCGCCACCGGTCAGATCAAGTATGCGAATGGATTTTTTCCTGACATATTCCAGCACCACATCCACCATTTCCCGCGACATCAGTTCCTTGCGTTTGGGACCGGCATTGACATGACAGTGGGTGCAACTCAGGTTGCACAGATACCCCAGATTTACCTGCAGGGTTTCAAGTTTCCCGCGAGTTAGTGGCGGAAAATCTGTTTCAAGTAATAATGGCCTTGTGTCCAGCATGGTTTTTAGCCTGGTAATGATTTAAAAAAGAAGACCTGTCATCAGAAGAAAACTTCCTGAGCGGCATCAAGAACAAGAATCAAACTGCGCTAATTGTACGGTATTGTGATTGTTCAGAATACCTGTAAGGTAAAGACCTGACAGAGAAAGTTAATGACTGTTTCCTGATCTTAAGTGCAATACCCTGTCGTATATAATTTTATTATTTTCCATTTTATTGTTTTCCAATAAACAGGATTCAATCTTTTTCGTTTTTTATCTTTAGCTATTTTGATTTCAACGCGAAATCTTCACCCCCAAAGCTTACAACGCTAGAATACCAACCATGAATACTGCATTTGATTTGAAAAAACTTGAAGCGCTGGAAATTGATTCTTCCTTTATCAATTCACTGCCGGGTGACCCTGTTACTGAAAACTATACCCGGCAGGTTGCCGGCGCCTGCTATTCTTATGTCAATCCGGAGTCCTTCCCTCAAGCCAGTCTGATTGCCTGCTCCCGCGATTTGGCAGAAAGCCTTGGTCTGGATCCCCGGGAATGTCAAAGTGACATTTTTACCCAGGTCTTCAGCGGTACCCGGTTACTGGATTCCATGCGCCCCTACGCCTGCTGTTATGGCGGCCATCAGTTTGGTAACTGGGCCGGTCAACTGGGTGACGGACGCGCCATCAACCTGGGTGATTTGCAGGCCCCGGATGGCAAGTTATGGACATTGCAACTTAAGGGCGCCGGTCCGACTCCCTACTCCCGCAGCGCGGATGGACTGGCGGTGCTTAGATCCTCGGTAAGAGAATTCCTGTGCAGCGAAGCCATGCATCATCTGGGGGTGCCGACAACACGGGCGCTCAGCCTGATTGCAAGCGGAGAGCAAGTAGTCCGGGACATGTTCTATGATGGGCACCCCAAAAAAGAACCCGGTGCCGTGGTGTGCAGGGTGTCTCCTTCCTTTACGCGTTTTGGCAGCTTCGAGATATTTTCTGCCCGCAAGGATACCGATACCCTCAAGACACTGGCCGACTACACCATAAGCCGAAATTTCCCCCACCTGGGTAATCCGGACAAGGCGGTATATCTGGAGTGGTTTCGTGAAGTCTGTCAGTCAACGGCGACCATGATTATTCACTGGATGCGGGTTGGCTTTGTGCATGGCGTGATGAATACGGACAATATGTCAGTGCTTGGGCTGACCATTGATTACGGCCCCTATGGCTGGCTGGAGGATTACGATCCCGACTGGACACCCAATACCACAGACGCCGAAGGCAGACGTTATCGATTCGGCAATCAGCCCATGATTGCGCTGTGGAATCTGGTGCAGTTCGCCAATGCAATTTATCCCTTGATCGAGGACGTCGAGCCTCTGGAAGAAATTCTGCAGGAATACAAGGACGGCTATGAAAAAGGCTGGCTCGATATGATGCGCAGTAAACTGGGGTTCCAGGAATCTTTTGCTGAAGATGAAGCACTGATTTTAAACCTTATAGAAACCTTTGCGCTTACCGAAACAGACATGACCCTGTTTTTCCGGCAGTTGGCGGAAATCTCATCAGACAGCGATGCGGTGACGGCATTGCAAACACTTGAAAAGGCATTCTATATGCCAGAGCTTAGCGATGAGGCAGAGCAAGGTTTTACCGCGTGGCTGCAAAAATATCTGGAAAGACTGGGTAAAGAGACCTGCAGTGATGAAGCACGAAAAGCAGCCATGAACGAAGTGAATCCACTTTATGTGCTGAGAAATTATCTGGCCCAACTGGCAATAGATAAATCCGAACAAGGGGATCACAGCATGATTCATGAGTTACTTGAGGTGCTGCATTCACCCTATTGCTACCAGGAAGGCAAGGATCATCTGGCAGAGAAACGTCCGGACTGGGCCAGAACCCGGGCCGGCTGTTCCATGTTGTCATGCAGTTCCTGATGTGGAGTTTCTGCGGCGAGCCTGCAGATGCGGGCTTTGCGATGCCCGCTTCCTTAATGCAGAAAAAAATTGCAGAACAAATGAATCAGATTATTTTGGCGCTCCGGGCAGGATTCGAACCTGCGACCTGCCCCTTAGGAGGGGGCCGCGCTATCCAGCTGTGCCACCGGAGCGTGATGCAGGCACGAGTCTTAGCGGGCGAGAATGTTATCACAGCCCGAATGCGCTGCGTACTCCTGATATTCGATTGATTGCAGTCCCTGGTATCAGCATATCCAGCAGAAAATCCGTGAATTCAGTTTTTCGCCCCCGGGAAACAAGGGCTTATCAATAAAAAGGGATTTAGTGTGCCCGCAACGACAAATTCTTTCTGATTTTTTTCTACTAATTTATTAATATCAACGTATCACTTTATTATTCCAATACGTCAAAAAAGAGTTACATGTCTGCAACTATTATTCCCTTTGAGTTACCCAAAAATGAAGCTGTTATGTCGGTCCACAGTGTTATTGCGGAGACAGCCATGACGGCGCAGATGCTCGGCACCGAGCGTGAAAGCCATGCAGTACAGGTCAGTGCCGACGGACTGATGCTGACGGTGGGCTATTCCATCATGGAGGCCAGTGAAGTCTGGATTACCAATCGCAAGGGACAGACCTCGGAAGGCATTATCCTTGCCCATGATTATGACTCAGGGCTGGCACTGATTAGACCCGCCACGTCTCTGGGCACAAATTACCTTGAAACCGATAAGGCCTCCACGGTAAATGTTGCCGACAGAGTCAGTATCGTGACCAGTGAAAACACGAAAGCCATGGAGGCTGTCATTTTTGCCCGGGAACAGTACGCCGGCCGTTGGGAGTATCTGCTTGAAGATGCTTTTTATACGGTGCCCTTATGCGAACACTGGTCTGGTGCCGGTCTGTTAAACAAGGAAGGCAAACTTTGCGGTATCGGCTCTCTTGCATTGGGTCTGAAAGGACCTACTGGCGACATTGTGCCGGGCAATCTTTTTATTCCGGTTGACCTGGTGATCCCCCATCTTGAGTATATGTGCAGTCATGGTAAAAAACCCGGCGCCATGCGTCCCTGGCTCGGCACATTGATTGAAGAACATGATGCTGAACTTTGTGTTGTGGGCCTCTACATGGGTGCACCTGCCGCGATGGCAGGGATTCGAACTGGTGACATTATCCTTTCCGTTGCTGATCAGCCGGTGTCCTCAATGGCCGGATTTTTCCGTACTCTCTGGCAATTTGGCCCGGCAGGTACACGGATACCATTAACAGTAAAAGCGGGTAACGATAACGAAACCATCAAGGATGTCATTCTTGATACTATCGATCGCGACAGTTTTTTTATTCAGCAATCGCAAAATATGCTGAACTAATCCGGAGTAAGCTATGCGTTTGATGTCATGGAATGTGAATGGAATTCGGGCGGCGGTCAGCAAGGGTTTCATCCCCGCCGTCGCCGATCTCAAGTGTGATGTGATTTGTCTGCAGGAAACCAAGGCCCAGGACGATCAGGTCATTACCGCTCTGGAAGGGCTTGAGGGTTTTCACATCTATCCCAATTCTGCCGTAAAAAAGGGCTATTCCGGGACCGCTATACTGACCAGAACCAAACCTGTTTGTGTTACTAATGATATGGGGGTTGAAATACATGACCAGGAAGGACGTGTCATTTGCGCGGAATATTCCGATTTTTTTCTCGTGACCGTCTATACCCCCAATTCAGGCAACGGACTGAAACGCCTGGAATATCGCGAGCACTGGGACAGGGACTTTCTGTCCTACCTGTTGAGCCTTGAAAAGCACAAACCGGTGATTGTCTGCGGCGACCTCAACGTTGCCCACAAAGACATCGACCTGGCCAGGCCAAAACCTAACTACAACAAGACTGCAGGTTATACCCAAAAAGAAATCGATGGACTGGATAAGCTCACAGCAGCCAGTTTCATTGACACGTTTCGCCATCTGCATCCCGACACGATCAAATACAGCTGGTGGAGTTACCGGGCAGGCGCGCGGGACAAAAATATTGGCTGGCGGATAGATTATTTTCTCAGCTCCAGCGCCCTGGCCAACAGGATCAGCAAAGCGGAAATCCACAACCAGATAATTGGCTCGGATCACTGCCCG
>JAUHWU010000014.1 GCA_030427065.1 Gammaproteobacteria bacterium | reverse complement strand
CAGGGTAAGCCGATGTTTAATCTATAGAATCTTCGCCAAAACCAATACCTTCCCAACCATCAGAGGGTCGTACCAGCGTTAACATCTGCATGCGATTTGTGCCATTCTTTGCTCTTCGGCCTTTTAACACAACTTTATCGCCAGCCTTCAGATCATTATGCTTCCAGCCGCGCCTGACAAGAATATTGCGAGGATAGGTTTCAGATTCCCATAAAACTTTCTCACCTTTGTCATTGGTTGCTTCTATATAGACACGACTATGTGGGTTTTCAAACCACACTTCAGTGACAACGCCTTCCACGGTCATTACAGAATCCTGATCATAAATTGACAGAAATGAATGATGTGCAAAAACCGGGCTTACCGAGATGCATAAAATAAAAGCGAACAATTTTTTAGTCATAATCCCATTCCTCTTACTAATGCTTACTTAGCCTTTGTCATTAATCCCCGATATGTGGCCTGGGAATACAATCGTAATCCATGATTTCAAAATCCGAGCGCTTCCATTGAGTCGTCACGCTCCAGGGTTTTGAATAATACACAGGGTCATCAATAATGGTTTCCAGCGTTAATGTGTTTCCATCTTCAAGCATGGTGCGTTTTTCAATAACCCTGAGCTGATCTGTATGAGGCACCCCTTGTGGTCGCAAATAGCCATCAGTTAAACCAATGGCTTCTATTACCAGCGAATTATCATTTTCCCAAACCGCCTTTGAATAACCCATGAGTGTCGGATAGGGATCTTCAGGATGAGGACGATCAAGATATACTCGTCTTACCTGATGTTCGTACTCATAAAGAATGACAACTCTGTCTTCTTCCTGAATAATTTCATGGAGCATGGGTGCAGTAGTGATACGCACCAGGCTAAAAATACACTGATGTGCCGGATCAGCCAGAGGATCAGCAACCCAGGCATTGAAGGCCGCCAATCCTGCCTGGGTATAGGGAGGCTCAACATCCCATTCTTCTGCTGACCAGCCTTCCATTTCCCAGGTACCAGAAAAATCAGGACGATCCTGAGCTACAACACTGCCAATACACCCTGACAGAAACAGCGTTAGTAAAAGCAATCCAGGCCCAGTCAGGGTAAAACGTACGCTATTCATAACACTTTCACCTCGGGGTTCGTTACTACTATCGCCTCTACTTTCGATGCCGGAGTATATGGGTAAATCATTAATGTAGCTGCCTGACCGCCAATTAGTCGGCATAATCATGACATAACTGTCCTTATCTTACAGAAGTCTGCCGGGGCATCAAGCCCGGGTCTTCAACGCCAGAAGTCGTCCATCATGGATGCTGGTAAGGGGGCAGTTCATCAATAACACTATATTGAGATAAAGAGGCCAGTACTGTCCGGGCCAACCAATTCAATAAATACCTTACAGTATGTATAGTAGCGCGACATATTTTTTTCTCAGACAACACGCAAACTGGATAACACCATGAAACTTCTAATACGCAACCTGGCACGTAACACTACTGAAGCAGAATTACTGGCAATGTTTCAGCAATACGGCGCCGTCCAGTCCTGCAACCTGGTCATGGACGAAAAGACCAGGGAGTCCAAAGGCTTTGCTTTCATCGAAATGCCAAAAGCCGGCGAAGCCAAAGCGGCAGTTCAACACTTGAATGGCAAGGACGTTGGCGGTAGCAAGATTAGGGTGAAAAAGGCTGAAGCAAAGAGCGCTGATTAATAAACAGATAAATGAGATAAAGGGGACGGAGGGATTTATTTTTAATCCCTCCGTCCCCTTTTTTATTTCCCTTTTTCATTGCTGAAGATTCACTGATCTACGTTGTGATATACGTTCTGCACATCATCAACTTCGTTCAGCATATCCATCAATTTCTCAAAAGCGGCAATATCCTCTTCGCCACTCAGGCTGGTGTAGGTTTGCGGAATGAACTGGATTTCATCGACGTCATATTCAATGTCGCCCAAACTCTCGGCGAGCGCTGATTTGGCTTTGGCATATTCTGTGTGTGGGGCGAACACACTGACTTTCCCATCATCTTCTTCAATATCTGACACATCCACATCGGCATTCAACAGGGCTTCCATGACAGCCTCTTCATCACCGGCAAATACCAGAATGATGGAGTGATCAAACATGTGACTGACTGTACCCTGGTTGCCCAGTTTGCTGTTGGTCTTGGTGAAGCATTGACGCACATCCCCGAAGGTACGGTTGGGATTATCGGTCAGGCAATCGACGATCAGCATGGAGCTGCCTGGTCCAAAGCCTTCATAGCGGGCCAGGGAATAATCCTCACCACCACCGCCTTTGGCCTTGTCGATGGCCTTGTCGATGACATGGGTCGGCACCTGATCGCGCTTGGCGCGGTCAATGATACTTCGCAGCGCCAGGTTACCATCCGGGTCAACACCGCCCTGCTTGGCAACCATATAAATTTCACGGCCATAGCGCCCATAAATCTTGGACTTCATAATAGAAGTCTTGGCCATGGATTCTTTGCGGTTCTGGTAAGCACGTCCCATCGGATATTCCTGTTTTCGGGAAAAAGAGCGAATTTTAATGCTGGCTGGCAGAAAGTCCAATGCCAGTTTAAGCCTGATTTGATTTTCATCAGGCTACTGACAACCTGACACCCCCAAACCTCCTTTCAGACGACTGTTTTAAGATCAGGGGCTGAGCGTCATTTAACCATAAATCCAATGCGTCTCATCTTATGGCGTCAGGATGGTAAAAATGCTGGATATTATCTCAACCAGACCACCTTCCCCTTTTGTTTTAGCTGATTCTTGATTATCTTTAGCCAAGATCAGAGAATGCTGTGCAGTTAGAGTCTTTCTGTCACAAGAATAAGAAGAATTAAAAATTAAGGTCAGGTCAACATGCTTTTATTGTGAAGACCGAATAATCAGCCACAATACCGGGGGGTACTTGATGAAAAATACGCTGATGTCTGCAGTCTATGCTGGGGGGCTTGCTCTGCTTGGCGTGCAATGTATTGCACAAATACCCAATCCTGATGCAGATCGTACCGCCATGATTGAGCTGGGCAAACAGTTCGGTACCGCTGAGGACCTGTATAATTACTTTGTAGATCAGGCCGGCTCGAATACGGGTATCAGCTATGACACTATGCCTGACTGGTCAGGTGTCTATTCCTGGCAGTTTCCGCCTGCCGGCCTGGCCTATGACAGTTTTCAAGAAGCCGGCGAGCTGGCTGACGTCAAACTCTACCCTGAGTACCAGCAGAAATACGAAGAAAGAGTCGCCCTGCGCGATGAAGGCATCGAATTTGACCCGCTGGGCAACTGCCAGCCCCCCGGGGCCCCAAGAGGCTTATCCGAACCCTTCCTCCGAGAATATGCCATCCAGCCCCACCAGACCTGGCTAATGAATGAAGTGGCCAGTGAGACCCGACGCATCTATACCGATGGCCGTGCTCATCTCAATGATCTCGACCGTTTCCCCACCTATGATGGCGATTCCATCGGTTTCTGGACCAGCGATCATCAACTCGTAGTTCATACCAATCAGCTACAGTGGGGCATGTACCAGCGTGGCCAGCCGGATTATTCAGATCAGATTGAACTGGTCGAGGTTTACCAGAAAGCCGATGACAAAACCCTGGTGTTACATGTCTGGGCCTATGACCCGGTGGTGTTGATGGAACCCTGGTATACCCGTAAGGAATACATTCAGCTGACCAATACAGACAAGCAGATTCGCATGCATTACTGGTACTGTTTCGATGGCCAGAATAACGCTGTCGAGGAACAGGAAGACGGTTCAACCAATTTTATAGATTTCGATTTTGACTGATACAACATTATTGCCCTGAGGTGTGACATGAACAAACTGAGAATTCTGACTGGCCTGATTCTGGCCATGACCCTGATGCCCTTGCAGGCCCACCATTCCACGGCCATGTTTGATGATGAGCGCGAAATCACCGTGACCGGCACCATCAAGGAATTTCAATACACCAATCCCCATTCGTGGCTGATCATTGATGTCACCAATGACGACGGCAGCATCACCACCTGGGGCTTTGAAGCCGAGGGGCCGACTACCCTGACCCGCTCAGGCATACGCAAATCAACCCTGCCGCCGGGCACAAAAATCACTATCACCGGTCACCCGATGAAAGATGGTCGCAGCGCTGCGGCCTGGGTCGTGGCAGAGCTGGAAGATGGCACAGTGCTCAATCCCCGCGCCGGGTTTGTTGCCAGATAACGCATTGTTAGCATTGTATAAAAAGGAAAATAAATAATGGCACATGCTTATAAAACACGTTTTGGCTCACTTGATGATTATGACAAAGGGCGAGTGGAACCGGTCGACGATGATGTCAGGCACTACGCCTTTTCCAATTGTTTCGAGATCGCCAACAATTCCCTGCCCTATGAAAAAGTCGTGTTCGGGCAAAACCAGGAATACGTTCTGGAAGTCGTGCGCGCCGAGGCAGATTCTCCCTGGTATACCTGTGCTCATGATGAATTTGCCCTGTGCATGGATGGCGAAGTAGAGGTTCATTTCATCGATCTGGATAAGGCTCAGAGAGTGGCGGACCAGGAAAAGGAAGGGGCGATTCGGGTGGACGGTGATCCACAGGGCCCTGTTATGGGCTGGGTAAAACTTGGCCGCGGCCACCAGGCCATGTTGCCAGCGGGCGCTGCCTATCAGTTTCGCAGCCAGTCACCTGCTGTCATCATCATGCAGACCTGCAAGGGTGAGTTATCCATCGAACGTTGGGCAGATATCTGCCAGAGTGCCTAGGGGGAAATATGACTAATTCACACGGTTACCAGGATTTCACGCTCGGCGGCTTCGGCTTTGCCAGGGATGAGTATTTTTGCCATATCACCTGGCAGACCCTGGATGGCAGACCCATGAGCCACACCATGGATGCAGGGAATTATCTGCGGGCACTGATGCGCGATGTGGCCTGGGGATTCTTCTATGGCTGGGTAAATTTCGATGATGTGATCGGCACGGTGAATCATTATGCCACCGTGGATTTATTTGCCGGCTCCTACAATGGCGCCATGAAAACTGCCGGTATTGACCGTCTTGAAAACTTCCCTACCGACGATATTCGCCAGGTGTTTGAAGCCATGCTGGCTGACTGGACCAATGCCGACTTTGATCCTTTTGCCGCCCCACAGGAAACCGGCTCCCCCTATGGTCCAAAAAATGGCGACAATATGCCCGCCATCACCCGGGCCCGCGAACTGGCCAGGCGCTGTGTCGGGCTTGAAGGCGATTTGGCACTGCGCACTGATGAAAGTGGCGCCCCGGTCAATCGGGCGTTTGCCGATGTACCCCAGGATAAACCGGAAATTCATGCGCAGCCGGGCTATGAAAACCAGGTGCATGCCTTTAACCTGTTTGCCTTTCTGTCGCGCTCCCAGGTGACCTGGAACCCTTCTTTTACCTCAGTGGTCAAGAACAGTTTCATGTGTCCCACTACCGAGGAACATATTCTACCGATCATTCACGGCAATGACCGCGTTGAGTGGTTTTTCCAGATGTGCGATGAGATTCACTGGGACTGCGCCCACAAGGATACCGGGGAACCACTGGCCAGGGTCATCATGAAAGCCGGTGACATGGCCGCCATGCCGGCTTACTGCAGACACCAGGGCTACAGCCCGAAACGCTCCATGCTGCTGGTATGGGAAAACGGCTCCCCTACACTTGTAGACGACATCAAGTCCGGCGCCGCGCCGGAAGTGCCGGTAGAATTCTAAAAAAATAAAGGGGACGGAGGGATTTAATTTAAATCCCTCCGTCCCCTTTATTTCCTATACCCAAGGTGAAAGCAATGCACACATACAAAATACTTTTCAGGATAGGCCTTCTGTTTTGCTTATTACCTTCAATGCAGGCTGGCGCTCATCATTCGGCTGCCGTTTTTTACAACACCGATGACGAGCCGATCTCCATCACTGGTACAGTCGCCAAATTCAATTTTCGAAACCCCCATGCCATCGTGGAACTGCTGGTCACCACCGAATCCGGTGAAATCCAGCGCTGGACCTGCGAGACTTCAGCGCCGTCAGCACTGCGTCGTCGTGGCTGGAGCCAGGAAGTGATGCAGGAAGGGGACACCATGACCCTTGAAGGTATTCGGGCCAGAGATGGCTCCTTACTAATGCGAATCACCCGTGCTATCAAAGCTGACGGCACTGAAATCGGAGTATCCAGGAATCTCGATGACTGATCTGCAAAAAATACTATGCCTGTTACTGTGTCTGGCAACAATGGGTGCTTCTACCACGCTGGAGGCACAACCCGATCTGAGTGGCTACTGGATGATTTCCTTTGGCCCGATCCCCCCCCAACGGGAAGCAACATCTGAAGAGCAGGCGATGATAAATGCGCTACCCCCGGGCACCCTGCTGTTAGCGGACTCGGGACTCAGGGAGTTTCCTGAAGGGGATTATGGCGGTCTGGATATCACAGAGGCTGCCCGGCTGAAGACATCCGGCTATGATCCATCGGTCCAGGTCGAGCTTGGCAGTACCTGCCAGCCTCCCAGTATCATCTATTCCATGCAGGGGCCATTTCCCATGGAGATTTACCAGGGACGTGACCTGGTGGTAATAAAGATGGAATATTTTGATGTGGTGCGAATTATTCATATGAACATGGATGCCCATCCAGACAATATACCCCCTACAGTCAGCGGTCATTCCATTGGCCATTGGGAAGGCGATACGCTGGTTGTCGATACCATCAACATCAAGGAAAGCACTTTCCTGAATAATGGCCTGGATCACTCTCAGGACATGCATCTGGTGGAACATTTTCGACTTGGCGAAGATGGCGAGAAACTGTTCATCATGCAGGAATACGAAGACCCGGCAGTCTTCGCCGGCCGTTCGGCCCGGCTGATTCCCCTGAACAAGGGAGGCGAAGACGATGTGGTCTGGCCCTATGACTGCGATCCTAGTTATGGCGCTGCTATCGAGACACGGGAACAGAACTGACAAGCCGATAGCGCATGGTATTTTATGGCGCCCATAAAAAAACAAACCGGTTCCAGACTGCAGTCTGAAACCGGTTTAATTTATGTCGCAGTTTTAAAATCAGTCAGCAGCAAAACAGTACAGCAAGCCTGCACCACCCACCTGAACCAGCGCCTGCTGAGTGCAGCCTGGTGTGCCATGGGATGAGTTCCAGGACGAGCCCGGATCATTGAAAGAATAACGATCGGCATGACCTACCCAGGCACTGCCCTCATCATTGCTTGTCCAGTTATTACAGGTTCGATCCTGATCACCCGGCATGGCCGTGCCATCCATCTGTGAACCCGTGAGCACATCATGCTCGGTAAAATCAGGATTGCCATCAATGCGGGAGGCAAACTGGTGGCCGTTTTCGTCACGGGTATGCATCCAGTTGAAATTGGAATTGTCATAGTGAAGATTTTCCACGCTGGTCGCCATGACCACCCCCTTGGCATTCGCCCAGGGACCTTCACCAATTCGATCGCGGGCATCAACACCATTTCGACCTTGAGTACTCAGGTAGGCGCGCCAGGTATGGTGCCCTGCGCCGGCTTCAGTTGCCAAGGCCTGGCAATGGGCATCGGCGCCAGCCAGTCCACCCAGATTACCGCCATCACCAAGCCCCCTGCTGGTGATAAAAAAAGTCATTTCTGGACGTTCGGCAGTAGCATCGGGCTGCGCTGCAGATACCAGACCAGGGAGTGTGAATGCACCCAGCAAACAAACAGCATTTACAATTTTATTTTTCATTAATACTTGCTCCTTTTTTATAGTTTTATAATTAAACAATTCCATTCAGGACTGCACCAATTCTATCGTGATGCCGTCAAGATCTTTAAAGCGGAAGACGCCAGACTCTTCACTAGCCAGCACCTGCGCGCCCAGTTCCGTCAAACGCTTCGCCAGTACCTCTGAGTCAAACGGCGCCACCTTGATGCCAAAGTGCGCTATCCCGGGATTTTCGCCATAGACATAATCGACCTGCTCCAGAATGATTCGCGTATCTGAAGCGGGAAAATCAAAAGTCACCAGGCCATTGACCAGTCGGCGCGCATCAGCGCCATACAGGATAGTGTAATACTCAGATGCACGTTCCATATCCGACACATACAAGTGCACATGATCGACACCATAAGGGGTTATCAGACCCTGGCGCGATGGCACCAGATCAGAGGGAACCGCGGCCGTGACCAGGGTGTCAGGCGCAGGCAGGAACTGTATTTCAATACCATCGGGATCACTGAAAATACCACCAAAGCCGGTACTGCCCGGAAACGTGCCGAAGCCATGTGCTTCAATTTCCTCACCCATGGCAGAAAAAATAGCACCACTATCACGACGCCAGTCAACCACGGTAGTACAGAAGTGACCAATATAGGTGCCCCGTCCCCGTGATTCGCCTATGGCGACATAACCCACTTCTCGGCTTTCATCCAACTCGCCAAGCAGAATGAAATAGCGCACACCTTCACCCAGAGGCTGAACATGCAAAGTGGTGTTGAATAACTGCATGTAAAAAGTCGCCGATGCTGCTACGTCTGGCACGATAATATCGAGATGGTCCAGGCCAGGGGTATTTAAAGGTAAAACACTTGCCCCTTGCGCCTGTGTAACGACCGGTAGCACTGCCAGTGAGCCCATGGCACCCAGCATGCGACGGCGCGATACTTGCCAGGAAAAATTCTGCTCAATGGGCTTTGTGTTTTTCATTAATACTGTCCTTTGGGTTTCACTAAAATGATTACTATTCGGTGCCTTGGGCAAGCTGTCGCTGCTCAAGCAAGGCCTCAATCAATGCTGCCGTTTCCGGCTTGTCCACCGGTGGATGGGTGGCAAGAAACACACCATGGGCCCAGGTTACAGGCGTACGACCTTCCTTGTCCTCGATATCAAGTTCTGCACCATTGGCAGCCAGATATCGGATAATGTCATTGGAACCGCGATTGGCGGCACCATGCACAGCGGACAAGCCCATGGAGTTACGGGCATTTACATCGTTACCAAGTTGATGGGCGTATTTCACCGCTTCCAGCAGGGCATCACTGCCTTCGTCCCAGGTCTGGTTGACCACCCAGTTGATGCCAGCCGCCGCCATCAAGGGCGTGGTGCCGGCAAAGGTCCCGATATTGGGATCAGCGCCGTTATCCACCAGCAATTTCATGACAGTAACATCACCTGAGAATGCCGCCCGCAGGAATGGGGTCTGGCCGGTAAAGTCCACCCATGACAGATCGCCAATGCGTGTAATAAAGCGTTGCGTGGGCGGGCTTTCCTTTGTGCGGGCATTGACGTCTACTCCGGCCTGAATAAGGTCCCTGATGAGTTCAAGCGCCGCTGCGCGGTCAACCCTGTTGTCCCGGGTAGCACCGTTAACATTCAGGTTACGCAACATAACGGCAGACCACAGGGGCGTTTCACCATACCAGTCACTGGCGTTGACATTCGCTCCCTGGCTAATCAGGTAGCGTGCCGTGGCTATATGCCCTGTAGGCGGACCGCCGCGGCTGACTATACTGCCATTGACGATGGCATTGATAAGAGGCGTTACCCCATTGGCATCAGCCAGCTCAAGGTCTGCACCGGCTTCCACCAGCAGGCGCGTCAGTTGCAGGTCACCCTGGCGAGTGGCATACAGCAAGGCCGTCTTGGCCCCCCCTATCGGTGCACGTTCGCCGCGTTCCGGAATACCACCACGATTGATTCCCACCCCTTTTGAACCGGCATTTTCACTGGGCAGGCGCATACGGGGAACTTCCCCCGCCAGTGTTTGTGCATCCACATCCACCCCGGTGTCGAGCAGCTGGGATACCACGGCTGCTTCTCCGGAACGCACCGCTACCATCAGGGGGGTCTGGTTAAAATTGGGCTCGCGCTGCTGCGCGTCAGCGCCGAAATCCAGTATCAGTTGCACGATTTCAGGCGAACCACTGCGTGCAGCCAGGAACAATGAGTTTTCGCCGGCACGATCGGGAATATTGGGATCAGCACCGGCAACCAGCAACAGAGCTACCATTGCGGCATCCCCGTTTTCGATAGCCAGGTGCAAAGGTTGCAGGTCGTAGGCATTAGCCAGGTTAGGGTCGGCACCTGCCTCCAGTAACAGTGATGCGGTCTCCACATCTTCCACTCGCACCACCCAATGCAGTGCCGGTGTTTCAAAAGGTCCCAGGGCGTTGACATCAGCACCCTGCTCCCGCAGCAATGCCCTCACCGTAGTCATATCCCTCGCCATGGCCGCTTCAGCCAGACGGGTATCAACGATTTGATTGTCCAGAAACCCAGTGCTGATCTGTGCAGCATGCAGTGGCATGCAGAGCAAGACAACCATCACAATCAATACTGCGCAGAAATTTCTCATGGCTTGTTCCAGACCAGAATCAGACATTCAAAATACCAGTACTGTCACCAAAGTCATCCACCGGCACATTCAGTTTATCCAGAATGGCGTTATGCAGGTTGGCTATCGGTGTTCCAAGACCGGCGCGGATATGGCGACCGCCTTCCAGTCGCCCTGAGGCCCCGCCTGCCAGTAGCAAAGGGAGCGGATCATGGTCATGCTGATTGGAATTACTCATGCCGCTGCCATACAGCACAACGGAATGATCCAGCAGTGACCCATCTCCATCAGGGGTATTCGCCAGTTTTTCCAGGAAATAGGCCATGGTGGTTTTGGTATGGAAGGCATTCAGGATCGCCAGCTTGTCCTTGTTTGCCTGCACTTCGGAATGATGGGAAAGGTTGTGAAAAGGATCATTGACTCCGCTTTCACTGTAGACGCGGTTACTGATTTCACGAGCCACCATCAAGGTGGACACGCGAGTGATTTCTGCCTGCCAGGCCAATGCCATCAGGTCAAACATCAATTTGGACTGTTCGGTAAAACTGCTCGGCACACCGACCGGTTTATCAGGGACCTCAAGATCATTGGCAGGCGACGCTGCTACAAGCTGCAGACGGCGTTCGATTTCCCTGACATCTTCCAGGTAGCGCTCCAGACGCTGGCGGTCAGCACCTGGCAGTTTACGTTGCAGGGAAGCGACATCGCCGGTAACAGAGTCAAGCAGGCTCATCTTCAGCGCCTGGCGTTGGGCGCGTTCTTGCTCTGTGCTGCCGTCACCGAACAGACGTTCAAATACCACCTGCGGATTCAGCTCCATGGGCAGCGGCGTTTCCGGTGTGCGATAGGAAATCGAACTGCCTTCTTCAAGGGAAAGCTCCAGCGAGGGCATCGGTGTATCCTGGCCGATATACTGCGCTGCCACCTGATCCAGCGAGGTTGGCGAAGGACCCGTGCCCGGTTTGTGGCTGGTCAACCATACGGAAGATGAACGCGCATGGTTGGCGCCGGCCGAGGCATCATCGCCATAGGCATTGGGCAGGCGCATGTCGCTGACCACATTGAGCCTGTCCCGGAATGGCTCGAGGGATTTCAGCGTCGGGGTAAATTCAAATCCTTTCCCGTCGGTGGATGGCATCCAGCGATCCATCACCGCGCCATGGGCAATATAAATACACGCCAGGCGCGCTTGCGGTGTACCAGCGCGCTCGGCTGCCAGTGATGCCGCCGGCAGCATCGATTCCAGCAGCGGCAACGCCAGCGCAGTTCCAGCGCCACGCAGGACCAGACGACGTGACAGATGTTTCTTGGTCAAAAATTTCATTGCCACTGGCTCCCTACCGATTGGCTATTGGTTGTTGCGGATTTTCTATGGCGACCTTGTACTGGAACGGCAGACTTTCAACGATGCCGAAAATGACATCGGAAAAACGATAATCCAGCGCAGCAGTATCATTGATTATTTTACGGACGGCTGGCATATCATCAGGCTCCAGCAGGCGCCCCAGGGCATAGGTCAGCAATTTTTCAGTAACAGACGTGGCAATCGTATCACCCCGTGTTAACAGCGCATTGCGCATATCTACCGGACTATTGATGGGTGTTCCGTCAATCAGTTGTGAACTGGTGTTTATTGGTTGTCCTTCATCTGTTTCGCGCCAGCGACCGATGAGGTCAAAATTTTCCAGGGCCAGACCCATTGGATCCATGATCTGGTGGCAGGCAGCGCAAGTGGGATTGGCGCGATGCAGTTCCAGTCGTTCACGCAGGGTGTTGGGCACCTTACCTTCCGCCCCCTCTTCCTGGGTCAGGTCGGTTTCCACGCCGGGCGGAGGTACCGGTGCCGGCGCACCAAGAATGTTTTCCACGATCCAGACACCGCGAATAACCGGTGACGTCCGATTGGCAACCGAAGTGGCGGTGAGAATACTGCCATGGCCCAGCAGGCCGCGACGTGGACTACTGGCAGGCAGAGTGACCTTGCGCATATAGTCACCACGGATATCACTGATGCCGTAATGCCCAGCCAACTCTTCATTAAGCCAGGTGTAATCAGCATTCAGTAAATGCAGCAAACCCCGGTCTTCCTGGACCATATCAAGGAAAAGCAATTGGGTTTCGTCGCGAAAGGCCTGTTTCAGGCTGTCACTAAAGGCGCGATCCTGGGGCAGGGCTGCATCCAGTTCCCGCAGCATCAGCCACTGGGCGGCAAAGTTTTCTACCAGTGCCTTGGCACGCTCATCGGCCAGCATGCGCCGTACCTGTGCTTCCAGGACAGCAGGCTTGTTCAGTTGGCCATCGACAGCAAGGGCTACCAGTTCCGCGTCAGGAATACTGCTCCACAGAAAAAATGACAGGCGGGTGGCCAGTTCAAGCTGACTGATGTGGTAGATGTCACCCGGCTCAACATCATCAGGCTGGACTTCAATCTGGTAGAGAAACTGTGGATCTATCAGCAAACGTGAAATGGCATACTGAATGCCGGTTTCAAAATCCCCTTCCCCCTTGCCCATGGCATAGAACTGCATCAGGGTATCGATCTTCCTGTCATGGGCATCCACCGGTTCACGAAACGCGCGTGACGTCAGGTCCTGGAGAATTTCCCGTGCACAGGCGTCTTCTTCCCTGGCTGCCTGCGGGTAGCAGGAGAAAATGGCACGACGACTCGGCGTATCACCGGCACCAGATATGTCAAAGGGACCGTTAATCTCGATTTGCCGAATGGCACCTGCCAGAGAATAGTCATCGTAGAATTCATTTACGCCCACACAGCGTTTGTCATCCACCAGGGCGGCACCGATGGTTTGCGGGCCGGCGGGTATCCACATCTGGAAGCGACCTGGATCCTCTACTTCCAGCGGGATGTCGTTGAGGGTCAGGACAATGTTGGGCCCGCTGCAAAACGCCTGATTGTTAAAAATACCACCGGCACCCTGCCCCGATACGCGGATTTCATATTCAGCATCCAGAGGGAAATTGTGCGTCACCAGCATGCCACCACGAGTCCCCAGCGGCAGACCTTCACGGTGACCGGTCTGACTACCGGAAGGTGCGGGGTATTGCACCTGTACAGGAATCATGGCGCGATCACCAACCGCTGTGCGACTAATGCGCATGGCAACGCCAACATAGGCTTCTATCAATGTGGGAGAAACACTAAGTGATTCAGACAGGTTGTCGAACCCCTCATCAGTTTCATCAGCTGGCAGCAAGGTTGTGACAATGTCCAAGGCATCAAAGCCCAGCAGGTCGCGGATGACGTTGATATACTCGGCGCGGTTAAGTCTGGCCAGGCCTTCATGGCCGGGGTTGGGGTGTTCAGCCTGCTGACTGTCCAGCCTGTTTTCCAGGCTGTGTACAAAACCTGCAAATTCAGATCGACCGGGTCTTGGCTCGCCTGCAGGCGGCATCAACCCGGTGCGAATCCTGCGCAAGGCTTTTTCCCATATCTCATCATCCTGCGCCAGTTCATCCCTTGATAGCACATCAAAGGCGATACTGCCGGAATAGTCTTCAAAGTTGTGGCAACCCTGGCAATAGGTCTCGAGGATTTCCCAGTCCGGTTCTACGTTTTCCTGTGCCAGGGAAAAAGCACTGGCAAATACCAGCGCAGATAAAGCCTGCCAGTGGATAAACCGTGAAATTTTAATCAATAAATTCATCTAATAAGTGTTTCTATTCTAGATTTTTTATAATTGTTACTGTATCTGTAATCAGTAATACGCTGAATATCCAGCCAATTAAAACAGGCATTACATTTATTTTATAAGTTCCAGGCTTCTTTATTGTTTTACGTATGGTTAGTTATATTTCCCAATACAAATTACCCTGTCAAACATGGATAATAAACGGTAAGAATCAATAAATATCCCTTGTTTTCGGTAAATCTCTATTTTTTGTAGCATATGGCGCTGTTTTTTGAAATCTGCCACCTGCGGTAAATTAGTTCTAAAAAGAGACTAATTCAAGAGTATATAGAATTAAAGATATTTAAAGCAATAATTCCTGACCAGGGCAATACAAACGCCCTCAAAAAAGTGCATCAATTAACCCCGTTAAACCTGTAATATTCTTTTCCAGTTATAAAATCCGGACAAACAGAGCGTATTAAACCATGTCACAGGAATTGATCTGGGGTGTTGATCTTGGCGGCTCAAAAATCGAATGTGCTGTGCTGAAACATGACACGCTGGAAGTCTTGTTCAGAGAACGCATTAGTACTGAAAGTGAAGGCGGCGCTACCCATATCGTCTCTCGCATTGCCACTATCCTCGAAAATGCAAAACAGGCAACTGGCCACTCACCTAAAGTATTGGGTATTGGGTCACCCGGCACGCTTGACGTGTCATTGGGCCTACTGAAAAACTCCAACACCATTTGTCTCAACGGCTTTCCCCTCAAGGTTGAACTGGAGGCAGCTATTGGTATTCCGGTTCGCATCGCCAACGACGCCAATTGTTTCGCTCTGGCTGAAACAACACTGGGTGTCGTCTATGAGCAATGCCCGAATGCCAAGGTCATTTTTGGTGTTATTCTCGGGACAGGCGTTGGTGGTGGGCTGGTAGTGAATGGCAAGGTCCTGAATGGTTTGCATGGGATTTGCGGTGAGTGGGGGCATATCGAACTTGATCCACTCGGTGAAGATTGTTACTGCGGAAAAAAAGGCTGTGTTGAGCAGGTAATTTCTGGCCCGGCTCTGGAAAGATACTACACAAGACTCAGCGGCAGCCATTTGCCCTTGCACGAAATAGCGCTCAGAGAATCATATGATGAACATGCCGCTGCAACCGTCAACCACCTTGTAGAAATGTTCGGCAAGGGGATTTGCAAGGTCATCAACGTGCTGGACCCGGATGCCATCGTCATAGGTGGTGGCGTGGGCAATCTGAAAGCGCTCTATGAAGATGGACCTGCCGAAATTGAAAAGCATATATTCAATCATGCCTTTCATGGCAAACTGCTAAAGCCCGGTCTCGGTGACAGTGCCGGTGTGTTTGGAGCCGCGATGCTGGTTCGTGATTAAAACAACAGTCTATTTCTTAAACAAAACAAATAGATACTAATCCCTGTATCACCCGATTTTATCCAGTCTTCAGATCAGGCAGCGTTCCCATGCTGGCTGTCTCAGCTAGGGCGCAACTACTCCGCTGAATTTTCGCTCAAGAGTCCAGTTGTTATCCCGGCATAAACCACAGTCACTACCGATGAAATACAGGGCTGCCTGGCGATCACCGCGAAGCTGCCAGTCCAGCCAATGCACCGCGACCTGCGCGGCACTGCCGCCATTTTCTTGCATGAAAGTACCACCGTGGCCTTTATCAATATTTGCAACCGCCACAGGCACATGATTGATGCGTTTGTAATCATCCATACCGTTGGCGTAGGCAATATCCGTTTCTCCACCGAGAATATAAATAACAGGAGTATGAATATCGGCAAGCGCCTCTTTTCCAATATTCATGTCAGGAATGGCAACAGGAGCAGCTTCGTTGAAAATTCCCGTATTGTGCATCACCAATGTCTTTACCCGGGGATCGGCAGCAACCTGATTTACCTGTACACCACCGCAACTGAATCCGGACAGTGCCACCTGGTCAGGATCGATGCGACCGAAGTAAGGACTTTCGGGGCGCTGGTTTTCTGCCATCGCCCAGTCGATAGCCTGACGCAGAGACTGGTATGAAGTCCGGGCTGGCTGTTCACTCTCATCAGCAGGTTCACGATCAGGTGCTCCGGGACCACTGAGTATGCGCCCGCCAGCAATAACCAGATAACCGTGGGAAGCCAGTTCCAGCAAATGAAAGCGGCTGCTGGCCCCATCAAAGGAACATCCCCCGTTACCCCATGCCACCACACCCAGTTTGAGATCACCAAGAGCATCGAGATCACGTGGACGATAAATCACCTGATCCGGAAGGGAAGCATCTTCCTCCTTGATAGCAGGATAAAACCCGGTGCCGGGGTTATCAGAACGTCTGTTCAATTCCTGCATGACATCAGCAGGCTGGGCCAGGGCCAAGCCTGGCAGAATTGCAGACAGGGTACTTGTGATTATCAGTGTAAGGATTTGACTCTTTGCCATAATGATGTCCCCTTCTTGTTTTGTTTGTAATTGGCTGGTTTACTGCGGTAAACAGGGACACCTATAATGCAGTCCTTTGCCTGACGCGTAAAGACTAAATAAAAGTTTAAAAAAAAAAGATCAGGCTGTCCGATGGGGGAATCTTGATGAACGATGGCAATCACTCGCAGCAAAGCACTGCCCTGATCAGGGTGCTTACGTGCATGATGTTTTTCATGTTTGCCATGACTACCGATGCAGTAGGCAGCATCATTCCTTCCCTAATTGATGAATTTGATCTCAGCCTCAGCGCCGCAAGCGCCTTTCATTATGTCCCCATGATCTCCATTGCTCTGGGCGGTTTATTGCTGGGTTTTCTGGCGGATCGTATCGGTCGTAAACGCACTATCGTGCTTGGTCTTGTTTTGTATGGTATTGGTTCCCTGTTATTTATCGTGGGCAATACTTTCGGATTTTTTATCGTCTTGCTTGGCATGTCAGGCATTGGCGTCAGCGTCTTCAAAGTTGGTGCACTTGGGCTGATTGGCGATATCACCGGCTCGCCGCGGGAACACACCTCCTTGATGAATACAGTGGAAGGTTTCTTTGCTGTGGGCGCCATTGTCGGGCCCGCAGTGGTAGCGAGTCTTATCACGGCAGGCATTTCATGGAAATTTCTCTATCTTTTGGCCGCTATTATCTGTGGTGTGCTGACTCTTGCGGCCTTGTGGGTGCAGTACCCCTCTATCCAGCAAACCAGTGATAAACCGTCCTCGATGTCGCAAACAATGACGCTGATGAAAAATCCTTATGCTCTCGGTTTTTCTTTACTGATCATGCTTTATGTTGCAGTGGAAGTCGCCATTTATGTCTGGATGCCAACCTGGCTCGAAGATTACACCGGATCAACACCCTGGTTGGCGACCTACGCGCTGACCATCTTTTTCATTCTGCGCGCTACAGGGCGATTCCTGGGCGCATGGCTACTGAATCACCTGGCCTGGGATACTGTACTGGTCGTTCTGGCAGCAGCCATTTTCCTTTGCTTTGGCGGCAGTCTGGCAGGTGGGCCAGGGTTGGCTGTATGGCTACTGCCCTTGTCAGGACTGTTCATGTCAGTCATGTACCCTACCCTGAATTCCAAGGGCATCAGTTGCTTTCCGAAAGATGAACATGGCGCAATCGCGGGAGTGATTCTGTTTTTCACTGCCTTTGCGGCGGCAATTGGTCCACTGGCCATGGCTGCAGTGAGCGATGTTTTCGGTAATATCCGTTACGGTTTCATCCTTGCCACCGGGTTTGCGCTGTTGCTCTTCCTGGGCCTGGTCTGGAACAAGTTTGCCACTCCCGCTGCCAGTCGGCTGGCCCATTTTGAATTGGCTGAAACGCTGTAGAGATAATTTTTACAATGCGTCCACGGGGACGATAAATTAAACTTTGCCGAGAGGTGACCTTATGAACAGAAGAACATTGCTGGCGCTAACCGCCACTGCATTACTTTGCGGGGGTAGTACTGCCCTGGCACAAACTGAAATCATGCCGGGCGTGAACGTAGCTAATGTCATCAGAATTTTCGCTACCCCCGATGGTGGCTCCCGGGTTGAAGTCATTGCCATTTCGCCGGATGCAAAGCCCATTCCTGTCACAAGCATGACTGCAAGCGCTTACGCCGGTTCCGGCGTTTCCACCGCCCCTGACTGGCACACAGCACCGCGGAAACAGTTTGCTATCAATATGTCTGGAGCACTTGAAGTTGAATTATCTGATGGCACCCGGCAGCACATTGGCAGTGATCTGGTGTTTCTCGAAGACCTGACCGGGCAGGGCCACATAACACGCGCCCTGGGACCTGTTACAAATGTATTTATCCACGTCCCGGAGGATTTTGATATCGTTGCATGGGCCGCAGGTCGTTAATCATAAGCCTGATCCGGGCTGTTACCGTTAGTTGCCGGCTCGGTCTTGCTTTAAAGGAACAGATATAACAAGGGGAAGTGACTATATGCCAAAATTAAAATCGATTATTAAAACTGCCTGCCTGTTTTTTTGCAGCCTGCTGCTCAGCACCTGGGTATTCGCTCAAGGGGATTTGCAGCAGATCAAGGTGCACAGTCCATCCCTTGAAGGCAATCTTAATGGCGACAGCGCCGAACGTGATGTCTATGTCTACCTGCCACCCGGTTATGAAGATTCCGGCAGGCGCTATCCGGTCATCTATTTCCTGCATGGCTATGGAGTTGGTGCTGAAATCTACGTGAACGGCGTACTGCGTTTACCGGGCTCGGTTGATGAAGCAATGGCAGCAGGCGCGCAGGAATTCATCCTGGTGATGCCTGATGCTTTCAATAAATACAGTGGCAGCATGTATTCCAATTCACCAACCATAGGTGACTGGGAAAGCTGGATCGCCAAAGATCTGGTGTCCTATATCGACTCCCACTACCGAACACTTCCCCAACGGGAAAGTCGCGGTTTGTCC
Organism: Gammaproteobacteria bacterium; assembly: GCA_030427065.1. Classification (GTDB taxonomy): domain Bacteria; phylum Pseudomonadota; class Gammaproteobacteria; order Pseudomonadales; family Pseudohongiellaceae; genus Eutrophocola. The sequence continues at coordinate 23,632 of JAUHWU010000014.1, read as the reverse complement.
GGTCATTCCATGGGGGGTTACGGCACCCTGCGCATCGGCATGAAAGCACCGGAAGTCTTTGGCGCCCTGTATGCCATGAGTTCCTGTTGTCTATTAAACAATGCACCGCCGCAGGAGCGGGTGGCAGCCGAGCTCACTCGGATGGCAGACGGAATAGAAGATTACAAAATGGGATCATTTGAGAACGCCACGTTGGCGCAGGCTTCCGCCTGGGCACCAAACCCAGATAATCCACCCTATTACCTGGATCTGCCCTACAGCGATGGCGTTGAGCAGCCGCTGGTGCAGCGCAAGTGGACTGCCAATTCCCCGCTGGTGTTTGTGGATCAGTATGTGCCGGCACTAAAACAGTACCGGGCTATTTTTCTCGATGTGGGAAACGAAGATGGCCTGGAAGCCACCAATACCCAACTGGATACGGCACTGACCAGGCTGGGAGTCGACCACGGTTACGAAGTCTATGCAGGTGATCATGGCAATCGTGTCGGTCAGCGTTTTATCGACAACGTGCTGCCGTTTTTTACCAGGCAGCTGTTAACCCAATAATAAAAATCAGTGAGACTCAAGACTATGAAGCTGCCTATACATAATATTCTGATCGTTCTGTTATTGTTACCGCTAACGGTTATTGCCGCCCAGGACGAAACTATTGCCGGTTTTTCCGCTGCGCGGCTCACGGTTCTGGACCAGGCTATCCAGGCGGAAGTCGATGCCGGCAATATTGCCGGCATTGTGGTTGCTGTCGCTCGTCATGGTGAGGTGGTACATAACAAGGCCTACGGTTTTGCTGACAGGGAAAACCGTCAGCCCATGACGACAGACAAACTGTTCAGGCTGTATTCCATGACCAAGCCCATCACCTCGGTGGCCCTGTTGACCCTCTATGAGCAGGGCCTGTTCCAGCTCACGGACCCACTTGACATGTATATCCCCCAGCTCAGCGATCTCAAGGTGTTTGCCGGCTATGACAGCAGCGGCAACATGCTATTGGAAGCACCAAAACGAAAACCCACAATACAGGATGCCTTTCGCCATACGGCGGGCCTGTCTGGCGGACTGGGTAATCATGCGGTGGATGCCATCTATCGTGAGCACGGGCTGTTGATGTTCCAGCTGGATTCCCTGAGTCAGGAAATTGAACAACTGGCCAAGGTTCCCCTGCGTTACCAACCGGGAGAAGAATGGGTCTATGGTCTCAATCATGACATTCAGGCTTATCTGGTGGAAGTGTTGTCCGGAATGCCTTTCAATGAGTATCTGAAGCAGGTAATTTTTGAACCGTTGGGCATGAACGACACCATGTTTGGTGTGCCACGCAACCGCGCCAAAGATTTTGCCCGTGTCTACCAACCCAACGGCGATGGCGGATTGCAACCGGAAGCAGAAGATGGCTATGCCCGCTTTACCGATCATCACTTTGCGACGCTCAGCCTGTCTTCCTCCACCGGGGATTATCTGAAGTTTGCGCGCATGCTGCTGGGCGGCGGAGAACTCGATGGTGTGCGCATCCTCGGCCGTAAAACAGTGGACATGATGTCGCAAAACCACTTACCTGAAACTATCCCTTCCATAAACAACGGCACCGGACCTTCTGCAACGGGTTATGGCCTGGGAGTGTCAGTCACTCTGGATGCGGCCAAAGCGGGCAACATGGATTCACCGGGCAGTTTCGGATGGAGCGGCGCAGCAACCACCACCTTTCGGGTTGATCCCTTGGAAGATATGACCTACGTGATTAATGCACAGACATTTCCAGGTAACCAGGCCATACTCAACAAGGTACAAACGCTGATCTATCAGTCTTTAGTGGAATGAAAAATCTAAAAACAGGAAGATAATAAATATCCTATGCATAAGAGGTTATTTTCTGGTGTTATCAATCTTTTGGTAAAGCAATATTGTTTAGTATGTCGGTTTTCCTGTTAATCTCTTACAGAAAGCAGTCCATAATCAATTCGTGATTGCAATGGCGGTCAGATAGAAACACGGGCAATTTCGGCGACCTTTATCAGCGCAGGAAATCAGTAATATCAATCGCGTCCGCCATGGCAGCATTGCCTGCATCATTGGGATGGATGTGATCACCACTGTCCTGCGCTGGATGCAGTTGCGTGGGTTGTTGCGGATCCCGGGTTGCTGCATCGAAATCCACCACGGCATCGTACTTGCCGCTGGTGCGAATCCATTCATTTACCGCCTGTCGCATGGCCTCAGTCTCCTCGTTGTACAACCACAAACCTTCCATGCCCGTCATGGTGGCACCCATCACTTTGATGCCATGGGCATGGGCGCGATCCACCAGTTGCGATAGACCCTCGATGATGGCATCCGCACTGGCTTGTTCGCTGACAGGCGCACCAGGCAGTGCGGACCAGGTAATATCGTTGATTCCTTCCAGCAGAATTATCCAGGCAACGCCACTTCGGGCCAGCACATCACGATCAAAGCGGGCAAGGGCGCTGGCTCCGATATTGTTGCGCAAGACGCGGTTGCCGGAAATACCCATATTGATCACGCCCAGGCCGGCTGTGGCCGGATTGTCCTGCAGCCGTTCGGCCAGCAAGGCAGGCCAGGCGCGGTGACTGTCCGCCGTGGTAGCATAACCGTCGGTGATGGAATCGCCAAACGCTATGATGGTAGCGCTATTCGTCGGCGCTGCAGTCTCAATACCGGTGAGCCAGAAATAGGAGCGATTACTATTATTGGATGGTAGCCCGGGGTTCCCTACAGCATTGCCCGGGACAATATAGGTAGTGTTGAGGCCCAGCTCATGGCGAGTGCCGGTAGCTGTGGGTAACGGCAGATATACCGACACTGCCAGCTCTTCCAAAGCCGCCGGCGCCAGATCAACCGGGTCGCTGATGACCAGTGCGCCAGGACGCAAAGTAACGGAAGGTTTCCCACTGAAAGTGATTACACGATCTGTCGCGGGCTCGATGACCCCGTTACCGCGATGCCTGGCAATATGAACCGCGCCAAGAGTGACCGGATCCAGGCCCTGGGCGTTGCTGAACTGCAGACGCAGCCCGTCGCCACCGATACTGGTCCTGACCACCATGCGCACAGTCTGGTCATTCAATTCAGAGGGTACCGGTGGGATAGGTGACGGCGGGGGATCTGCCGGCAGAGTATCAGCAGGAGGTGGCTGAATCCAGTCCGGCAAACTCTCTACCGACAGTAGGGGTGAAGTGCCCCAGGTCGCTACCCAATGAGTGTCCTGGGCAAGGGCACCCTGAGTCAGCGTAAGCAAACAAAAAAGTAATGCTGTGATAATTCCTTTCATGGAAAAAGCTCCGGTCATTTGCCACCCAGCCAGCGGTCAAAAAATTTATTGATAATAGTGAAGGCTTCCCGGGATTCCGGCACCTCGGCATTGTAGAAAAACCCGTGAAACATGCCTTCCCAAACATACAACTGCGCAGGGACATCCTGTTTTACCAGTTGCATATGGGTATGCACGGCATTGCTGAGATCGTAGCTGCGGGTGCCGGACAGAATCAGTGTGGGGGGAAACTGTGAAAGAAGATCCGGGTCGGTGGTAGGCGCTACCAGTGGATCATCAAGGGCGACATCGGCGAAATAGCCATTTGTCCCACCACCAATCCCTGTGGGCGGGGATTGGGGAGGTGGCATGACCCGCCCTTCTCCCAGGGGCATGGTGAAGTAACCGGCATCGCCCCCGAAAGCCGCACCGGTTGGCGCCGCGCCGGCATTGAGTAAAGCAATTGCGCCGGGGCGCGGCAAGTCATGCTGCTGTAACCAGGCAACGGCCTGGGCAGCGAGCATGCCACCGGCAGAACTGCCATAGAGACCAATATTTTCAGGCGCATAGGTGTCCAGCAGTTCGCGATAAGCCGCCGCGACATCCTCGCTGGCGGCCGGAAAGCGGTGCTCAGGTCCCTGGCGATAATCCAGACTAACCACCTTGATACGACCCAGTGCAGAAATGGGCAGGGATTCCAGTTCAGCGCAACCAAGCCAGCAACCGGCAAAACCGCCGCCATGCAGGTTGATCAATATCCTGTCACTATTTTCCGGCGCGATACCTGCAGCAGGTGCATAGACGATGGCATGGACTCCACCAATCGTTGTATCGATTCTGCTGACGGCAAACAGCTCACGCTGACGCTCAAGATAGCCAGCGATCAGGGCAGGAACACCGTCTACCATTTGAAATGATTCGGGATTTTTCAGACCAAGCAAATGTTCCACCAGGTAATCCTTGCCTTCGGGACTGAGGTATTCACTGACCGGTACCGTCTGCGCGGGCATGAGCACGGTTCCGTCATTCTCAACTTTCACCTGGGCAGAAGCGAACGCTGTATACGCATAAAGTATCAGGTGTAATACTTTTAAAGGTAGATGTCGAGATAGGCGCTTAATTAATGACATGGCTGGTGCTCAAATAAGAACAGAATTCCTGATCGGGAATCAATCTGTATAGTCCCTGTTTGCAGGCAAATTACCCGTCTATATCAGCTAATGCAATATCAGGCACTATTTATGTGAAATTTGATAACGCTAAAACAAACACTACTATATCCGGGCTTTAATTCGGGAATCTATTCAAGAGACGGCTTGGATCGGGATACACTGGTGATGCATTCCACACCCTGCTAATCTCAGCACTATAATAATTTAAAAAGTCAGACTCGGGCTTATGCAATACCCTGAAATAAAAATTGTTTCCGTTTATGTCAGATGCATGCCCCGTCGAGCGCTTGCTATTTAACCATTGAATAAAAAACAAATAAGAAAAAATACAGGACACTACCAATGGGAAAAACATCCTTGCTTGCCAACCTGCTTTATCTGCTGGCGGCATCCATCGCAAATGCACAAGATACACAGAATACCAGTGGGCCGGTCGGTATTGTCGACCGCCCCTGCCCTCCCGCCATCAGCATGCCGGCGGGTGCCGCTGAAATACTGTCATCACTTTTTATGGAACCACGCACCTTGAGCGCTGAGGATTTTGCACAGCTGAATACCAATAAGGCATTCGCCGACTACCTTGCCGCTGTCAATGCCAATACCATCCAGGACTGGCCTGGTTTGTGCCGTTTTCGCGCTGACAACGACGCCTTGATATCTGCTGGTGTAAAACCCCGACTGGTTTTCATGGGGGATTCCATTACCGAAAACTGGCTGTTGGGTGATCCGGAACTGTTCGGCACAGACATGGTGAACCGTGGCATCAGCGCTCAGACCACGCCGCAAATGCTGCTGAGATTTCGCAATGATGTGGTGGACCTGAATCCGGAAATGGTTCACATTCTGGCGGGGACCAACGATATCGCCGGCAATACCGGGCCAATCCGGGCAGAGGATTTCAAAAACAACATCAGGTCCATGGTGGAGCTTGCAAAAGCCAATGACATCCAGGTGATCCTGGGCAGTATTCCACCGGCGGCAACCTTTAGCTGGCAACCGACCATCAACCCGGTACCCCGGGTTCGTGAATTAAATGACTGGCTGCAAAATTTCGCAGCAGAAAAAGACCTGGGGTATATTGATTACTTCACTGCATTGTCCGGGCCCGGGGGAGAATTACGGTCTGAGCTGGGCAACGACGGTGTTCATCCAAACCGGAATGGCTATGTCATCATGCGGCGCTTGCTGGAAGCACAGCTGGCTGCCCTGGCAAATTGATTGAGGACAGTTTCATGCTCAGAAATTTTCAGATAGCCCTTTTTTCCATCACCATTGTGCTCGCATCAAACATTGGACATGCCGCGGATAATGCGCTGCACGTGGGTGCTTCCAAAGTTGACATCACACCGACACCTGATGACCTGCCGGCACTCTATCGCGGTGTCAACGACCGGGTCTTTGCCCGTGCCATCGTCATTGAAAGTAGCGGCACGCGAGCGGCACTGGTCACCCTGGATATAGGTGGTATTCCAACATCGTTATGGCAGAGCGTGTCCTCCCGGGCTGAAGCCGAACTGGGGATTGCCAGCGAACATCTGTTACTGACGGCAACTCACACCCACAGTGTGCCACGCCAACAGGGTGACCCTTATGCCGACCTGGTGATTCAGGTAATCCGCGAGGCCATGACTGACCTGCAACCGGCACGCATGGCCTGGGGAACGGGGGAATCCTATATCAATATTAATCGCACCATGATCAATCCCGATACGGGTCTCTGGGATGAAGGCCCGAATTATGACGGGCCGTCTGACAAGACTGTCGCCGTGGTGAATTTTGAATCCCTTGATGGCCACCCCATCGCGGTGTACTACAACTATGCTGTGCACGGCGTCATTTCGGGTCAGCTTGATGAAGTCAGTGGCGATATTCCGGGAGCGTCTTCCCGGTATATAGAAGAATCACTGGGAGACGATGTCGTGGCGGTATGGTCCCTGGGCGCCGCCGGCGACCAGAACCCGATCTTTTTTCAACAAACCTATGACCTGCGCGAAATCCGTATCAATGACTACATCAGTCGAGGTGAGGATATTTCCAATACCATGCTGCCCGGCGGCATGGGCCTGGACCGGGATAACCCGGAAGTGACAGAACTGATGAACCAGCAACGCCAGATGCTCGACACCATGGGCCAGATGCTGGGCGAGGAAGTGCTGCATGTCATGCGTGCAGGCCTGGAGCGCCCGCTTACTTCTGCGTTAATCAGCGGTCGCCAGCAAAGTGTTACCTGCCCCGGCCGGCGGCGTACGGACTCTGGTCGTGAAGGATACCCTGGTACTTACGTGCCGGGAGATGAGGTCAATCTGCTATTGAGTGTACTGCGCATCGGGGATGTTTACCTGGGCGGCGTAAACGCAGAAATTTTCAATCTCATCGCCCAGCGCCTGAAGCAGGAATCAGTGCACAAGCACACCATGATGGTGACGCTTACCAATGGCACGGCCAATTCCGGTTACGTGCCGCATGATGGCGCCTTCGGTTACAACACCTTTGAAGTGCTGTCCTCGCGCCTGCAACCGGGGTGCGCGGAAAATGCCATCGTCAATGGTTTGCTTGACCTGATGGCGCAAGTGGACTGAATGCTCTTTCAGTAATAATAAAGAATTTTAGAATGGTCACCCGAAAACGCTCAATGCATCTATGCAGAGGCATGCCATAATAGAAATCAAGGGAGTCTCGGGCTACAGATTTATTCGGACAAAACCAGACTCTTTGATGATCATTACCAAAGACAGTGGCTGTAAATGCAAGACATAAAATACAGTAGAAAAATCAGTTCGCTTGGCGGCCTTGTACTTGTGTTTTTCACCTGCCTGTCAGGCAACGCAAGTTTCGCCCAGCAAGAGGAATTACTATTGTGGCCAGGGCAAGCCCCTGGTACCGATAATTGGCAATTCCCGGAAACTGTCAACACTACACCCGATGGTGATCGGATTGTATCCAATGTAAGCGCTCCGTCCCTGGCGGTATATTTGCCGGAAGCTCCCAGTGCCAATGGCACCGCTGTGATTATTGCGCCAGGCGGGGCCCTGCGGGTATTGGGAATGGATAACGAAGGATCGAAAGTAGCACGATGGCTCAATAACCGGGGTATTGCAGCTTTTGTCCTGAAATACCGAACCCTGCAAACTGACCCGAATGCACCAGCACCAGAACCATCAGTTAACCCGAGGCCGCGCCAGGAACTGACAATCCGCAATGGCAATGCCAACCCGGAACCCGACAATCCAGCACTCAGGGAGGTACTGGAAATGGGGATTGCAGATGCTCGTCAAGCATTGAACCTGGTGCGCGAACGAGCGAATGATTGGGGCATTGACCCCAACCGGGTAGGCCTGATGGGCTTTTCCGCTGGAGGGGGAGTAGTCATCGGTGCAACGATTGCTGAAAGTCCTTCAGGCATGCCAAATTTTCTTGCTTCACTTTACGGACCTTCCCTACAGGATGTTGTCGTTCCCCAACAGGCACCCCCCTTATTTATTGCTGTCGGCAATAACCATTTTAATGTCACTAATGGCTGTCTGGCCCTGTTTGGAGCCTGGAAATCAGCAGGTAAACCCGCAGAAATCCATATTTATGATCAGGTCAGTGCCGGCTTTGGTATGCGCAAGCAAGACCTTCCAGTGGATGACTGGATTGTGCGCTTTTATGAATGGCTTGAAGCCAGGGGCTTGCTGGACACCAGTGAATAACGCGTGTCTATATATCAACTTACCGATTGGCAGGTATAGGCATAACATGGAAAATGATTCGGGGTTAATATCAACTCAAAACCAGTGGAACTTCAGCGAAATGAAAATTCAAACCAAAGATCATCATCGCTTATGGCTTGTTATATTCACCATGACTGCCTGTTTTAACAGTTATGGACAAACGGCCCAGCAAGCCATGGCAAGCAGGTCGGACCTGTGGTGGGCTCCCGGTGAAGACCGGCCACTGCCTGCCTATATTGAATATGCCAATGACTATGGCCGTGTCGGCCTGTTGAATGCCAGTGGCACGATCATTACTGACGGTCATCCTTTCTTTGAGCCTCTGGGTAGCAACGGGCGTGGTTGTGTGACCTGTCACCAGCCCTCTGATGCCATGTCCATCTCTGTGCCGACCATCCAGCAGCGCTGGCAGGACACCCATGGTGCCGATCCATTGTTTGCTGCCATCGACGGCAAGGACTGCCCGAACCTGCCACAGGGTGAAGAAGAATCCCATTCGCTTTTGCTCAAGCGCGGCCTGTTCCGGGTGGCCCTGCCCTGGCCACCAAAAAATGCCGAAGCTGAATTTGATATTGAGGTGGTGCGCGACCCAACGGGCTGCAATACCGACCCTGTATATGGCCTGGATGGAGAGCGCCATGAAATTTCTGTTTACCGCCGGCCGCGTCCTGCCATTAACCTGCGCTATGTGTCGTCATCCAGTTTCGGAGTGTCTCCTTTTATTGGCAAGACTGGCATGCTGGCCACCCTCGACCCGGACACCGGACGCCCCGTCAACATGAACATGATGGCCGATGCCCGGGATGTTACGCTCAAGCAACAGGCTCAGTCAGCTGCTCACGGACATATGGAAGTGGCGCAGCCTTTAACACCGGCCCAATTGTCGCGCATCCAGGAATTTGAATTACAGCTCTACGGTGCGCAGGCCTGGTCAAACGGGGGTGGCGCACTAAACGAACCCGGTGGACCATCCGGCATTGGCCCGCAGGCCATGGCCAATGGCAGCGATGGCGTTCTGGGCAATAACACCACCCGCTACGTGTTCCCCATGGAAAACAAGTGGGCCGATCTGCCAGAGGGTTCAAGTGAAGAGGAAGCTTCACGCAATGCCTTTCTGGAATCGGTGCAGCGTGGTCATGATAACTTTTTCTACCGCACCTTCTGGATCAAGGATGCCACTCATATCAATACTGTCGGGCTGGGCAATCCCATCAAACGCACCTGCGCTACCTGCCACGGCATGCACATGACCGGCATGGACACCGCCAACGGCTGGATGGACCTGGGTACCACCAACTATCCCTGGGCACTGGAGCCCCCGGAAAGCCCCTGGTCTCAGGAAGCCCCGGAAATGCCATTATTCAAGGTTAGCTGCCGCGCCGACCTGCCCCCACATGCATTCCTCGGCCGCACCATTTATACCCAGGATCCTGGCCGCGCCCTGATCTCCGGCAAGTGCGAGGATGTAGGTGCCATCGTCATCCAGCAGTTCCGCGGTCTGTCTGCCAGGGCCCCTTACTTTTCCAACGGGTCTGCCGCCAACCTGAGAGAGCTTGTGGATTTTTATGACAGGCGATTCAATATTCGCTACACGGAGCAGGAAAAAACCGATCTGGTCAATTTCCTGAGCATACTATGAAACCAACAATCAAAACCCTGATCAGCCTTTCACTTGCAAGTGCCGCCGGCAGCCTGATAGCAGCACCGGATCCCGGAGAACGAATCAGCTTCGTTAGTTGCCCCATTGTCCGGGATACCGTCAGCGTTCCCTGCTGGCTCAGTGACTACGACGGTGACACCTACTACCTGACTATCCAGAGTGATGTGAGTGCCACGGTGCAACCCCCATTGCTTGGACATCAGGTCCTGGTGGAGGGTGTTGTTACTGACGAACCGGCCATTTGCGGCGGTATAGTAATGGAAGATGTTCATCTCACAGCCATGCCGGAGCTGGATGCCAACTGCAATACCATGTTGCCGGTGGATGAACGCTACGTTATTGATTTTAATCCACGTCCACCGGGCCCCAGTGCCGGCAGGCTGGCTTTTGATCCGGCGCCAGGCACCCCACGAGTGGAACCGCCACCACCGGAAGGCCCGCAGACCTTTGATATCTACTTTGATTTCGACAAGGGTATTTCATTTCGCCACCCACGTTTTCTACAGCAGATATTCACCACCGCCGGAAAACTAAAGCCTTCCCGCATGACTGTGACCGGTGTTCGCGGGGCACATCTGCTGAGCAACGGCACCCTGCTGCAGGAAGCTCAAAACACCGGGCGTCGGCGAGCAGAAGAGGTAGCAGGCCTGTTGCAGGATGCCGGCATTGAAGTGAACACCGACATAAAGTGGATCGACGCACGCGCCGAAGCTGATGGCATTGACGACTGGCAGAGTCGGCGGGTGACAGTGACCCTGACACCCTGAGCGATGGCAGGGACTGCGAATAAGAACAAGGTAAAGTTCATATTATTGATATCATCCGGATAACATTAATAATGGCGAACATTTAATATGATCATGTCTTCGCACTGGCTTTGTTTCTTATGACAACAAGCGTCCCGATTCCTCCCCCCTGTAAAAAGGAGTTTTCCGGTGCTATTTTGCACCCGGATCTCTATCTCTGGGACTCTTGGTGCGGGCAATCTGACAATGGCTTCGATCTGTACTGCCTTGCGCTTGCGAGAACACAGAGTGACGGCCAGACCATTCATCCCTCCGCACGCAACCAGCATCCTTTCCATATCCGCCATTTCCATTCCGTTGATGAGGGACTGCACTGGACGGATCGAGGCTGCTTTCAGAAACCCGGTCAGGCAGCGGACAAGCATGATGCCAGAAACATATGGAGCGGCTCTGTTCTGGACGTCGCTGGTAAAGGCAAACTAGCCGCATACACTGCATTGCAACAGGGTGATGATCAACATCCTTTTATACAGAGCCTGGCCATAGGGTTCGCCCCTCGAGGTAAGAGTTTTTCTTTAGGCAAGGTAGTGCTTTGTCCAGTCAGGGATAGGAAAAGAATTTTGAAAACCGGTTATTACCTCTCCGAAGCATCCTGCCTGGGCAGTAAAGATGGCGAAGCAGGCGGCCCGATTCTGGCCTGGCGGGACCCTTATCTGTTCAAGGATAACAAGGGCAATTTAATGTTGGCCTGGGCCGCAAAAGTTTCTGCAAAGCAACCGGCTCTTGGTCTGGCTTGCATCACACTGGACGAAAGTTTCTCATGTTCTGTGACAGAGCTTCTTGCGCCAACATCAATTTCCGATGGAAAAAACTTCAGCCAACTGGAAGTACCAAAAATATATTTTGACCCGCTTGAGGAACATTTCATTCTGATCATTTCAACCACGAACCGCCAATCAGAAACCCAGGCCGCTGATGAAATACAAATGCATCATCATCTTTATACCTCAAAATCCCTGACCGGACCCTGGCTATCCGGAGGCACAGAAACTCCTTTGCTGGCCAATCTGGAAAACCTTTTTGGTATGTCTGTGGTCAAGGCAGATTATTCCCGAAGAGTGCTGTACTGCATGGCCCCTTATACCGAACAGGCAGGCAAGAAACTGCAGTTATCTTTCCCGCCAATGTTCAGCATTGACCTCAAACAGTTGGGTAAGGCGGCACAGATACAGGTTAAAACCCCATGACTGGTCTCAAAATACGAAGCTGCCAATAAGCAATGTCTTGAACTTTACAACAGGCATTCATTGCCCAGATAACCCCCGCCACCACAGTAGGATACGTCCTGCATCTGCATCAAAATGCCATCCGGATCGGTAAAATAGACTTCAGGGGTGCCACCTTCAACACCACCGCGTTCCGGCATGCGTCGGCTTACATAATGCATTAATGGTCCGATTTGACCATCACCACGAGCGCTTAGGCCGTATTGGGTTAATTTCTCGAGCATCCCGGCTTCATCAAAATCATGAATATTAAAACTGGCATGATGAATATTGGCAGGAGCCTGTCCCTGGCCAGGAAATGGCCCCGCATACATGACAAATTGATGGCCGTCGCCAATGCCCGTTACCGGTGAACCTGGTCCCTGGTAGGCCTGAACCTTGAGATCAAAAGCCTGCTGGTAATAGGTATTGGCGCCAGCGCCGTCATTCACAAAGGCGGTGAAGTGATTAATTTCGTTTAAATCAAAGACTCCCGAGGGTGCAGGCTCACCCGTTTCGCAGATATTACCCAGCGGCCCACTGCCACCACAGTATGAATCATCGACCAGCTGCACGATGACACCATTGGCATCGGCAAAATGGAGCTCCGGTGTTCCCTGCCTGTCAGCAACCCAGACACTCATGGCATTTTCAATGCCTGGTGTGGATACATCTGGCGCCTGTATCTCTGTAAAGCCCGCCGAAACAAGCGCTTCGTGTTGAGTAACAAGATCAAAATCCTGTACGCTGTATCCCAGCTTGGTGATCGCCGGCATTTCGCCCTGCATGATCTGTCTGACCGCCATAAACTGGTTGCTTTCTCCCACCTGAAGACAGGTACGCCCGGCAAAGGTTGACATGATATTCATACCCAGAAGTCCCTGATAGAAATCTATGGTGCGTTCAACATCCGCAACCTTGATCTCAAAACAATGCAGTTTATTTAACTTGATGCCTGTTGATGAGGTTTGCGCAAAAATGCTGGGGAAAGGGAGTGAGCATAGTCCGGCTGCCGTACCGAGGGACAAAAAACCTCGTCGACTTAATCGGGAAAAGGTTGGAATTGAGCAGGGATTATTTTTCATGTTAACACCTCTATTGACAAGCATCGTTATTCAATGCTTTAAACAATTTTGCAGTCTGGTAGTATAGATACCGTATATGTAGATTATAAACACTTTCAACTAACACATTCTTTTTTTCAATTTCATTATTTCAAAACTTATCGTTAAACAAATTATCCAGGCTCAATACCATGCCAGAACAAAAATTACAGTGTTACGTCTCAAAAGCCACGGACATTCTAAACGAGCCATGGTCAATGCTGATTTTAAGAGAGTTCATGATTTTCGGCGGAACACGGAGATTCGAGCAGCTTTTCCACGCTCTCGGCATTTCGAGAAATGTCCTGACCAAGAGACTGGCCCATTTTGTTGAACTAGAGCTCATAAAAAAGACTCCAGTTGCAGAAAATGGCAAAAGAATGGAATATAAATTAAAACGCAAGGCCTGGGAGCTTTCGCCCGTAATGCTTGCTTTACATGTCTGGGCTGAGAAATGGTCGGAAGACGAGTTTAAAGGTGAGATAGAATTCGTTGATATATATGACGAAGTCCCCCTGGCACCCGCCCACGTCACCTCACAAAATGGAAAAAAACTTGATCCAGGAGAAGTCAAAGTAATTCCTAAAACACTGAATGCCAAAAAATATTTTGAAACCTATCGAACCATGCCGTCTCAAAGTAATGAGAAAAGTAACGAGAAAAGTAAAGCTGCATAATTGGCAATAAGTCCTTAATACCTAAGACAAAAAACATTGTCAAAAAGCGGGCTGAATTGCCCGCTTTTTTACATCTGAATTGGAATATTAGAAGCTCATTTCCAAAGTCAGCTGATAACGCCGTCCAAACTCATCATAGCCGACACCCGAGTTGGTTTGTGAGCCAACCCGGTTAAAGGCGCCAGGGATAATGGGCGGGTTTTTGTTAAAGGCATTATTGATGGCAAACGACGCTGACCATTCTCCACCCTGCAACATGGAATCACCGTCATAGCGGAAATTCAGGTTGGTGAATGAATAGGTGGGAACGGTATTAATGTCAACATCAACCCCTTCAACCCAGTTCAGGTTAACGATAGCGTCACTGATATAACGCTGCTGCCAGGTCGCAGACCATGGGCCAACACTATATCTGAGCGTTGCATTGGCTGTGAGTTCGGGACGGCGAAATGCAACGTTGCCACCGGGTTCGAAATTCATTAGCTCGAGAGTGGATCCACTGGTCACCGGAGTTGGTGTCGCCATGCCATCAGTTGTTCAAGTTCGGGATCCTGTGACTGTTATCTCTTCAAGCTCGCCTTGTTGTGCGAAAAGAAATGTGGGTACTGCCGTCAGACTTGATGCAATAGCCAGTGCCATTGCACGTTTAGGAATAGTGAGTTTTTTGGACATAATTTGCTTCCCCCTTTTGTGACTTTTTATTTTTTACTGAGTTATCAAATATGTAAGCATTCATACTTTCAGATTTGACGGGTTCAGGCTGGCAGGCTGAATTAGTTGCCGCATGATCCTTCACAGCTTGTTTTTATTGCTCTATTTCGGTTTTACTTATTGTTTTACTTATTGTTTTTACTGCAAATGAGCGTCTACAAAACTCACCCTTATTTAAAATTAGTCTTTTTTATGAACTAATCATTTCATTTTTAGCACGAAGCAAAATATAGTGTCGAGTTTTTTTTGACCCACAGACGATATTCCCGGTGAAACTAGAATCTGAAGATAAAATTGATTGATTGAAACAGGTGATATAGAGTTCAAGGAATAAAAACAATAAATAGAATGGGCCTGAAAATATTTGAATACCAGCGCTGTAAGATTTTCTGCCTTTATTGAATAAGCATTTTTATATAACCAAAAATATTACTTTATTACTGGAATTAAGCATAAATTGTGATTTTTGTGTTTAATCCTTGATTACATTCATACAGTTGAATTTAATACTTTATCCGGTTATAAGTCCTTTAAAAAGACTATAAAAATTCCTGGGGATACGCACTACTCAATGTTCTATATCAAATTTACCAGACTGATTGCTTTATTCTTCTGTCTCAGCTCTACAGCGTGGGCTCAGGATGCGGGCAATTTGGCCGATGCAGCAATGAGAGGAGATGCCGTACTTGTCAGGCAATTGCTGGACCAGGGGGCAAACCCCGACGAACCAGGCCAGTTCGGTACCTCGGCAATACACTGGAGCGTTGAAGCTGGCAATCTTGACCTTCTGGTTAATCTATTGGCCAATGATGCCAACCCTGATCTTAAAACCCGCTATGGAGTGACTCCCCTGGCGTTGGCCATAGAAAAAGGCAGCACAGTGATGGCGAAACTCTTGCTTGAAGCCGGTGCAGACCCTGAGACACTGGACAATGCCCGGCAAAGTGTCTTGATGCTGGCTGCACAATCGGGTGAGCTAGCCAATGTCAGGGCATTGATTGAGTCGGGGGCCAGCGTTGACAGAACTGATGAGCATTTTGGTCAAACTGCACTTATGTTTGCTGCCAGGGCCGGACATGAAAATATTGTGGATTACCTCTTATCCCAGGGTGCTGACGCCAATGCCAGAACTGATATTGGCGAAATACCGAAATGGGTGGAACCCAATTCACAGCGTGGATTCGGTTTCGGGATCGGAATTATACGCGGTGGAACGCCTGCTGATCGCGGTAGACGCGAACCAATACCCGGAGGAATGACTCCACTACTTTATGCGGCCCGGCATGGCTTTACGGATATCGTTGACCTGCTACTGCAGCGAGGAGCTGATATTCACCTCTCCGACGCCAATGACATAAGCCCTTTATTGATGGCGGTGGAGAATAACCAGGTTGAAACCGCCAAATTGCTTATTGTGCAGGGGGCCGACCTTAACCAGCAAGACTGGTATGGCAGATCGCCATTGTGGGAAGCCATAAACGTAAGGAATCTATACATTCACAATGACCTGTTTAATAATTTTGTCAGTAATCGGAATGAGCTGTTAGACCTGATAAAACTACTTATTGAGCAAGGTGCGGACGTCAATGTGCGAACAAGTGAATCGCCACCAATCCGCCACCATCTGCTATCCATTACAGGCACCCTTGAGTGGGTAGATTTTACCGGACAGACTCCATTTATTCGAGCAGCCAGAGCTGGCGATATGGCGGTTCTGGAACTACTGCTTGAGAATAACGCGGACCCTCATATTACAACGTTTGAAGGAACCAATGCCTTGATGGCTGCTGCCGGTATCAACTGGGTGGTTTCCCAGACCTGGACAGAGTCGCCAGAAAATTTGCTGGCCGCAGTAAAATTGTGCTTTGAACTCGGAATGGATGTTAATCATGCGAATTCTATGGGTCTGGCGGCTATACATGGTGCTGCCAACAGAGGGTCCAATGACATTATTGAATTTTTAGTTGAGAATGGGGCAAGGCTGGATATCAAGGATAATGAAGGCAGAAGCCCTCTCGACTGGGCCAAAGGTGTATTTTTAGCGACCCATCCGGCGGAAGAAAAGCCTGAATCCATGGCTCTCATTACTCAACTTCTTGAAGAAAGAAATATGTCGGTACAATAAATGCAGAAATCCATAAAATATTCTTTAATCGCTACCGCATTGATGACATCGCTGGCATCACTACTGCCAACTTCTGTCTTGGCTCAGGATGTGCCTGATTTTATCGACCAGTATTGTGTCAAATGCCACAACTTTGAAGATTGGGCTGGCAGTCTGGACATGGGTGTTCTGGATTTCAGCCATGTAGAAAATGATCCTGAAATATGGGAATTAATGATCAGGAAAGTCCGCATTGGCATGATGCCGCCGGCCGGTGAAGAACGCCCGGGCAATAACATCATGCAGGATTTTGCCAAAACCATTGCCTACAAGCTTGATCAGACTATAGAGACAATCCCGGCATCCCCGGGTGTACACAGATTGAATCGGCAGGAATACGGCAATGTCATCAGGGATCTATTGGCCCTTGAAATTGATGTATCCACTTTACTGCCAAGGGATAACTCCAGTGAAGGTTTCGACAACATTGCAGCGTCTCTTGGCTTCTCCCCTGCCCTGGTTCAGGCCTATACATCTGCCGCCATGAAAATAAGCCGGTGGTCTGTAGGCGACATGACCGCCTCAGAAGCCTCCACAGCGTATTTGCCACCACCTGACTACATGCAGGACCGACATATTGAAGGAATGCCTCTTGGTACCAGGGGCGGCATAAAGATAACGCACAACTTTCCTCTTGATGCGCAGTACGACATCAATGTTGGCGCCAGATTATTCAGCTTTAATAGTGGCAGTGGCAGGCAATTAGCCTCGACGCTGGATTTCTCCATCGACGGGCAACCAGTAGAGCTGACCGACAACAGCATCAGCAGAATTCCAATAACAGCAGGGCCCCATACAATCACTGCCGCCATTATTGATAATCGAAAATCTACCGGTGTTAACAATATTTACAAAGAATCCAGTATTGAGGGAAGCGTAAATCGAATCGAGATTACCGGCCCTTTCAATGCCACAGGTCCTGGCATCACACCTAGCCGGCAAAAAATATTTACCTGCTACCCTGCCACTAACGATGAAGAAATTTCCTGCGCCAAAACCATTGTAGAAAATCTTGCCAGCAAGGCATTTCGTCGACCCGCGACACAAAACCAGGTTGAATCGATCATGGTCTTTTACCGGCAGGGTTATGAAGAAGGCGGCTTTGAAAGCGGCATCCAGCAGGCCATCTCACGTATATTGGTTGACCCGCAGTTACTTGTGCGCTTTGAGGAAGAGCCGCAAGATTTGCTACCCGGTGAAAGATACCCGGTCAGCGATCTTGAATTGGCCTCCAGGCTATCATTTTTTCTTTGGAGCAGTATCCCGGACGAGGAATTGATAGAGCTGGCGCTTGCTGAGCGTTTGCATGAACCGGCAATCCTGCGAGCCCAGGTCAACAGGATGCTTGCCAACGAAAAGTCCCTTGCGCTAGTAGAAAACTTTGCCGGGCAGTGGCTTTTTCTGCGTGACATGGAAAGTGTTACGCCGGAAGAAGGAAACTTTAATGACAATCTGCGCATGGCCTTTATCAGGGAAACCCGGTTGTTGGTAGCAAGTATCATAGAGGAAGACTTACCGGTAACGACTATTCTGGATGCCCAATATACCTATCTCAATTCCCGCCTTGCCGAGCATTACGGCATTTCCGGCGTCAAAGGCTCGGCCTTCAGAAAAGTCAGCTTGCCGGAAGATAGCCCCAGAAGAGGCTTACTTGGCCATGGCAGTATTCTGACCGTGACTTCAACCGCCAGTCGTACCTCACCGGTAATCAGAGGCAGCTGGATTCTGGAAAACCTGCTGAGCGCCCCGGTACCAGCTCCTCCACCCGGGGTCGAAACCAATCTGGATGGTGATGGCTCCTCTGTTATTACCACTTCAGTCAGGGAAAGGCTTGAACAGCACCGTCAGGATCCGGTATGCAGTTCCTGTCACAGTGTTATTGACCCTGTTGGGTTTGCCCTGGAGAATTTTGATCTCGTAGGCGCCTGGCGTGAATATGATGGTGAATCGAAAGTAAATCCGTCAGGAACACTTCTGGATGGCACGGATCTTAATGGCCCATCAGATCTCAGAAATTCACTGATGAACTATTCAGAATTATTTATTGAAACCTTAACCGAAAAATTAATGACCTATGCATTGGGGCGTGAACTTGAGTACTTTGATATGCCGGCTGTACGCTCAATCGTCAGGGAAGCCGAAAATGAGGATTACAGATTCGCGTCCATTGTCAAAGGTATCGTGACAAGTGATCAGTTCCTGTACAGAGTAAAATCAGATGGCGTGCATGTAGCAGACAGTCAATAGTAAACGTTAATAGTTAATAGCCAACAGAATGATATTCAGTTGCCGGAGGCAAATCATGGTCAACTTTATCAGTAAAAAACATCTATCACGCAGAACCATGCTCAGAGGGGCAGGTTCCATGTTGGCGTTGCCATTACTGGAATCCATGATTCCCGCCGGAACACTTAACGCACAGGAAAGTATGTCAAAAACCCGTTTCGGGGCGATTTATTTTCCTCATGGGGCCACCATGTCAAAGTGGACTCCGCTAAAAGAAGGGAAGAATTTTGAGTTTTCTGAAATTCTCAAGCCTCTGGAGTCGTTCAGGGATCAGATCAATGTGGTGAGCAATCTGACTCTGCCGCTGGCCTATGGACCCGGTGGCGCGACAGCAAATCACAACAGATCAGCCGCCAGTTTTCTCAGTGGCGCAAAACCCCTGCGTGGTGCAACCCCTGAACTTGGAGTGACTATTGATCAGATCATAGCCAGGGAATTGAATCGGGATACCCCACTGCCCTCCCTTGAACTCACCATAGAGGAAGCGACTATTAGCTGTGGCGAAGGATTGAGTTGTGCTTATCGCAATACGATTTCATGGCAGTCTTCACTTTCGCCACTGCCTATGCAGAACAACCCGCAGGTAGTTTTTGAACAATTATTTGGGGACGGCGCCACACCCGCGCAACGGGAAGCCAGAAGAAAACAGTCCCTGAGTCTGCTTGATGCCGTTTCCGAACAATTATCCTCTTTGGACAAGACACTGCCGGCCAGTGACAAAGTGAGACTTGAGCAATACCTGACTGATATCCGGGAAATTGAGAGACGAATTGTTCAGGCGGGCGAAAAGGTGTCGGACGATGTTGCCGTTCCAGACAAACCCAATGGCATACCAGCAGATGTGGAGGAGCATATCAAGCTGATGTACGACTTGCAGGTACTGGCCTGGCAGACAGAAATCTCCAGAGTTTCGACATTTCTTATGGCCAAGGAACTAAGCGGCGCAATCTATCCAGCCAGTGGCGTGCGGGATGGCTTTCATACACTTTCCCATCATTCCAACAATGAAGACAACAAGGCCAGATTTGCCCAGTTGAATCGCTATCATGTCAGTCTGCTGGGCTATTTTCTGGATAAGCTCAGATCAACGCCAGATGGAAACGGTAATCTGCTTGATCACTCCATGATTCTCTATGGCAGTGGTATGAGTGATGGAAACTCCCACAACCATGATCCCCTGCCTGTCATTTTGGCAGGCGGTGCGTCCGGAAAACTGGAGGGAAACCGTCATATAGTGATGTCTGAAAAAACTCAAATGTCCAACTTGCTGCTGGCAATGCTTCACAAACTGGATATCGAGCAGGACAGCTTTGGCGACAGTAACGGCACCGTAACGATTTAAAGCAATTTAAAGGGGACGGAGGGATTTAATTTTAATCCCTCCGTCCCCTTTTATTCTCTTCATTCATTTTCAGCCGCTTCTTCGTGGATATCGTCTGACTCTTCCTCTTCGTCATCCTCGCTGGCCGCTGCCCTGAAGCCGAACACCGGTGGCGGGTTATCCCTGACATCAATCGCTCTGGTAATAATGTATTCACGAATGGCAACCGAATCTTCTGCACTCAGGACATCTGAGTAATTAGCCATGCCGCGCTGCAACCTGGCACCCTGCAGCACCACAGTATCCCAGCCTGCCTGGGAATGCAGGAAAGGGGTGCGGGTCAGGTTGGGAAAACTGGAGCGCATCTGCACCCCCTCATTACCATGACAGACCGAACAGTTCTGTGCATAAAGGGATTCACCGCGCGCGATGACTGCAGCAGTGGCAGTTGACTCTGGTGGATTCAGTTCACGGGGGGTGTAGCTTATCGCTTGAGGCAATTGCACATCACCACCGATTTTGAACACCAGCATACGGGCATAGGTAGGCGCAAAATAGTCCTGACCGCCGGAACCGCCGACACTGGCAGCGATATATTGCTCACCATCCAGTTCGTAAGTGATAGGTGCCGCATAAACGGCGGACTGCGCATCGAAATTCCAGAGTTTTTCACCCGTCGTGGCATTCCAGGCACTCAGCTGATTGCCATTGCTGTTACCCATGAACACCAGATTGCCTGCCGTGGCCAGCGCGCCACCGGTCCAGCGTGGGCCCCGCTCCGATTCCCAGACCACTTCCCGGGTGACCGGGTTCCAGGCCTGTAGCCAGCCGTCATTGGATTGTCTGTTGTGTGGCTTCAGGGTGTCACGATCAACCTGCCCACCAAAGGCAATCAATGGTGGCGGCCCTTCCTCGGGCATCTGTTGTGGCGCCATGGCGGAAAAGTTTTCCCAGGTGGGAATATAAATGAGGCCGGTCAGCGGGCTGAAGGCATTGGGATGCCAGGTATGACCACCCGGGGCTCCTGGCCCGATATTGAAAGGCTCCTCGGTATAGCGCGCGCCGTCTGCTTCAATCGGCCGCCCGGTATCTTGATCAATACCGATAGCCCAGGTGACACTGGTAAAGGCGTCCCCGCTGATCAGCTCACCGGTAAGGGCATCCAGCACATAGATAAAGCCATTCTTGGAAGGATGGATCAACACATGCCGTGTTGTACCATCAATCTCCAGGTCGGCCGTCATCATTGGGCTGGTGGCATCATAATCCCAGGAGTCGCCCGGCGTTTCCTGGTAATGCCAGACGTATTCACCGGTATCAGGATCTACCGCGACCACGGAGGCGACAAAAAGGTTGTCCCCATCGTCCGGATCACGCATGGCACGGTTCCAGGGTGTTCCATTGCCGGTACCGAAATACAGCAGATCAGTTTCCGGGTCATAGATTGCGCCATCCCAGACGGTGCCGCCGCCACCCTGCTCCCAGTAGGGGATATCATCCGGCCAGGTTGCTGCGGCCACTTCGAGGTGGGAAGCCTCAAAACCCATTTCCGGGTTCCCGGGTACGGTCCAGAAACGCCAGTCTTCCTCACCTGTCTGCGCATCGAAAGCGGCTATCCAGCCACGGGCACCAAATTCACCGCCGGAGCCGCCAATGAAGACCTTGCCATTGGCAATACGGGGTGCCATGGTAATTGAATAGCGTCCGGCCATCTCTCCCAGCAAACTTTCCGGCACAGTATTGGCATCCCAGACCTGCTCACCGGTTGACGCATCAAGAGCGACCAGGTGGGCGTCCAGCATACCCATGTAAATTTTGCCATCGAAAGCCGCTATCCCCCTGTTGACCAGCCCCAGATTGGGATTGGGTTCCAGCACCGGGGTATAGGTCCATACCCGCTCACCACTGCGGGCATCAAAGGCATGCACCACGTTGCGCGCGGTGGACACATAAATAACACCATCCACGTAGATGGGAGAGCCGTGCTGATTCTGATTGGTGTCGTAGTCCGCATACCAGGCCAGTCCCAGCTGAGCCACATTGTCTTCATTGATGTCCGTCAGCGGACTGAATCGCTGCTCGTTATAGCTGCCACCGTAATGGGGCCACTGGGATGTATCAGCAGTACCCAACAGCTGGCGCTCCTGGTCCACTGCGGCGGCAATTGAGGTCTGGAGCGACGCGACAGTACCCGCTTCATTGGCTGCCGCCATGGTCTGAGCCGGACTCTCCTCCTGCTGGCTGCAGGCAGAGAGCAAAGAGATAATTAAAAAAAGTGAAGACAGTCGATACTTGTTTGGCACGTGCATACCCCCCTGTAAATGATCAAATCAGGGCAAAGAATATATAGCCTGACCGGGGCAGTCCAGTCCGTTTATTGAAACTCGAATTTAAAGGGAATTTAAAGGGGACGGAGGGATTTAAATTAAATCCCTCCGTCCCCTTTAATTTCTGCACCAAAACAGCTCGCGCTGCACTATTTTTGCGACTGTTTTATTTTTTTTAATGCACGCATAATCTATTGTTCTTACCACACTCGTTTACATATTTCTGGAATGTCTTTTCATCAATAAAGTCACGACACTTGAAATATTTATCCGGTTCGAATGTGGTTTTTTCACAATCTGCGAGCACATCAGGAGTAATAGTTTGAATATCAGAAAATATCTGTCCATAGGACTGACTTTTTTATTGGTCGGTCACGTTAACGCACAATCCATTGAAGACGAAGCTGTCACCTGGTTACAGGAATTTATTCAGGTAGACACCATTAACCCGCCGGGCAATGAATCGCGCGCGGTGGATTTCTACGCCAAAATATTTGAAGCCGAAGGTATCGAATATGAATCCGCTGAAAGCGCGCCGGGCCGCGGCAATATCTGGGCGCGTCTGGAAGGCGGCGATGAGCCCGCCCTGATGCTGCTTCAGCATACCGATGTGGTGCCGGCCGATGTGGAGTACTGGACCACGGAAGTGTTGTCCGGCGAAATACGCGATGGTTATCTGCTGGGTCGTGGTGCCCGCGACATGAAAGGCACCGGCATTTCCCATCTGGCGACGTTCCTGGCCTTGCACCGAAGCGGCAGAGCGCTGAATCGCGATGTGGTTTTCCTGGCCTCAGCCGATGAAGAAGCTGGCGGACTGTTTGGGGTTGGCTGGCTGATTGAAAACCGCCCCGAGATTTTTGATGGTGTTGGCCTGCTCATGAACGAAGGTGGCGCTGGAGCACAGGCGCGCGGTTCCAATGAAATTGTCTTCGGCGTTGAGGTGACACAGAAAGTTCCTGTCTGGCTGCGCTTAACTGCAATCGATGAACCCGGTCACGGCTCTTCTCCACGTACCACCAGTTCCCTGACCCGCATCGTCGATGCCCTGAACACACTTCAGGAAAACCCCTTTCCGGCGCGCATCATTCCGGAAGTGGCTACCTATTTTGCCGGCATGGCGCAATCGATGGACAATGAATGGGGGCCGATTTACGCCAACATAGAAGAAGCGGTAACCAATCCGGAATTTCTGACTGAATTTCAGGCCTATAGCCCGGGTCATCAC
>JAUHWU010000139.1 GCA_030427065.1 Gammaproteobacteria bacterium | reverse complement strand
CGCCTCAGGGCTTGGCGTAATCTGGCTGATTGGCCGTTTTCTCTATGCCATCAATTACGTGAAGGATCCGGCCAGCCGGGGTCTTGGCTTCATGATGGGCTTTATCCCCACGGTATTGATGATACTCGGCACACTGGTCTGTATTGTTATTTCATTACTCTGATTCAATTCTCCAATAACTGATATGCAAAGTCGTTGGCAGGACAAAGACGCTAAACCTTTTCTGGATTCTGATTTGGGCCTGCGGGTTTATACCTCGAGGCTGCTGGGTCAGGATGCCGATCTTGTTCTGCATGGCGGTGGCAATACCTCGGTTAAAAGTACCTCCACTGATATTTTTGGCCAGACCCGCGAGACACTTTTTGTAAAAGGTTCCGGCTGGGACCTGCGGACCATTGAAGCCGAGGGCTTTGCGCCCTGTGATCTTGGCTATCTGCAGCAACTGGCCAGTCTTGAAACCATGACCGACAGTCAGATGATGCAGCAGTTGCGTCTCTCACTGCTGGATCCGGCAGCCCCGACACCCTCAGTGGAAGCCATTCTGCATGCCATTATCCCCTTCAAATTTGTTGATCATACCCATACCGATGCGGTTGTTGCCATTAGCAATACCGCACAGGGTGAAAGCATTCTGGAAGAAATTTTCGGCAAGGATGTTCTGATCCTGCCCTATATCATGCCAGGATTTGTACTGGCCCGGCAGGTATTTCAACAAACCCGTGAGCTGGACTGGTCATCCATCAAGGGTATTTTTCTCATGCACCATGGCCTGTTCACCTTTCATGAGGATGCCCGCTGCAGTTATGAAAACATGATTGCTCTGGTGTCACAGGTTGAATCCTTTCTTGAAGAAAAAGGTGTTTTACAGCAGCAGGCCGGCGCTGATTACTCCCCCACAGCGCAGGATGTACTGCAACTGGTCGGCATGCGAAAACAGGTGTCGGAATTGGCAGGTTGTCCCATGCTTGCCCGTTTCAATACCGGTGATTCAGCCACAGGCTTTGCCAGTCTGGCGGACGTCGCCAGCATCGCCAGTCGCGGGCCGATTACACCCGATCACACCATTCATACCAAACCTTTACCGGCTATTGTGGGCGACGATCCTCAGGCAGATATTACCGGCTTTGCGAGCGAATACCGCGCCTATTTCGAGCGCCATGATGATGGCAGTCTGAGCTGTCTCGACAGTGCTCCGCGCTTTGCCGTGTGGGCCGGAAAAGGCATGCTCAGCTTCGCCCAAAATCACAAACGTCTGCAGGTAGTCGCCGATATCAGTGAACACACCATCAAGGCAATCCAGTGGGGGGAGGCTCTGGGTGGCTGGCAGGCACTCCCTCAAGCCGAGCTGTTTGATGTGGAATACTGGGAACTGGAACAGGCCAAACTGAAAAAAGCCGGAAGCGGTCCAATGCTTGAAGGTAAAGTAGCGCTGGTCACCGGCGCCGCCTCCGGCATTGGCAAAGCCTGTGTGGAAGAACTGGTTCACAGTGGTGCCTGTGTGCTGGCGCTGGATATAAGTGGGCAAATCGGCACGCGCTTTGAAACTGCCCAGGTGCTGGGCCTTCAATGTGATGTGACTGATCAGGTGGCCGTGGCATCGGCTATTGAGCAGGGTATAGCCCATTTTGGTGGTCTGGATATGCTGGTCAGTAATGCCGGCAGCTTTACCACCAGCCAGATCCTGTCAGAAATGTCTGATGAAAACTGGCAAGCCAGTATGAGCCTCAATCTTGATTCCCATATGAAACTGATGCGTAGCACATTGCCGCTCCTGAAACAGGGTATTGATCCCGCCATTGTGGTTATCGCCTCGAAAAATGTACCGGCCCCCGGGCCTGGCGCTGGCGCCTATTCCGTCGCCAAGGCCGGTCTCACACAACTGGCGCGGGTAGCGGCGCTGGAACTCGGCGAAGCCGGGATTCGCGTCAATGTGCTGCACCCCAATGCGGTATTTGATACCGGTGTCTGGGATGAGGAAACCCTTGGCAGGCGTGCGGCCCATTACGGCCTCACAGTGGAGCAGTACCAACAGAACAATGTGCTGGGCAAATCAGTAAGCAGTCGCGACGTGGCGATAATGGTGCGAATTTTTCTGAGTCCGGAAACGGGGAGTACCACCGGCGCGCAGGTGGCGGTGGATGGCGGTAACGATCGCGTCATTTGAAAGCCGGCCCCCGCCCCGTAGGTCGGATAAGGCGTCAGGCCGCCATCCGACATGCCGAACCCGGTTCGCCCCGATACAGCAGAGACATACCTGTAGGTCGGATAAGCGCAGCGCCATCCGACGAGACGAATGCAGCTCGCCCTGATCTACCAAACAAAAAAACAACCAAAACTATATTTACACCACCCATGAAAAAAACCTTAACTGAATCATGAAAATCGACGGCACCCATTACCGCAGTATCTGGTTTGATGAATCCGATCATTCGGTCAATATCATCGACCAGACCCGCCTGCCGCATTTTTTTGATGTGCTGACACTGAACTCCCTCGACGATGTCTGTCATGCCATCCGCTCCATGCAGGTCAGAGGGGCGCCCCTGATTGGCGCCGCAGCGGCATTTGGACTCTATCTTTCCCTGAAAAAGGGAGACCTGCCCCCTGAGCAGGCGGGAAAATTATTGCTGGCCACTCGTCCCACGGCAGTCAATCTGCAATGGGCCATTAACCGGGTGCTCGATACTGTCCAGCAGGCACCAGATAATGAGGTAAAAACAGCCGCGGCACTGGCTTCGGCGCTGGCGATTTGCGATGAGGATGTCAGTAACTGCACTGCCATTGGTTTGCATGGTGTCACTCTGATACGTGAACTCGACGCGGCGAAAACAGGCCCGGTCAATATTCTTACCCACTGCAATGCCGGCTGGCTTGCCACCGTCGATCGCGGTACTGCACTGGCGCCGGTTTACCAGGCCTGGGAAGAGGGTATTGATGTGCATGTCTGGGTGGATGAAACGCGCCCCAGAAATCAGGGCGCCAGTATCACCGCCTGGGAACTGGATAAACAGCACATTCCCCATACCGTGATCAGTGACAATACCGGCGGTCATCTGATGCAGGCGGGGCAGGTGGATCTTTGTCTGGTGGGCAGTGATCGCACCACCTATAAAGGCAATGTCTGCAACAAGATTGGTACCTACCTGAAAGCCCTTGCGGCCCATGATAACGCGGTGCCTTTTTATGTCGCGGTACCAGTCTCCAGTATTGACTGGGTCTCCGATGATATTCCCATTGAAGAGCGCGACAGTGGAGAAATTACCTCCATTCAGGGGCTTAATTCCCAGGGGGTACTGGATACAGTAAGATTAACGCCCGAGGGCAGTGCAGCGCTGAATTTTGCCTTTGATATTACGCCGGCGCGACTGGTGTCCGGCCTGATTACGGAAAAGGGCATTGTCTCTGCCGATGAGCAGGGGCTGGTCCGACTCAAGGGGCTGTTAAACAGCGATTAAGCCGCAGGGGCTGATAATTAAAGCCTGATTATCCAGAACAGGCAGTTTGCATTAAGGAAGACATGAAAGCATTGCAGCAACAGTTGAACCTCAGCACCGGTGTTAAAGGATGCCTGCTTACCCTATGGGCCGTGCTGGCAGTCTCGGGCCTGTTTTTCATGCAGACAGTGCCCGAGGTATTGGCCGCAGACGAGGTGCCGGTCTACAGGATAGAAGTAGTCAATACCTTTCCCCATGATGAGGCGGCGTTTACTCAAGGGTTGACCTGGTATCAGGGAAATTTATATGAAGGCACCGGGCGTAATGGCCAATCCAGTTTGCGCATGGTGGATCTGGAAAGCGGTGAGCTGCTGAAACGTCAGAACCTTGCCCAGCGTTTTTTCGGGGAAGGCATCGCCATTGTTGATGACCGTGTTTACCAGCTCACCTGGCAATCCCACATGGGATTTGTCTATGACCTGGACAGTTTCAAACAGCAGAAAACTTTTTTCCTGCCCGGTGAGGGTTGGGGCATCACCCATGGCAAGGATGCCCTGATTGTCAGTGACGGCAGCGCCAACCTGCGCTTTCTTGACCCGGACACCCTGCAGCAGGAAAAAAGCGTACAGGTCACCCTCAATGGCAACCCGGTACAGTCCCTCAATGAGCTGGAATTTATTAATGGTGAAGTGTGGGCCAATGTCTGGTACCAGGACGTGATTGTCAGAATTGATCCCGACACTGGCAATGTAAACAGTATTGTTGACCTCAGCGGTCTGTATCCGCAGCGCAAAAGCCGCGATGAAGTGCTTAACGGTATTGCCTGGGATGAAGACGGGCAGCGTTTGTTTGTCACCGGCAAGCTGTGGTCTTCTCTTTATGAGATTAAAGTTCTGGAATGAACTGCTTACAAAAGCAAATCACGCTGTCGGGTAAAAGCCGTGGCTTTCATCTGGTCACCCGTGAGCTGCTTGAGCAACTGCCTGAATTAAAGTCCTATAAAATTGGCAGCGCGCATTTTTTCCTGCAGCATACTTCGGCTTCGCTCAGTATTAATGAAAACGCCGATGCCTCGGTGCGCGATGATCTGGAAAAGCATTTGCATGTGATGGTACCGGAAGATGCCCCGTATTTTGATCATATCTATGAAGGCAGTGATGACATGCCGGCCCACATCAAAACGGCGCTGCTGGGCTGTGAAGTCACCATTCCCATCACTAACGGCGAGTTGGCACTGGGTACCTGGCAGGGACTGTTTCTGGGCGAGCATCGCGACCACGGCGGTCCGCGTTCTGTGCTTGTTACCCTGCGCGGCGAAACCGGCTGAATGACACAACGGGCTCTGGCCACAATGAAAAAAACAATCACCCCATTCTTCTGTCTTGTTTTGCTGTTGTTGCTGGTGTCCTGCGAATCACTGTCCTTTTATTCCCAGGCCATTCGCGGGCAGCTGAGTATTCTCGGCAAGCGTGAAAATATCCAGAAACTGATTGCTGATCCGGCTACCGATGCCGCCCTCAAACAACAGCTTTCCAGTATTCTCGAGATTCGCGAATTTGCGGAAATCGAACTGGCATTGCCGGTGGAAAAAAATTACGCCAGCTATGTGGATCTGGGACGCCCCTTCGTAGTGTGGAATGTGTTTGCGGCGCCGGAATTTTCCATGACCGCGCAGGACTGGTGTTATCCGGTGGCTGGTTGCGTCACTTACCGCGGCTACTTTAGCGAGGAAAATGCGCTGGATTATGCCACCTCGCTAAGACAGAAGGGGCTTGATGTCTATGTCGGCGGGGTAGCGGCGTATTCCACCCTGGGCTGGTTTGCTGACCCTGTGCTCAATACCATTATCAATCGCGACGAGCACCGTCTGGCGTCACTGATTTTTCATGAGTTGGCCCATCAGCGTGTGTATATTCCCGGCGATACCATCTTCAATGAAAGTTTTGCTACCGCCGTGGAGCTGGAAGGGCTCAAGCGCTGGCTGGAAAAGACCGGTGATGTCGCCGAAGCAGACTTGCTGTTTACGCAGGCCAATCTTGAGCAGCGCTACCGCCGTGAATTTGTCAGCCTGGTGCAGAATGTCATTCCCTTGCTGGAAGAGGTGTACAACTCCGGTTTGCCCGAGGATGTCATGCGCGCAGAAAAAACAGCGCTGATAAACAAACTTCGACAGGATTACCGGCAACTGAGGCAGGGCTGGCAGGGTTATTCGGCCTATGACGCCTGGTTTGAAGGGGATATCAATAATGCCAAACTCAAAACGGTGGCGACTTACTTTAATAAAGTGCCGGCCTTTGAAGCACTGCTGGCAGAGACCGATTTTCAATTACCGGATTTTTATGACAGGGTTGACGCACTGAGCAGACTTGGCGGCGAGGAACGCGAACAGGCATTGGCGCGTCTGACTCCTTAAAACGCAGCATCCTGTGATAGAATTTCTGCTATTGCTTACAAGGCAAAATAAAAAATATAAATAACAAACCAGCTATCAATACCAACAACAAAATAATCCAGGAATTTCAGTATGGTCATTAAACCCCGTGTGCGCGGCTTCATGTGTATTACCACTCACCCCGTAGGCTGCGATGCCAATGTAAAACGTCAGATCGACGTGGTGAAAGCCAATGGCGCGCTGGAAAATGGTCCGAAAAAGGTGCTGGTCATTGGCGCCTCCACCGGTTATGGCCTTGCCTCACGCATCACCGCGGCCTTTGCCAGTGGCGCGGCTACCCTTGGAGTGTTCTTTGAAAAACCCGGTTCAGAAAAACCCGCTTCTGCCGGCTGGTATAACTCGGCGGCGTTTCATAAATACGCGGAAGCGGAAGGGCTGTATGCCAAAAGCATCAATGGCGATGCCTTCTCCAATGAAATAAAACAAAAAACCATTGCCACGATTAAAGAAGATCTGGGGCAGGTAGATCTCGTGGTCTACAGTCTGGCCTCCCCCAAGCGCCTGCATCCGGTGACCGGTGAACTGCATAGTTCGACCCTGAAACCGATCGGCCAGGACATCACCATGCGCGGCATCAATACCGACAAGGAGCAGATTCAGGAAATGTCGGTGAGCGCCGCCAGTGAGGAAGAAATTGCCAACACCGTGGCTGTCATGGGGGGTGAAGACTGGCAGATGTGGATCGACGCCCTGAAAGCCGCCGACGTGCTGGCTCCCGGTGCCAAGACCACTGCCTATACCTATCTGGGCGCTGAACTGACCTGGGATATTTACTGGAACGGCACCATCGGCGCCGCCAAGAAAGACCTGGATGAAAAAGCCAAAGCCATTCAGGAAAGTCTGAATGAGTTGAACGGCGAAGCCCGCGTGTCGGTGCTAAAAGCCGTCGTTACCCAGGCCAGCTCCGCCATTCCCGTCATGCCGCTGTACCTGGCTCTGCTATTCAAGGTCATGAAAGAGAAGGGCACCCACGAAGGCTGCATTGAACAGGTGGACTTACTGTTCCGGGAAAGCCTCTATGGCGACACCCCGCACCTTGATGACGACGGTCGCTGGCGCGCCGACTACAAGGAACTGGAACCGCAGGTCCAGAAAGCTGTGGCCGATCTGTGGTCAAAAGTTGAAACCGACAATATTGCCGAGCTTACCGATTTCGCCGGCTACAAACAGGAATTCCTGCAACTGTTCGGCTTCGAAATGCCCGGCGTGGATTACGAAGAAGATGTAAATCCCGAAGTCCCCATCCCGAACCTGGTATAAACCCCAAGATAAACGCTCCGACCTGCAACTTATCCCGTAGGTCGGATAAGGCCTCCCACTGCATCCGACGTTGACGTGTCACCCATTGGGGAATTGTGCGGGCATCTCGTCGGATGCGCTACGCTTATCCGACCTACAAGCACTCGCTTGGCACCGTAGGTCGGATAAGGCCTCCCACTGCATCCGACGTTTGCGACGTTGACGGGTCACCCATTGTGGAATTGTGCGGGCATCTCGTCGAATGCGCTGCGCTTATCCGACCTACAAGCACTCGCTTGGCACCGTAGGTCGGATAAGGCCGCAGGCCGCCTCCGACGTTGACGTATCACCCATTGTAAATTGTGCAGGCATCTCGTCGGATGCGCTGCGCTTATCCGACCTACAAGCACTCGCTTAGCACCGTAGGTCGGATAAGGCCGCAGGCCGCCTCCGACGTTGACGTATCACCCATTGT
>JAUHWU010000013.1 GCA_030427065.1 Gammaproteobacteria bacterium | reverse complement strand
TTTACTCGTATTCTGGATTTTTTACATTTTTTATTGTCTTGTCTTTCTGTCTTATTACCTAGTGTGACCGGAAGATTCCCAAAACTTTCCCGAACAGATTATTTTTCAGTGTCTGACGCAGGCCTGGTTTCTGTCTCCGCATCACTATTGGCCGCCCCATCTTTCTCGACAGGCATATCCTTTGATAGTTTATTTCCCTCATCATTTTCCTCATCATTTTCCTCATCGACGGCTACAGTGGCAGACTGTAATTTACCCATCCACTTTTCACGCTGTGAATAAATAACCATACCAGGCCCGGACAAGGCATATATGATCGCCATGCTAAATAGCACAATGGGCGGGTCCCATGACACGATGACAAAAATCAGCACAATCAGGATCATTACAATAAATGGCACCCGGTTCTTCATATCCAGGTCCTTGAAACTGTAATAACGCACATTCAAGACCATCAATGCGCCGGCAAGAAAAGTGACCAGTGCGGCCACCATGGCAACAAAACGCGTTACTTCAACATTGTATTCAAAGCACGCCCAGACCATGAACACGACTAATCCGGCAGCTGCAGGACTGGCAAGACCGACAAAGAAACGCTTCTCGGTTGTGCCTAACTGGACATTGAAACGGGCCAGTCGCAAGGCAGCGCAGGCGACGTAGATAAAACAGATAGTCCAGCCTGCCTTGCCCAGATCTGACAAGGCCCAGCTGAAACAAATCAATGCAGGCGCCATACCGAAGGAGACCAGGTCAGACAGGGAGTCATATTCCGCGCCAAAAGCACTTTGTGTATTGGTGAGGCGGGCTACACGGCCATCAAGGCCATCCAGAAACATGGCGACGATTATGGCCACACAGGCATGACGAAAATCGTTCTGCATACCAGCTATTACGGCGTAAAATCCGGCAAACATGGCACCCGTGGTCAGCAGATTGGGTAACAGATAAATACCTTTGCGGCGAACTTTACGCCCACCTTCGGAGACCACTTCTTCATGATCATCAATCATCAGGATAGATTCGCTGCTTTGGCTATCATTTTCCTGGGTGGAAGCTGGTTCTTTTTCATCACTCATGGGGTATTGATGATCCTGTAAAATTGGCAAGATTGACGATTATACGCGCTAAATCTCCCTAATTGGGCAAATACCCCCCGACAATCTCGAAAAGAAAGGGAAATCAGGGGAGTTTTAATTTACCCACAGGGCATTTTTGCTTAATATTGCCGCCCTGATTTATTCAACTATAAAAAAACCACCGGAGTTACCAATGAATTATTTCAACACCCTTCCCCTGCGACTGCAGCTTGAGGAACTCGGGAAGTGTCGCTTCATGGATTCCCAGGAATTCGCAGGCGGTGTGGAAAAACTAAAAGGCAAGAAAGTCGTCATCCTGGGTTGCGGTGCACAGGGCTTGAATCAGGGTCTGAATATGCGTGACAGTGGCCTGGATATTGCCTATGCCCTGCGCGAGGCAGCCATTAAAGAAAAAAGACAGTCATGGGTCAATGCCTCTGAAAACAGCTTCAATGTAGGCACTATCGAAGAGCTGGTTCCTACTGCTGACCTGGTTCTTAACCTGACGCCCGACAAGCAGCATACGCCGGTTATTAATAGCGTAATGCCATTGATGAAGAAAGGAGCCTGCCTGGCCTATTCACATGGCTTTAATATTGTTGAGGAAGGCATGCAGATTCGTGATGACCTGACTGTCATCATGGTGGCGCCCAAATGCCCCGGCACAGAAGTTCGGGAAGAATATAAACGCGGCTTTGGCGTTCCTACGCTGATTGCAGTGCACAGGGAAAACGATCCTAACGGTGATGGTCTTGAAATTGCCAAAGCCTACGCTGCTGCTACTGGCGGCCACAGGGCTGGCGTTCTGGAATCCTCATTCATCGCAGAAGTTAAGTCCGACCTCATGGGTGAACAGACTATCCTTTGCGGCATGCTGCAGGCCGGTTCTATTCTTGCCTTTGAAAAGATGGTGGAAAAAGGCATAGACTCTGCCTACGCCTCCAAGCTGATCCAGTTTGGCTGGGAAACCGTGTCCGAGGGTCTCAAACAGGGTGGTATCACCAACATGATGGATCGCCTGTCCAACCCTGCCAAGCTTGAAGCCTTTGAAGTCAGCGAATCACTTAAAACAATTCTGCGCCCATTATTTGAAAAACATATGGATGACATTATGGAAGGTAATTTCTCTTCCGGCATGATGGAAGACTGGGCAAATAACGACGCTAAATTACTGGGCTGGCGTGAAGATACCGGCAAGACTGCCTTCGAACTGTCTTCTACTGATGGTGCGCCCGACATCAGTGAACAGGAATACTATGACAATGGCATCCTCATGGTTGCCATGATCAAGGCCGGTGTTGAGTTATGCTTTGAAACGCTGACAGCTGCAGGCGTAATTGCCGAATCTGCCTATTATGAATCACTGCATGAAGTCCCATTGATTGCCAACCTTATTGGCCGCAAAAAATTGTACGAAATGAATGCGGTCATTTCTGATACAGCGGAATACGGCTGTTACCTGTTTGCCCATGCCGCTGTGCCTATGCTGGAAGACTTCATGAAAGCAGTAGATACCGACATCATTGGCAAGGGTATTCAAGCCAAGGATAACGGGGTTGATGACCGCGCCCTGATTGAAGCCAATGAGGCGATTCGCAACCATCCGATTGAATCGGTGGGCCGTAAACTGCGTGGCTATATGACAGCAATGAAAAAAGTTGTGTAAAAACAATCGCAAGTTACAAGTCTCAAGTCTCAAAAAAAACCAGGCAATGCCTGGTTTTTTTTTGTTCTTGAGAAAACAACTCATCTGTTTGCAGTATCAAATCCTGCGACTTGGGACTTGCGACTTGAGACCGGTGACTTTTCTCAAAGGCTGAGTATCTTCTCGCCCCTGGCAACACCCGAGACCCCGGTACGTGCCACTTCTAGTATCGTAGTACCAGCCAAAGCCTGGATAAAGCCGTCCAGTTTTTCTTCCGTGCCGGTAAGCTGAATCGTATACATGGTCGGTGTTACATCTACAACGTCACCACGAAAAATATCCGCCACTCGCTTCACTTCCGCCCGCTGGGCGCCGGTTGCCTTGACCTTGATCAGCATCAGCTCGCGTTCAATATGACTGCCTTCGGTCAGATCAACCAGCTTGGCGACATCCACAACCTTGTTCAGGTGCTTGATGATCTGCTCAATCTTGCGGTCATCCCCTATTGTAGTAAGGGTGAGGCGAGACAGCGTCGGATCATCAGTCGGTGCCACGGTCAGTGAATTGATGTTGTAACTGCGTTGCGAGAAAAGACCTACCACACGGGATAAGGCGCCCGGCTGGTTTTCCATAAGAACAGATATAATGCGTCTCATCTCAAGTCCTCTCTGTCTTGCTTAAAAACATTTCACTCATGGCGCCATTCCTGATCGCCATCGGATAGACATGCTCATTGGGATCAACAGCAACATCAATGAAGACAAGCTTGTCTTTCATAGCGAAGGCTTCCTTCATTTTACTTTCAAGCTCACTCATTTTTTCAATACGCACACCGACATGGCCATAAGCCTCAGCCAGGGCAACAAAATCAGGCAGTGAATCCGCATAGGTACTTTGCGAATAACGACCACTGTATTGCATGTCCTGCCATTGCTTGACCATGCCCAGGGCTTCGTTATTCAGGTTGACGATTTTGATTGGCAATGCACATTGTTTACAGGTAGCCAGTTCCTGGATATTCATCTGGATACTGCCTTCACCGGTAACACAGGCGACAATGGCATCAGGAAAAGCCAGCTGCACACCCATGGCTGCTGGCAGTCCGAATCCCATGGTGCCCAGGCCACCGGAGTTGATCCAGCGCCTTGGCAGGTCAAAATGATAATACTGGGCGGCAAACATCTGATGCTGTCCCACATCAGAAGTCACATAGGCCTCACCATTGGTTACTTTATAAAGCGCCTGAATGACCTGCTGGGGTTTGATCATTTCTCCCTCTGCCGGTGTTACACCCAGGGAATCACGCTCACGCCAGTGATCAATTCTCTTCCACCACGCCGCCAGCGCTTCTGCATCAATCTTGATTTTGGATGCCTTGACCTGTTCCAGCATTTCCTCAAGCACGGGAACCACTGGACCTACGATAGGCACATGCGCCGTGACTGTTTTTGAAATGGAGGCCGGGTCGATGTCCACATGAAGAATTGTCGCATTCGGGCAGAACTTGGAAACATCGGAATTCGTTACGCGGTCATCGAAACGCGCACCAATGCACAGAATGACATCTGCTTCACTCATGGCCATATTGGCTTCATAAGTACCATGCATTCCCAACATGCCAAGAAACTGGGGATCCGTGGCAGGATAAGCGCCCAGCCCCATCAGGGTATTGGTAATCGGGTAACCAAGAGTTCTGGCCAACTGCGTTAATAATTCAGAACCATCGCCCAGAATAACACCGCCGCCGGTATACAGGACCGGTCTTTTGGCGCTCATCAGGATTTCTACAGCCTTCTTTATCTGTCCGGAATGCCCCTTGGTTGGCGGCGCATAAGAGCGGATCTTGATGGTTTCCGGGTACTCATAGGGAAAAGTTTCCCCGGGATCGGTGACATCCTTGGGAATATCTATGACAACAGGTCCGGGCCGGCCAGTGGTGGCAATGTGAAAAGCCTGTTTAACGATGGACGGGATGCCTGCTGCATTCTGCACCATAAAACTGTGTTTCACGATGGGACGCGAAACGCCAATCATGTCAGTTTCCTGAAACGCATCTGAACCAATGGAGTCACGGGTAACCTGGCCGGAAATAACCACCATGGGAATGGAGTCCATATAGGCAGTGGCAATACCGGTAATGGCATTGGTGGCACCAGGGCCTGAAGTAACCAGCACAACACCGGGCTTTCCAGTCGATCTGGCATAACCATCGGCCGCATGGGTAGCTGCCTGTTCATGTCGTACCAGGATGTGTTCCACCTTGTCCTGGTTAAAAATCGCATCATAGATGTGCAAGGCGGCCCCACCAGGGTAGCCGAATATCAAGTCAACACCTTCATCGTGCAGGGCACGAATCAGCATGTCTCCACCGGAGAGCATTTCCACAGTTCTGTCCTCTAAATAGTTAATTGCTGGCAATTTCCAGGCAACTTCAGTTCAAAAAAAATGTCTAATCGTTCACATGCCACAGAAAATCGCAAAGCCCGAAACAGCTGCATAACAGCTTGTCTCCTGCATCTTGTATCCTGCATCTGCTTTTCAAGCCAGGCTCTGGTTGAACCTTTAGAGGCCCAGCACGAGATAGGTGCCGGGGAGCTTAACCTTTTCTAAACCCGTTCCAAGTTTAGTTGCTCAGTTAAAGCTGATCTCTGGGGGTCAACCAACATCCATTTAGGATCGATTGGTCCTGGCGACTGAACAAGGGATCTCCCGTCAGCCCGTCCACCAAGTGCGGCACTTTATGGGATTGTGGGGCGTTATGTCAAGCCGGAGTAAAAAATATCATGATCAGAATCAATGATTTGAGGAGAAAAGCACAATAACATAGGCGTACCTTCACTTATTTCGTGCAGCTAGGCCCCCTTTGGCAAAGTCCGTGCAGGCCGGACCGCACTTGTGTTTTATCAGTAGCTTTGGGCCACGCGCTCTGCTTCTTCAAGGATACGCAGGACATTACCACCCCAGATCTTGCGAATACTGTCCTCTGAATATCCGCGCCTGACCAGTTCCAGGGTGACATTGAAGGTTTCAGTGGCATTGCTCCAGCCGGCAATACCACCGCCGCCACCAAAGTCAGAGGAAATCCCCACATGGTCTATGCCAATAAGATCCACTGCATAATCTATATGATCAACAAATAATTCCAGGGTGGCATCCCCACCTTCCCTGACATAGGGGTTGAACGCCACGATCTGCATTACACCGCCATTTTCCTTAAGAGCAAGCATCTGCTCATCGTTCATGTTACGCGGATGATCGGTTAGCGCTGTGACGCTTGAATGTGAAGCAATGACCGGGGCTTTCGAGGCACGGGTCGCATCCAGCATGGTCTGCCGGCTTACATGGGAGATATCCACCAGGATGCCCAGACGATTCAATTCCTCGACGACTTGATAACCAAACTCACTCAGACCACCATGCTCTGTATCCATGTCACCTAACTGGGGACGCGGCTGGGCAGAATCACCAATGTCATTATGGCCATTGTGAACCAGCGTCATATAGCGGGCACCGCGTTCCCGGTAATCCTCCAGCAGGGACAGATCCTTGCCAATGGCAAAACCGTTTTCTATGCCGATCAGGGCAACCAGTTTACCCTGCGCATATAAAGCCCTGACTTCGGCGGCAGTATCCGCCAGGCCGATCTGATCAGGGTACATATATTCCGTCATACGATGGATGGCATCGAATTTTGCCACGGCATCTGCTCTGGCTTTACGGTAGTTTTCCTGTGTTCTTTCCTGCTGTCCCATATAAACAATGAAAAATGCAGCATCCAGGCCACCGGCATGCATGGTATCAAGGGTCACCTGCGCCTCGGCATTTGCCGGATCATGCTCACTGGTGGCAAAATTCAAGGGGATATCCACATGGGTATCCAGGGCCATCACATTGTCATGAATCGCACGGGCACGGGCTACCAGATCCGCCTCACTTGCCCCTGTAACGCTTAATGACACAAGTGAAGAAAAAATAATTAAGGAAAAAGAAAATAATCTTGTCATAGTAAAAACCATATTGGTTGGAAGTTTCTGGTGTATTGGAAATATTGCTTATAATTCAATCATCAGGAGTTAAAATCTACAGTTTGAAAAATAGTTTGAAGATAGTTTGAAGATAGCTTGAAAATAGAGAGGGATAAGTACAAAAAACTTTCTCTTTAGTGGGTCATCGAATAAATAACGTAGTTAACGGCAAAGCGATAAGCCAATGCTGTCATGGGTTCAGGATAGCCGGGTGTATCAGCATGCTCCCAGGCATCTCCCAGGTCCATATTATGATTAATGGCGACTACCAGCCTGCCATGATCATCATAAATTCCACGCCAGTGCGGATCGTAACCATCCTGCTCATAGGTCACACCCCGGTAAAAGGCGCCAAGGCCGGGAATCTGTATTTTCGAGTCCAGGTCATACAGAACATGAAACACTTCATCATTATCAGGAATATCCCTGATTGGACGGTCCGGAAAAACCTGTTTCATGCCTTTTTCAAACTGGCTCCATTCATAGCTGCCATGAAAATCATCCACCATCAGAAAACCACCGCGCAGCAAGTATTCGCGTAACTTTGCCGCTTCCAGTCCATTAAAGGCCCAGCGCCCTACTTCAACGGCATAGAGCCAGGGAAAATCAAAGATAGAGTCGTCTGCCAGATTGATGCGCTCGCCGCCCTCGCCGTTATAGAGCGCCACCTGTGTAACGTCCACATTGGTCAACCTGGAAATGCCTTCTGTCAAAAAATGTTCTGCCTCTGGCCAGTCAGTTGTCCACGAGCCCCGCCCAAAACCACCCCGACCACCAAGGTTGTTCCCACTGTACTGAAGCCTGGCAAAGTGAAATTCTGCACCGTCACGATCTGCCTGGGAATTACCGGACAGCCCGGGATTAATGGTCATGGATCCCTGAGCCTGGCTGAATGGGCTAGCCATAAGGCCACTGACCAAAACGAGTAGTAATGCCAGGCTGAAATTTTCTCGCCTGACGGCCTTTTTTAGCGCAGGGGAGATAAATATGTGGTGGGTATGCATCGTGTTTTCATGCCTGTTTGCATAATAGATCAGACTCTATGATACGGTCTGAATTCAGTGAGTGGTTCAAATATAAACCACTCACCTTTGAATTAAAATACGAAGAGCCTGGGCAGGCTATAAATTTACCGGCATCAGGATAGATAAAAAGCTTGATCAAATGTGAAAAATGAAACCCTGGAGCAGGAAATGAAAAATTTCCGCTGATTCTGCCAGTTGCCTGCAAATTAGAATCTGAAGGTGTAGTTAAACTTGAGGGATAAATCAGAACCGGTAGACTGAAAGGTATTATCCTTGTCCAGGTCGGCAAGCCCATAATTAAACACAAGGAAGGCCTGGCGACCGGCCTCCGGAATCCAGTTCAGGCGTGAATTAAACCCCATCACTTCAGACACATTGTCATATTGAAGCAAATTACTCCAGGACAGTGTGGAGCTGAACGCTATCTTGGTGTCCAGAGTAAACAAACGTACGGTGAAGTTACCCTCCGGCAACTCTATTTCAGTCTCCGTGTAATTCACCCCGATATCGTAATTACGCGTAGGTCGCCAGTTTAGTCCTGCACCGCGCTGCCAGCGGGTACCACTATAATAATCCCCGAAACGCGTACTTATGCGCCCGGATACTTTGCGCTGATTTCCTATCTGCATTCCCAATAGATATTCATCAAAGGAATAATCGCCAGCAG
Organism: Gammaproteobacteria bacterium; assembly: GCA_030427065.1. Taxonomy (GTDB): domain Bacteria; phylum Pseudomonadota; class Gammaproteobacteria; order Pseudomonadales; family Pseudohongiellaceae; genus Eutrophocola. Next base: position 34,765 of record JAUHWU010000013.1, on the reverse strand, counting down.
GAATGATAATTTGCCGACTGCCGTCGGAGGCGCGATTGATGGTGAAATTTGTCCTCAATACCTCCCGGCTTTTCATAATACGGGCGAAAGCACTGTCGCCAGAATTATTATTCGTGGTCAGGCGCAAGCCCATGTTGGATGAAATTACCTCGCCATCACCAAGATCACGTGATTCGTAGCCATCCCATCCAGTATAGAAAGAACGCATATAGCCACCGGGCCTGAAGAAATGCCGATAGCCAAAATTCACGGCATGATCTTCCATATTACTCAGGGCAACAAAACCCACGGCCGGATCAAAATTTTTCTCAACCCGCTTGTAATCATAGCCTCCGCGCCAGCCCTGATTATTGGGATAACTGATACCGAAACCATAGGAGGCATCATCGCCGCTCTTGCCTTCGGTATCAGATTGTTGGTAAAAAGCCACGCCCTGCAGGACCCTGCCGCCCGGAAGACGGGAATTACGGTAGCGAAAGTCTACCCCGACAAGATTATTGTCGAGGTTGGACTGGGGATCTCCACTGGTAGCCAACACACCAAGCTGCGATTCCTGCAATACATTCAGGGCGGCCCGGCCGACAAAAATTTCGGCGGCATCCACACCGCCAGGCACATCTTCATCCTGGCTGATTATCAGTGTACCCACATTCCAGTCTCCTACCCGGCCACTGAGCTTGGCGCCGGCATTGATATCCACAGGTGCACCGGAAGTGCTCAGACCAATTCGGCGAGAGAAAAAAGGCCGGGCATTTTGAGCTGCAGCATTCGGAACAGCAGGATTGCCATTACCGGCTCCCTGATCGAAGCCACCGGTACCAATCTGGCCAAATTCAAAAATATCGGAATCACGAATAAAAAAGTCCCGACGTTCCGGGAAAAACAGGCTGAAGCGTGTCAGATTGACCTGCCTGGAATCCACTTCAGCAGCAGAAAAATCAGTATTTAGAGTCAGGGCAGCATTCAGCTGCGGGGTAATCTTGTAAAACACATCAAGCTGTGGCTCAAAGTTTTGCTCAGTGAACCCGGCTGGACCGACTACCCGATCCTGTCTGAGCACCATGGAAGGAACAACATCCAGTCCCAACCCCTGTTCGAGTCCTTCCAGGCCTGTAATGGTTCCGGCAATACTGGGATTGACCGTACGGTTGCGCGAGACCCAACCAATACTTTCGTTATTGCGGCGAATCGCCCGCCGAAAATTGATACCCCAGGAATCAGAATCCGGGTTAAATGAAATGGTCTGGAATGGAATGCGCATTTCACTGTACCAGCCAGTTTCATCACGGGTAGCATTGGTCTGCCAGATCCCGTCCCAACTGCTCTCTATGTTGGTGATATTCTGGAACAGCCCTTCCCAGCGCACGCCATTGGGATTGACCTCAAAACGATAACCGTTGCGACGATCCAGATAAGGATCAAGAATCACAGCAAGAAGATCATCGGCCTGGAGCCCCTGACCCTGGCGCAGAATATTGGCACTGATCAGATCAGGATCGGTTTCCCAAAAACGGCTGGCTATATACAAGGCATCGCTGGTGTAAAAAATCCATACTTCCGTTTTCTGGGAGGGTTCAGCATATTCGACCGGCTCGTACTGGTGAAAGTCGTCAATTAACAGGGCTTGTGCCCAGGCATCATCATCGAGCACACCATCAATCCGTACCTGGGCATCCAGTTTGGGAATAACGATAGTCTTCCCACCATCGCTGCCAGCGGTAAGCTGGGCAGCAAGCGGTAGCGGTGACAGGATTAAAACCGCGAGTATTGAGATAAAAATCAGTCGAATCTGAACATTTCGCAGGGAACAGTTCAGTAATGAAGAAAAGGGATACAACTGCATTTTGAAGTCCAGCATCAGAATTATTTATTGCCGTTATGACAGGAAAATTGAGGGTGCTCCATCCGCCAACCCGGTAAAATTGAGAAAGAGGGAGGAATAAAGACAGTTTTCATAGTGTCTCCATAAACAGCAAAAGTCTGGAGTATGTTGATGGAAACCCGGGGCGGATATTCCGGCCCGGGGTAGCCAGTCAAAAAAGGTTAAAGTAGCTCGTCCAGTCGACGCTCCAGCGAACCGTCCTCGAGAATATCCGAGTAATAGCTGGAAGGATCACAACTGTCATGCTCAACAATTAACAGGTTGTCATCCCTGGCAGACCAGCGCCTGCGAACTAAAGGTTCAGTATAGTAATCATCGTATATTGTCATAACTCTCGCCATGGAAAGCTGGTCATCAGCCATGGTGTAACGCTCAACGATACGGGTACCATCACCTCCTGACATGGGCAGACCGGAACCATCGAGCCAGAAACCTGAAGCAAGTTTGGTGGTTTCAATGACCAGCTCGTCTCCCTCCCAGTGACCCACGGAATAGCCCATCGGGCGATCCGGGTAAGTTTCCGGCACCTGCCGTCCATCCATATAAATTCGTCGCGGCGTGTTGTGCTCTATGTAAATGAACTGGTAATGGGAGCCGGCATCAACAATGTCCATATCATAGGGGGCACCAAATATTCTTGGCAGTGCCGGCGCTACACAGCGCAATGAATAATCATCATAGTGCACAGTATTGGCATAAATTTCAGCCGCCTGCGGTGTAAACGGCGTGGGTTTTGGTTCCAGGTCATTAACGGTTACCTGGAAGCGGTAGGAATTTCGCCAGGGGCCACTGATATCAAACGGCGCATCAGGGTTAAGCTTGGCATAGCCATAATTTTTACCATAGGTAGCATTTACCGTATTGCGATCCGGTGTAGCGCTTGAACGCCGGGGATAACTTTCTCCGTTTGCCTTGGTCAGTCCGCGAATAAACAGCTTTTTGGAACCATTTCGTCCGAGCGATCCCTGAACCGTGACGACATCGCCAACCTGAACAAAATCCTTGTCCCAGCCCGCATTGCGCAAGCCGGTTACAGCTGAGCCCTGTAATTCCCAGGATTCTTTCGAGCCATCGGCATTAGTGACTTCCACCTGGTAGCGTGGGTGCGGATTTCTGTAACTGGCCCGTGTGACAACGCCGGATATTTCGCCCGGCTCTTCAGTAAATTCGGCGCTAAAGCTGTGATGGCCTGTAGCAGACCAGGATGCAGACAACGCTGCCAGGAAGAGACTGCTAAAAAAAGCCCATTTTATTTTCATTATATTTCCCCCCTACACTATCCAGAAAGTAAGACTGTGTAAAAAATTAACAAGCCAAAACATTATATGACCTTTAATGCCCAATACCAGCCTCGAATTTGCAAACAAAATGACTTTTCAGGTCTGCACTTGTCCCTGCTGACGTAGTTTATTGGGGCTTAAGGTATACTCTTCTGGCACACACCAATGGCTATTTCCAAAGAATCCGGCAACAATGCAATTTTCCAAATCCCTGCGTGACAGGGTCAAAAATGGAGAGGTCACCAGTTCTGTGAGGTTCTGGAAAACCCCTCAGGTAATGAGCGGTGGCCACTATCGGCTGGATCCGGGAGAGGTCGTCGTTACGTCCATTCGCGAAATAGGTTTTCACGATATTTCCGAAACCATGGCAAATGAATCCGGGTTTTCGGGAGTGGAAGATTTACTAAAAACAGCACAGCATGGCACCGGCCTGCATATTTACTTCATTCGCTTTTACTACAGCGAAAAAAACTGACGATTAAACAATGCCTGAGTTACTGGAACAGTCCATTCTTTGTCCATACTGTAATGAATCGATAACAATACTTGTCGATGACTCCGAGCAGGAGCAGCAATATATAGAAGATTGCCAGGTATGTTGCCGGCCGATTGAAATGTCAGTGAGTTTTGATATGCAGGGCTATCTGTCACTGAATGTGAAAACGGAGAATGAATAGGGTCAGTTAAGTCACAAGTCATAAAAAAGGCGACCTGTTGGTCGCCATGTCGGATGCGTCCCTGCGGTCCTTATCCGACCTACTGAAAACTGAATGTGAAAACGGAGAATGAATAGGGTCAGTTAAGTCACAAGTCACAAGTCACAAAAAAGGCGACCTGTTGGTCGCCATGTCGGATGCGTCCCTGCGGTCCTTATCCGACCTACAGAAAACCATCGAAGCCTGAAAGAATGGTTGCTTGTCTCTTGCCTCTTGCCTCTTGTCTTTTATTTTCCAGCCGCCTACCTGCACCGCCCACCTTTATCCTTTTTCCTTTATCCTTTTTCCTTTATCTTGCCCTATCGTTTCAACTAAATTCCAGCCCAACCCCGATCCTGTCATACTGTTCACGTTCAACGTCGAGGCTGGCCAGTGTGAGTGGATGCTTGTGTAACCAGCCACGGGGGAATTTCAGGATATAGGTATTTCCAGAAAGGGAAATATCGGGTAGTTCCTCTTTCGGAATCTCTTCCCGACGTCTGTGCAGCACTGCTGCCAGACGCAGACAAACCAACAATGGAATGAAGGCGGCTATGGCGGTCTCGTCCATGTCGCCGAATTTATCCATGTAAAGACCTTTACGATGGGAGCGAATAAGGTTTGCCAGAATATATTGCTCGTAACGGCCAAAACCAGCTATATCACCATATCTTAGCAGGTAGTAACCATGATGATGATGGCTGGAATGTGAAATACTGAGTCCGATTTCATGTAATTGTGCGGCCCAGCGCAGGATCCTGGAACGTGACACACCCGGGAGCAATGGTCCTTCTATTTGCTTCCATAATGCCAGTGCAGTATCAGAAACCCGTGTGGCCTGATCTATATCGACCTTGTACTGCTCCTGCAGTTTCTTGACCGTTCGGGTGCGAGAGTCCTGATCACTGAGACGGCCAATCGTGTCATAAAGCAAACCTTCTTTAAGGGCATAATCACTCACATGCATCACATCAATTTTTAATTGATCAAATACCGCCCTCAGGATCGCAATACCAGCAGGTAACACAGAAGACCTTGGTGATGGCACGCTCGCAAGAATCGCTTTATTGGTGAGAATCTCCTCTGCCAGCCAACTGAGAGAAGCTCTGCTGATGACCGCCCCGCCATCTTTTTCCGAGGTGAGATCAGCAATTGCTCTGGCCGTGCCGGAGGTTCCATAAACGATACGCCAGCCCATTCGCAGATAAACCTGCCTGATGCCTTCAATCTCCGCACACGCGGCCAGATAAACTTTTTCAAGTTCCTTTTTTGTCGGTTTTGCTGGTTTCTTTAACCAGCGTTCTGTAGACGTCACACACCCCAGGCTCAGGCTTTCCATGATTATTGGCTCATAATCCTTGCCAATAATGAATTCCGTGCTGCCACCCCCGATATCCACAACCAGACGATGATTCTGATCGTTCAGGATGGAGTGAGACAAGCCCACATAGACCAGACGTGCCTCTTCATAACCTGAAATAATCTGAATGGAGGTGCCAAGAATTTTTTCCGCCTTGCGGATAAATACCAAAGGGTCTTTGGCACTACGCAGTGATTTAGTGCCCACTGCCCGGATTTGGTGTGCGGGAATATCCCGCAGCCTTTCTGCAAAACGTTTCAGGCATTCAAGAGCACGGGTCTGGGCATCCACAGATAAATGCCCATCCGACTTGATCCCTCGGGCGAGCTGTACCATTTCTTTTTCCCTGTCGACAATTTCAACCTTACCGTCCTGTAGTCTGGCGATAATCATGTGAAAACTGTTTGAGCCCAGGTCTACGGCCGCAAAATAGGGTGAATCAGGTGTCATAAAATGATGATACTCAGTAGCTAATCATTAATTGGTATTAACACAGGATAAGCGTCAGAAACTCTTGTTGGAGGTTCCCTGGTTTGTAAGTCAGTATAAATGTTTCCTGCTGTTTTTCTTAATATAATATTGAGCAATGCAACCTATAATGCGAATACTAAAAATTCCGAGGATATATTCCAGTGTTTAAGCCGATTTCAATACTTTGTGCGCTATCAGTGCGATTTTTCCCAGTGCTTGCCTGTTTTCTGATCATGCTGCCTTCCGGTGTTTCTGCGCAAATCGCTATCAATGGCAACAACTGGTATGACAATGGTCAAAATACGGTTGAGGAAGCCAGCCGCAGAGCCTATGTGAATACTCCTGGCGCGGCAAAAAACATCATTCTTTTTGTTGGTGATGGAATGGGGCCCTCGACGGTGACCGCTGCGCGAATCTATGCCGGCCAGCAACAGGGGTTTACCGGCGAGGAATATGCACTGAGTTTTGAACAGTTCCCCTGGGCAGGCCTGGTTAAAACCTACAATACCGATGCCCAGGTTGCTGATTCTGCCGGTACCATGACCGCTATCATGTCCGGTGTAAAAACCCGTTCCGGTGTTATTGGCATTGATGGTCACCCCTTGCGCGGTTCATGCCAAAGCTATCTGGATACTGACGGGGCAACACTGTTATCAGCGCTGGAAATTGCCGAAATTGCAGGCAAGGCTACCGGTATCGTTTCAACGGCGCGCCTTACCCATGCTACTCCGGCTGCCACCTATGCCAATTCACCTGACCGTAACTGGGAAAGCAGCCGTAATCTTCCTGATGAAGCCAAAATACTGGGCTGTACTGATATTGCCAGTCAGCTAATCGACTTTAAAACCCGTCTTCAAAACAAAGTTAACAGCGGTAACAGTCTTTCTTTTGTTGATGGTATTGATGTTGCTTTTGGCGGAGGGCGTAGTGCGTTTTACAGCACAGACCCGGCGTCCCTCTCCGGTTTTGCTGAAACAGCCAACAAAGGCAACCGGGATGATGGCCGCAATCTTATCCAGGAATGGCTTCAGCAGGGAGGCAGCTATGTTATGGATCAGGCGGGTTTCAGCAGCCTGGATAGCAATACTGCAGAAAACGTACTGGGCCTGTTTGAGGATTCCCATATGCGCTATGAAGCCAATCGCCTAGAAGACATTGCAGGTGAGCCCTCCCTTACTGAAATGACATTGAAAGCCATTGAGCTGCTGGCCAACGATGAAGATGGCTTTTTTCTGATGGTGGAAGCCGGACGAATAGATCACGCCCATCATGCCAATAACGCCTACAATGCCCTGAACGAAGCGGCGGAACTTTCACGCGCAGTACAAGCCGCTGTCAATGCTGTCGACACCAATGAAACCCTGGTCATCGTGACCGCTGATCACAGCCATGTCATGACCTTAGCCGGTTATCCGCAACGTGGTAATCCCATTCTCGGATTTGCCGGCCAAGACACCGAAGGACTGCCCTACACCACTCTCAGTTATGCCAATGGAGCCGGCTATGATGACAATGGCGCACAGACCGATGCAGACTCCCGAAGTGGTCCTCCTGCTCCGGGGAGACATGATCTGAGCATTGTCGATACCCAGGCCCCCGGTTATCATCAGGAAAGCCTTGTCGGTACTGCCGGAGAAACCCATGGTGGAGAAGATGTAGGTATTTATGCTGTTGGTCCCGGTGCCCACCTGGTCAGCGGGTCAATAGAGCAGAATGTCATTTTCCATGTCATGAATTTTGCCGGCGACCTGGTTAACAAAGCCAGGGCAGCGCTTGAATAGCGACTGGATTGTTGTAAACAAGTACGAAAAGCAAGCAAACCCATGAAAGACGTATAGAAATAAAAAGGCGCCATTTCTGGCGCCTATTTTAATATCACCTGATAGTGATCCGCATTACGTAAACACTATGTTCCCGTCTTCCAGATCGACATTAATAGCCGCACCCGATGGATAGTTACCACCCAGTACTTTCTGCGCCAGGGGATTCTCTATCCTCTGCTGGATGGCACGTTTCAACGGACGCGCGCCATACACTGGATCAAAGCCAAGGTCAGCAATCTTGTCCAGTACGCCGTCTCCCAGATGGAGATGCAAATCAAGATCATCCAGTCGTTTCTGCAGCATCTGAATTTGAATGTCGGCAATACCCCGAACCTGATCTGCACCCAGAGGATGGAACACCACCACTTCATCAATACGGTTAAGAAACTCAGGTCGGAAATGCTTGCTGACCACATCCAGCACCGCATTTTTAACAGAGCCATAGGAAGAATCATAAGCAGAATCTGCACTCATCATTTCCTGAATCTTGTCTGAGCCAAGGTTTGATGTCATTACTACGACGGTATTACGAAAATCCACTGTGCGTCCATGACCGTCGGTCAGGCGACCATCATCAAGCACCTGTAAAAGAATATTGAAAACATCCGGATGGGCTTTTTCAATTTCATCCAGCAGTAGCACAGAGTAAGGTCGACGACGCACGGCCTCGGTAAGATATCCGCCCTCCTCATATCCCACATACCCCGGAGGCGCACCTATAAGCCGGGCAACAGAATGCTGTTCCATGAATTCCGACATATCGATTCGCACCATGGATTCTTCGGTATCAAACAGAAACTGCGCCAGTGCTTTACATAATTCGGTTTTACCTACGCCGGTAGGGCCAAGAAACAGGAATGAACCATTAGGCCTGTTCGGGTCAGATAAACCGGAGCGTGAGCGACGTACCGCATTGGCAACGGCATCAACCGCTTCAGCCTGCCCGATAACACGTTTGTGGAGTTCCTCTTCCATGCGCAGGAGTTTTTGTTTCTCTCCTTCCAGCATTTTGGATACCGGAATACCCGTGGCACGAGCAACGACTTCAGCAATTTCCTCTTCAGTAACCTTGTCACGCAGAAGTTTCAACTCCGGTGTATCGGTGTTTTCGGACTCCTTCATTTTCTTTTCCAGCTCCGGGATTACCCCATACTGAAGCTCGGACATACGTGTCAGGTCTGATGCCCTTCGAGCCGCCTCCAGATCAATACGCGCATGTTCCAGATCACTTTTAATTTTTGCCGAACCATAAAGCGATGCTTTTTCGGATTTGAGAATTTCATCAAGATCGAAAAACTCACGCTCCAGTTCATTAATTTCATCTTCGAGTTTCTGCAGGCGTTTTTTGGAAGCCTCATCAGTTTCTTTTTTAACCGCCTCGCGCTCCATTTTGAGCTGAATCATACGGCGCTCCAGACGATCCATTTCTTCAGGCTTGGAATCAATTTCCATGCGAATCAAACTGGCTGCTTCGTCAATCAGGTCAATAGCCTTGTCCGGTAACTGACGATCAGTGATATAACGTTGAGACAATCGGGCAGCTGAAATAATCGCCGAATCAGTAATAGTGACGCCATGGTGCACTTCATAGCGTTCCTTAAGGCCACGCAAGATGGCTACGGTATCCTCTACTGTCGGCTCATCAACCAATACTTTCTGGAAACGTCGTTCCAGTGCCGCATCTTTTTCAATGTACTTACGATATTCATCCAGTGTTGTGGCGCCCACACAGTGCAGTTCGCCGCGAGCAAGTGCCGGTTTCAGCATATTGCCTGCATCCATCGCACCTTCTGCCTTGCCGGCACCCACCATGGTGTGAATTTCATCAATAAACAGAATGACCTGGCCTTCCTGCTTTGATAATTCGTTAAGCACCGCTTTCAGGCGTTCTTCAAATTCACCACGGAATTTTGCGCCTGCTATCAGTGCGCCCATGTCCAGGGATAAAATACGCTTGTCCTTGAGCCCCTCCGGTACCTCACCATTGACAATGCGCTGGGCGAGACCGTCAACGATGGCCGTTTTACCGACACCCGGTTCTCCGATTAGCACAGGGTTATTCTTGGTGCGACGTTGTAGCACCTGAATAGTTCGACGGATCTCATCATCGCGCCCGATGACCGGATCAAGTTCGCCCTGTTCTGCCTTCTGTGTAACGTCAACAGTATATTTTTCCAGAGCCTGGTAATTTTCCTCTGCTTCGGGGTTGTCCACACTAGCCCCGCCACGCAAATTTTTGATGGCATTTTCCAAAGCCTGTTTAGTCACAGCAAAAGAGAGAAGCAGTTTGCCCAAGGCACCCTTGTCATCCATGGCCGCCAGAAAAACATACTCGCTGGAAATATACTGATCACCACTTTTCTGGCTGATTTTATCGGCCATATTAAGCAATTTCGCCATATCAGGAGACATCATTACGTCGCCGCCATGATCCTTAACCACTGGCAATTCATCGACAATTTTTTGCAGGCCATTGCGTAACGCCGGGATATCAAACCCGGTCTGCATTAACAAGGGACGGATGGATCCACCCTTCTGATCTACCAGAACTGAAACCAGATGAGCTGGCTCAATATAATTATGATCCTTACCTACAGCCAGTGACTGTGCGTCGGAAAGGGCTACCTGTAACTTGCTGGTTAATTTATCCATTCGCATGAAAATAAAACTCCAATCATTTATTTACCCCCTGTTTAGCGGCGGTATTGACTATCATGCTATCAATGTGGGGGTATTGCGTAATGATTCAAGTCAAAGAGTTGACCTGAGCAAAGATAAATTGATCAAAATCAAATAGGCAATGGGGACTATTTTGGCGAATACAACTGTTTATGCTGCCCGCTATTCTTTCCAGATAAGACTGGCAAAACGCCCGGTGTCACCATCACGTCGGTAGGAATAATATTGGTCAAATTCACAATAGGTACAAATTGGATCGCCATAAATATGCTTTACACCACGAGACCCCAGTATAATTTTGGCAATGGCATAAAGATCCGCCATCCATTTGTCAGGTTTCTCACTTTCCAGAAACAATATGGAATCCTGATCACAGATCTCATCATTATCCATATCCAGAAAAGCTTCCCTGACTTCCACGCCAACTTCAAAATGGCATGGGCCTATCACCGGCGCGAGATACGCCAGCAGTGTCCCGGGCTCAGCCTGGAATTTGTCCAGAGTTTTTTCCAGTACACCTGAAACCAACCCACGCCAACCGGCATGGGCTACCGCTATTTCTTCCCCGGCTTCATCACAGAAGAAGACTGACAGGCAATCGGCCGTCAGTACCCCGCAGGCAATATTATTTTCCCGGGTATAGATAGCATCCGCTTCAGTAGTTTCATCAACCAGCCCCTGATCAAGTGTCAGCACTGAATTACCATGCACCTGGGACAGCCATTGAAAATCTAGATCCTCTCCGATGGCATCAGCCATCAGCTTTCGATTCTGTAAAACAGATTGCTCGTCATCACCAACATGCAAGGCAAGATTCAGCGAATCATAGGGAGTGGCGCTGACGCCACCCTGGCGCGTTGTGATCAAGGCGTTCACATTCCAGGGTTTGGGCCAGCGCGGAACAATCAAGAGATCAGACATTGTCAGTTTCCAGCAATTCAATAAGCGCCTGCATATCCTCGGGAATATCCGCCTGCCATGTCATGGCTTCTCCGGTCTGTGGATGAGTGAGACCCAGTTGCCAGGCATGGAGCGCCTGGCGTTTGAATTTTTCCAGACAGGAGATGAGTGCCGGTGAAGACCCTTTCGGAATTCGTGGCCGGCCGCCATACACAGGGTCGCCAACCAACGGAAAGCCAAGATGAGTCATATGCACGCGGATCTGGTGGGTACGCCCTGTTTCAAGGGTAACCTGCACCAGGGTGTGGCTGCGAAATTTTTGCAGAATCCGGTAGTGGGAAACGGCCTCTCGTGCGTCCGCCCCATGACTAATGGCACGCTTGGTTCGGTGCACGGGATGTCGGCCAAGAGGCTCATCTATCTTGCCTCCTGCCGTCACCAGGCCGCACACAACCGCCTGATAAATCCGGTTCACTTGCTTGTCCCGTAATTGTTGCACCAGCGCAAGATGACTCTCCAGAGTTTTCGCTACCACCATCAGGCCACTGGTATCCTTGTCCAGGCGATGCACAATCCCGGCGCGTGGAATCTGGCCAAGATAAGGACAATGATGCAGCAGGCCATTGAGCAGGGTACCACTGCGGTTGCCGGCGGCCGGATGCACAACCAGGCCGGCGCGTTTGTTAATGACAATCAGTGCGTCGTCTTCATAGACAATTGCAAAGGGAATGGCTTCTGGCTGCCAGTGATTCTGCTGTTCCAGTACAGCCGCCAAAGTTAGGGTTTCTCCGCCATTCAGCTTGTCTTTACCGCGGGCAGGCGCGCCATTTACCTTAAGATTTCCCAGCTTGATCCAGCTCTGCAGGCGGGAACGGGAAAAGTCCGGAAATAGCTGGGGAGCAACCTGATCCAGTCTTTGACCGGCAACATCAAGGGGTACATCAGCATCAAGGATTGCTGTTTCACCACTATTGCTGTCAGATTCCGGCTTTAACGATTCTAAAAACTTTTCTGTCATCTCAATGTCTTATAATCATAGTTGGAGGTAAATCGTCATCGTTGACGATAAATTAAAGGTCATAGTTGAAGGGGATACCAGCTTGAATCTGCCTGATGGTGCTTTCCATTTCATAATCACCTTTATTAATAGTACACTGCGTGCCTGAATTAGTCAGTGCTACTTAAGCAAACCATTAAACCTGGATAAGAATTTCTCTATAACTGTTGTGAAAAAGCATTTTCCCGCGTTTTTAATTTTTACCATCGCCCTGCTCAGCGGATGTTCTTCCGAAGAGAACTTTGGCAATTCCGGTGAAGACTTTCTTTACACCGAAGGCGTCAGATCAATCAACATAAGCAACTGGCCCAGGGCCATTACGATTTTTCAACAGCTTGAAGCCCAGTTCCCGTTCGGTCAATATGCCGAACAGTCCCAGCTTGAATTAATCTACGCTTACTACCGCAATAGCGAGCCGGAAGCGGCCCGCGCTGCTGCAGATCGCTTTATTCGCTTATATCCTGACAGTGACAGTCTTGACTACGCTTACTACATGAAGGGAATGGCCTATTATAGTGAGGATTCCCGCATCCTGGGACGTTATCTTCCCACTGACCCCAGTAAAAGGGATCCAGGCAAGGCCAGGGAATCGTTTGCAGATTTTGCCCAGTTGCTGAATATCTATCCGAATAGCCAGTATGCCGGTGATGCCAGGGCCAGAATGATCTACCTGAAAAACCTGTTGGCAGATTATGAAGTGCATGTGGCGGAGTTTTATATCAAGCGACAGGCATACCTGTCGTCATTGAATCGTGCCCGCTATGTAGTTGAAAATTTCCAGGGCGCCCCTGCCGTTCCCAGGGCCCTGGAAATCATGATCGAAATGTATCTGCGTCTTGGTCTGAATGATCTTGCCGATGCCTCACTTGAAATCCTCAAACTCAATTATCCTGACAGCCCACAGCTGACCCCGGAAGGTAATTTCATCGTTTCATCCCAGATTACCGACCCGGATATGCTGTATTCACTTACATTTGGTGTACTGGGGTCAAACAAGAAAGATGCGCCGCTGGCTCCATCACGCAGACCCATCAGAGTTGAAGGTCAGGAAGGCTTTACTGTGCCTGAAGCGGAGCAGCAGAGGTCATTTTTAAATGTCATTAGTCTTGGCCTGCTGGGCGATCCCGGCACTCAAACCCAGCCGCCAGCAACCGAAGAGCAGTAGGCGACGTTCCAGTCTCCTGCTGATCCAGGCAATAATTAACCCTGCGTTTATTGCGGATCAGGTGATCCCCCCTTAAACATAGCGTTAATGCCATAACTCTTATGACCCCTTACATCCTTGTAATCTCTTCCACTCATTAAACCTCTGGACTGATTGTTGTATATAACAAGTACGTTTAAATTTCGGAGGTTTTCCCTTCGGATTATCTTTTTAAATGTTTTAGCGCAATAATACAGAAACCGAATTACATAAGGATCGTTTTGGACAAGCAATATATCAGTGCAGATCAACTGCTCGCGAATTCTATTGAGCTGGCGTTCAGAATCATCGATAGCGGTTTCCAACCGGATCTTATTGTGGGAGTCTGGCGCGGTGGGTCACCGGTAGCGATAGCTATACAGGAAGTGCTCTCTTATCTCGGCTTTAATAGTGACCATATCGCTATCCGTAGTATCTCCTACAGCGGAATTGGAGAGCATGGTACGGTTGACGTGGAAGGCCTTGACTACCTGAAGCGTAATCTTGAAGTGAGTCAGAAATTATTGCTGGTGGATGATGTCTTTGATACCGGGCTCAGCATGGAAACCATTATCAACGAACTCAACCGTCTCTATGATGGCAGCCCCCCGGAATACAGAATTGCCACTCCCTTTTATAAGCCGGTAAACAATGAAACCGGTTTTGAGCCGGATTTCTATCTTCATGAAACGACCCATTGGCTGGTTTTTCCCCACGAATTTATAGGCCTGACCGACAAGGAAATTATTGAAGAAAAACCCCTGCCCAAACATCAAAAAGAACGCTTGCTATTTCTGCAAAGACGCTTTGCAAACCGGCGCAGATGAAGATGAAATTAATTCTGGTTAATTTCCGCTATTGGGGTAATATACACCCTCCTGCAGCGAAACATGTGCCATTAAAGTCCGTCCTGCAAAATCAATAATACACTTAAAAATCAGTCCGTTATGACATATTGTTGTGCAATATCTGTTAATGCTGGAATTATTTTCTGTTCTGATTCCCGAACCAATGCGGGTGTCGACCAGGTAAGTACCTACAGCAAAATGTTTACCTTCGAGTTGGGTGAAGATCGTCAGTTTGTTGTGCTTGCTGCGGGCAATCTTGCCACCACCCAGGCCACCCTTGCCCAGATGAAAAAGGATATTCGCCAAGCTTCACAAATAAATCTCTCCACGGTTGCCACTATTGGTGAGGCAGCTGATTATATCGGTGAGGTCAGCAGAGCCCAGCAGGAAAAACATGGAACTACCAGTCCAAGCTTCGAAGCCAGTTTTATTCTGGGGGGGCAGATCGGAGGATCTCGTCATCGTGTGGTAATGATTTATCCGGAAGGTAATCATATCACCAGTTCCAAGGACACGCCCTATTTGCAGATCGGTGAAAGCAAATATGGCAAACCTATTCTGGACCGCATTATAAGACTGGATACAACCCTGGAAACCGCAGCCTTATGTGCACTGGTATCCATGGATTCCACCATGAACAGTAATTTAACCGTGGGTCCGCCCATTGAAATGATTGTCTATCAGACAGACAGTTTTAACCTGAAAAATTACCATCGCTTTGAAGAAGATGATGAGTATTTAAGAGAGTTAAAGAAAAGCTGGGATAGCCGACTCAAGGAAGCCTTCCATCAATTGCCACCTCTGGCATGGGCCAACAACTGGAACAAGATTGCTGACAGCAATAGCGGCATTTACTAACCTGACTTTCAACCGGACTTTCTAAGTCAGGCTTGCAAATTGCGTAGGTGCAGGCTTACCAAACATACTCTTTTCTTCTAGACACTTCCGGGAATTCCAAACCGGAATTCGCTTTAAATAAAAACCTTATTTTGTTCTGCCAGTCTTGGCGGCAGCCTTTCTGGCAGGCGCTTTAGCACGGGTTTTTGATTCAGCCGCGGATTTTGCTTTAACTTTCGCTTTCGCTTTCGCTTTGGCTTTAACTTTTGATTTAGCGCCGGCCTTGGCACTGGTCGTCTGTTTTGCTTTTGCCGGGGCTTTTATCTTGGCTTTTGGCTTGGCTTTAGATTTGGCTTTGGCTTTTGGTTTGGCTTTGGCTTTTGGTTTGGCTTTTGGTTTGGCTGGCACAGTAGACGACGCTTTAGGAGAGGTTTTTGTATTACCGGCTGTCAGGGTTGCCGCTGTTTTAGAATTCACCGGTTTTTTACTGACTTCCCGATTTGCTTCCCCCTCAGTCACTTCCGGAACGTCCGCTGGCCCAAACCATGTTTTACTTAATTCATCGTGAATGTCAGCAATGGATATCTGTAATTCATCGATAAAGTCCAACAGGCCTTTATCAAGCAGTGTATAAACTTTTGCATCGCAGGTGATACGTTTTACCCTGAGTACTGCACGCTGAACTTCTTCGTGATTCGGCAATTGTTCCAGATAGCGATTCAACGCTGCAAGACTGTAGTTTACCGCTCTGGGAAATTCTTCATCCTGCAACAGGAAGCGCACTACTTCAGCCCCCTTGACCCGGTTATGAATATGTTGCCGGTAAGCCTGGTAGGCACTCAGACAACGCAGGATATTCATCCACACTACGTTTTCAAAAGGTTCCATATAGTGACCGACCTGACCATATTTTTTGAATGCCGGAAGCAGCGAAATAGAACCAACATCGACTATACGAGTGGTCATATCAGCCCGCTCAATACCTCTTCCCAGCTGGATAAAGGTATAAGCCGTGTTATGACTCATACAACTGGACAGCAAGCCACCCAGGCGCTGACAGTCGGAAATAATTGTATCGTAAAGATTTCGTCTTGATTGCCGCCCCATACTGGACCCAATAGAAGCTTTGGTATCCAGGTATAAATCATTGATCTGCTCCCAGGCTTCAGACGGAATTACTTCTCTTGTTGTTCTGGCATTTTCCCTAAGCAGTTTCATGCAACTGAAAATGGAAGAAGGGTTGCCCTGATCAGCAATCAGGAATTTTAATACCGGCAACTCATCAATACGGCCTTCTTTGGCAGCATAATTCTCCCGCTCTCCGGTAATATCCAGCAACACACCCCAGCCGATATCAGTCGTGCCAGGCAAATCAAACAGCATGGAAGAATAGACATCCATGAGGCGAGCTGAATTTTCAATTCGCTCAAGATACCTGCCTAGCCAGTAAACTCTTTCTGCAACACTTGAAAGCATTATGTGTTTTTATTCCTGATTTTCTTTTAAATTTTTTTAATTTTTACTCACTCTACCTGCAAGTTACCGGCTATTAGCTTTTGGCAGCCTGCTTGCATTTCTATTTGGCATCTTCTACTACCCAGGTATCCTTACTGCCGCCACCCTGGGATGAATTGACCACATAGGAGCCTTTTGTCATGGCCACTCGCGTCAAGCCACCGGCAGTGACATAACTTTTGGAGCCCTGCAGTATAAAGGGACGTAAATCCAGATGACGCGGTTCCACCCCATTATCAGCGAGGATTGGTGCAGTAGAGAGTGAAATTAATGGCTGCGCCATATAATTGCGCGGATTCGCCCTGATTTTTCGAGCAAACTCTTCGCGTTCTTTTTTGCTGGCCTGAGGGCCCATTAACATACCGTAACCACCGGACTCATTGGCTGGTTTGACCACCAGTTTATCCAGGTTCTGCAATACATGCTGCATCTGTGCTTTATCACTACAGATGTAACTTGGCACGTTCGGTAATATGGGATCTTCATCGAGGTAATACTTGATGATCTGGGGAACGTAGGTGTAAATTATTTTGTCATCAGCGACGCCGGCACCCGGTGCATTGGCAAGGCCCACATTACCTTTCAGCCATGCGCCCATAAGACCTTTCACACCCAGTGTGGACTCTGGATTGAACACGGTAGGGTCGATAAACAAATCATCAATACGACGATAAATTACATCAACAGGTGACAGTCCATTGATGGTTTTCATGAACACATGGTCATTTTCAACTACAAGGTCGCTGCCCTGTACAAGCTCGGCGCCCATGCGTTGCGCAAGAAAAGAGTGTTCGAAATAGGCGGAGTTATATATACCCGGCGTTAGCACAACGACCTCGGGATAGTCTTTGGGAGTCGGTGAGATATCGGCCAGGGTATCAAATAACTGACTGGGGTATTCGGTAATAGGCTGAATGTCGTAATTTTCAAACAACTCGGGAAATACTCGCTTGGTAACATTGCGGTTTTCCAGCATATAGGACACGCCGGAAGGGACACGCAGGTTATCTTCCAGCACATAGAACTCACCGTCAGCCCCCCTGATCAGGTCGGTGCCACAGACATGTGCCCATACACCATGCAAAGGTTTTATACCCTCGCACTCTTTCCTGTAGTTACCGGAATTGTTAATCAGATCAGCGGGGACAACCTTGTCCTTCAGAATTTTTTTGTCGTTATAGAGGTCGTTGATAAAACAGTTAAGCGCACGCAAGCGCTGCTCCAGCCCCTTGCTGGTAGCTGACCATTCCTTGGCTCGAATTATTCTGGGAATGATATCGAATGGCCATTCCCTGTCTATATTTCCGGCATCACTGTACACTGTGAACGAGATGCCCATGGTTTTTATGGCATTCGCCACGGAATCCTTCCGCTGTTGTAATTCTTCGGGTTTCATTGAAGCAAGATACTTTGTTAAGGTACTTGCTCCAGGCTGGGGACGACCTGATGAACTAATTATTTCATCATAAAAGTCGCCGTGGTGATATGATTTCCAGTCTATTTTCATAAATATTTTAAGATTATTTTGCTAGGAGTATTCTAAACATATGGCAATCAAAATTGCTATTAAACACCATACCGAATACAGGTTTGATCGATTGACGTCGATCATGCCACATGTAGTGAGACTGCGTCCAGCACCACACTGCCGAACTCCGATTGAATCCTATTCATTGAAAGTACAGCCGGAAAATCATTTCATTAACTGGCAGCAGGATCCTTTTTCCAATCATCTTGCGCGTATGGTTTTTCCTGAGCCAGCACGCAAACTGATGTTCGATGTGGAAGTTATTGCCGACATGACGGTGATAAATCCTTTTGATTTTTTTCTTGATGAAAAATTTGATTACTGCCCTTTTCGTTATGACAGGCAATTAAAGAAAGATCTGGCGCCTTACCTGCAGATTACAGAAAAAGGTCCTCTGCTGCTGGACTGGCTAGGCAAAGTAGATCGCAGAAAAACACCGACCATTGATTTTCTGGTTGCCCTGAATAGCCAACTGATGAGTGAACTCAGTTACCTGGTCAGAATGGACCCCGGTGTACAGACCTGCGAAGACACTCTGACCCTCAGACAGGGGTCTTGCCGTGACTACGCCTGGTTGCTGGTTCAGATTCTGCGTCACCTGGGTATGGCGGCACGTTTTGTTTCAGGGTATCTGGTCCAGCTCAAGGCCGACGTCAAGGCACTGGATGGGCCGTCCGGGACGGAACAGGATTTTACTGACCTGCATGCCTGGGCTGAAGTTTATATCCCGGGTGCTGGCTGGCTGGGCATGGATGCAACGTCCGGATTATTTGCCGGTGAAGGGCATATTCCCCTCGCCTGCACACCTGACCCTTTCAGTGCGGCGCCAATCACAGGCGCAACTGGTCCCTGTGAAGTAGACTTCAGGTTTTACAACAAGGTTACCCGTATCCATGAAGATCCCCGGGTGACCAAACCCTATTCCTCGGCGCAATGGAGCACCATCAATACCCTTGGCAAGGAAGTCGACAAAAAATTAAACAGGGAAAAAGTAAAGCTGACCATGGGCGGTGAACCCACTTTTGTCTCTGTTGATGATATGGACGGTGCGGAATGGAATACCGATGCGCTGGGCGAGAAAAAACTCGAACTCTCTGAAAAACTTCTGCAACGACTCAAAGCGCACTACGCTCCCCAGGGCTTCATTCATCATGGGCAGGGAAAGTGGTATCCGGGAGAACAACTGCCTAGATGGGCGCTGGGAATCTTCTGGCGCACCGATAAAAAACCCTTATGGCATGACCCTGCATTACTCGCCACACCCGGGGATGACACCAAGATTCCCAGGGCAGCAGCAAAACGTTTTCTGAAAAGCCTGTGTGTAGAACTTGGATTGCCCGATAAATACATAGTGCCGGGCTACGAAGACAAGGAATACTACCTGGATAAGGAAGGCGCGCTGCCTAAAAACGTCAGTGTTGCCGATAGCAAGATCAATGATGCGCAGGAACGTGCAAGAATTCGCAAAGTTTTTGATGACGGACTCACCAGCCAAACAGGCTATGCCCTGCCCATCGCTGCGGCGGACTCGTCAAAAAATATTGGCTGGCAGACAAGCACCTGGAAATTCAGGCGTCGCAAGATGTTCCTTGTCCCCGGAGATTCCCCCATGGGCTTGCGTTTACCTCTGGATAGCCTGCCCTGGGAAGTGGAGCGGGAAGTCGATTTTGACAAGGACCCTTTTTCTGAATGGGAGCCACTGGCTTATCCGCTAAATTCAAATACCGGAGAAAAGCAGAAGCCTTCCAGCACACTCAAGGGACGCCAGAAAGTTAAGCAGAAAATAATCCATACGGCGCTTTGTGTTCAGGTAAGGAATGACAAACTCTATATATTTATGCCCCCACTAACGCGGCTCGAATCCTACCTCGAGTTACTGGGCTGTATTGAAAAAATTGCCAGCAAAGAAAAACTCCCTGTGGTTTTCGAGGGTTATGAACCGCCAAAGGATCCACGCTTGCAAAAGCTGATGATTACACCTGACCCGGGCGTTATCGAAGTCAACGTGCATCCCGCTAATAGCTGGAATGACCTGATAAAAACCATTTCCGGACTATATGAACAGGCCAGGGAATGTCGACTGGGAACAGAAAAATTCATGCTCGATGGCAAGCATACCGGCACCGGTGGCGGCAACCATGTCACTCTTGGCGCCGCCAAAGCTGAAGACAGCCCGTTCCTGAGAAAGCCTCATCTGCTCTCCAGCATGCTGCGTTACTGGCAAAATCATCCAAGTCTGTCCTACCTGTTTTCAGGGCAGTTTATCGGACCAACCAGTCAGGCTCCCCGTGTTGATGAAGCACGCGATGACAATCTTTATGAACTTGAAATCGCCATGCAACAGCTGCCAAAAGCCGGGAACGATAAACCCTGGATGATCGACAGGATTCTGCGTAATTTCCTGGTGGACCTTACCGGTAACACCCATCGATCAGAATTCTGCATTGATAAACTTTATTCTCCTGATTCATCTACAGGCAGACTTGGCCTGGTGGAATTCAGAAACTTTGAAATGCCACCACACTGGCAAATGAGCGCCGTGCAAATGCTGTTGATTCGCAGCATGGTGTCATGGTTCTGGAAAACGCCCTACCACGGAGATTTCATTCGCTGGGGCAGCCAATTGCATGATCGCTTCATGCTCCCACACTATGTATGGGACGATTTATCCTGGGTGATCCGTGATTTAAATGATGCGGGCTACCCGATAGATCTGGACTGGTTTCTCCCCTTCCAGGAATTCCGCTTTCCCCACTACGGACGTTTTCATGTAGCAGGGCTGCAAATGGATATCCATGGTGCTATCGAGCCATGGCATGTGCTGGGCGAGGAAATGAGCGGCGGTGGTACTGCACGTTACGTTGACTCCTCAGTAGAAAGAATCCAGGTGCAGATTCAGGGCATGACAGGAAATCGTCTGGCAATATGTTGCAATGGCAGAAAACTGCCCATGCAGGCTACCGGACAGGAAGGAGAGTTTGTGGCCGGCATACGCTACAAGGCCTGGGATCCCTATTCAGCCCTGCATCCAACTATCAAGGTACACACACCACTGGTGATTGATGTCGTAGACACCAGCAATAATCGCTCCATGGGGGGCTGTGAGTACCATGTCTCGCATCCCGGTGGACGAAATTATGAAACCTTCCCGGTGAATGCCAATGAGGCTGAAGCGCGGCGAGTTGCGCGTTTTAATTCTTTCGGACATACCCAGGGCGAAATTGAAATAAGGGAAGAGGAGCCACATCCAGAACGACCCTATACGCTGGATTTGCGTTATCTGGATATCTAGCTCGGTAGTATCAAAAGATCAGGGGCGCTTTTCATACAATGGAAAGCGCCCCGGTAATTTTTCGCTAGCAGACTATCGAATAAATCCTACACTCACGGTATTTTTATTGCTTTCATCTATCAGGATGAAGCTACCGTGCGCAGCGTTGATTTCATAAGGATCATATTGCACAGGTTTATTAAGTCTCAATACAACATCAGCAATTTCATTCAGACCAACATCCGACTTATCGTTGTTCATGGTGAAATCCATGCCATGAATACCGGTGACCTGCTCCACTTTGGCCAGCAAACGCTTGACTCCGGCCTGGAGAATATATCGATCACCCACCTTGAGTGAGGATTTGTTGACCTGACACAGGGTGGCCTTAAGGGAATTGTCTTCTTGAGGCAGCTGACCGCTTTTAACAATCATGTCTCCACGGCTGACATCCAAATCATCTTCAAGCACCAGGGTAATGGAAGAGCCAGCTTCTGCTTCCAGATATTCCTGATCATGGAAATGAATACTACTGATAACGGTTTGCTTGCCGCCTGGCAGAACAGTCACTTTATCCCCTTTTCGCAGATTACTGCCAGTGAGCATGCCGGTCAGACCTCTGAAGTCATGAAACTGATGCGTCTTGGGTCTCAGTACATACTGCACCTGAAAACGTGCACTGCGATAATAGTCTTTCTCCAGCTGCAGATTATCCAGCCACGACAACATGGTACTGCCTTCATACCAGGGCATTGCCAGAGAAGAGCTAATAACATTCTCCCCATACAGCGCGCTGATTGGCAGGTATTCAACCCGGAACGGATCATAATCTGTTTTAGCCAGTAGCGATTTAAAGTCATAACAGATAGTGTCAAACACATCCTGGCTGTAATCCACCAGATCCATCTTGTTGACAACGATTAGAATTTTTTGCATGCGTAACAGATGGCTGATATAAAAATGCCTGATAGTCTGCTCAGTAATGCCTTTTCTTGCATCAACCAGAATAAGCGCTACATCAGAAGTTGATGCACCTGTCACCATATTACGGGTATATTCTTCGTGCCCGGGGGTGTCGGCAATAATGTATCTGGATTGGGGAGTCGCAAAATAGATATGCGCTACATCTATGGTGATGCCCTGCTCTCTCTCAGCAACAAGGCCATCTGTGGCCAGGGAAAAGTCCAGATAATCATAACCCCTGGCAGCACTTTGTTTTCTTATTGCTTCAATTTTGTCGCTGGCCAGAGACTTGGTGTCATAAAGCAGACGCCCAATAAGCGTGCTTTTACCATTATCTACCGAGCCAGCGGTGGCAATTCGTATGAGTTTGTTTCTCTTGTTCATTATTAATTTTCCCGAATGCTTGCCCTGGTTATTTTCCAGGTCTTGCCAACCTTGCTTTGATTGCAAAATCGCTATCAGAAATAGCCAACCCGCTTGCGTTCTTCCATCGCCGCCTCTGAACGTCTGTCATCAATCCTGGCGCCTCTTTCAGACAATTCCGCCAGCCGGATTTCCTCTATCACATCGTCCAGAGCTGAGGCTGAAGATTCTACTGCTGCGGTACAGGTCATATCCCCAACGGTGCGAAAACGTACTATTCGCTCTTCAGAGGCTTCATCACTACTTTTATTCACAAACTGGTTATCCGGCCAAAGCATCCCATCACGCTGGAATACTTTGCGTTTGTGGGCAAAATACAGGGAAGGAAGAGTAAGTTTTTCACTGCGGATGTATTCCCATACATCCATTTCTGTCCAATTTGAAATCGGGAATGCCCTGACATTGTAGCCCTTGGGAATGAGGCCATTGAGCATGCGGAAAAATTCCGGCCGCTGATTTTTCTCATCCCACTGACTAAAATCATCACGAATTGAGAAAACTCTTTCTTTCGCCCTCGCTTTCTCTTCGTCCCGACGCGCACCACCGATACAGACATTAAATTGAAACTCCTCAATGGCATCCAGCAATACGGGAGTCTGCAAGGCATTTCTGCTTGCATAGCGACCACTCTCCTCAGAAATTTTTCCTGAATCAATGGCATCCTGAACTTTTCTGACTATCAGATTCAGTCCAAGTTCTTCTACCAACTCATCGCGATAGACCAATGTTTCAGTAAAGTTATGACCGGTATCTATATGCAACAAGGGAAAAGGAATCGCTGCCGGAAAAAATGCTTTTTGCGCAAGACGCACAAGGGTAATAGAGTCTTTACCCCCTGAAAAAAGCAGCACAGGATTCTCAAACTGTGCAGCAATTTCCCTGAAGATATAAATAGCCTCTGCTTCCTTTTCATCCTGGGCCAGTACTGCATTTATTGATGTATTCATGTTCCCCACCTCAGACACTAACGCTCTATACAACAATCTCTACCTGATCAAGATTATTGATGGTTCTTAAACCACACCCAGCTTCGGCGCTTTCATTCTTAGCTTGTCAAATCCACCAAGCACGGTAGTTCTTGCCTTGATAATGCAGCCTTTGCTGTCGAGACAAATTTCAAAACGCAGATTGTTCACATCATCATTAATTACATAGACAAAAGGCGTTTTCACTCGATCAGCATGCAGAACCGGTGATTCAATCTGCAGGTATGAAGGAAACAGCATGAAAGATTGAAAATCATGCTGTTTAGCAGACTTGTAACCAACACGAATCATCTGGGATCGATTCAGGTGGATCTTGTAATGAGGCCCCCATTCACCACTCAGCTCACATTCATTATTTTCCACATCAGGAATCCTGATCTGCACATTGACTGTATCAAATAGATTCTGGTACTCAAATTCAAAAGTTTTAGGGCCAGCAAGCTGCTTTGGCAAGGTAGTTTTAAACATGGTTATCTCCTGTTTTTGGTATGTGATTATCGTCTTGGGTTACTGGCCCTGGGCTAATGAATAACCCAGCTCCCCGTCAAAGGAATACAGCATTTCAGTTTTAATAATGTCGAAGTTGTTCTCTGTCAGCGTAGTCAGCAAAGACATGAGATGTTTCTGGGAAAGAGCACCGCTGGTATTTTCAGGCTTGAAACGACAGCGCCAATGGTCCGTGCAATAGGTTTGAGGATTTCCATTCGGGAATACTTTAATTCCTCTATTGGTCACCATCTGCAACACAAGCTGATTATCCTGGCTGAGTTCGGTCAGCTTATTGCCAATGTATTCCGGGTCACGATTTTCTTCATAAAGAAATACATCTATACCTTCCAGCTTTCGCTCCTGAATGGTCAGTGCTGACTCAGTAAGATCCCATTCACCACCGGTTTGTTGTGTGGTAGCGGCTGGCAGATGCTCTGGCTGCTGACCCAGGCGCCTGATAACCTCATCAACAAAACCCTGGGTACCCACTTTGCTTGTTGATACTTCAGAAAATATATCCGGTGTGGCAATACCGTCTTCGATCGTTTTCAGCCAGGCATTTTTGATTGTATTAGCAACCTCAACCTGTCCCAGATGATTCAACATCATGACGCCTGCCATCAACAGGGCACTTGGGTTGGCTTTATCCTGACCTGCAATATCTGGTGCTGACCCATGGATCGCCTCAAACATTGCTGACTCTTTACCCACATTACATGAACCAGCCAATCCTACAGAGCCGGAAATCTGGGCAATAATGTCACTCACAATATCGCCATACAGATTTGGCAAAACAATAACGTCAAAGTTTTCCGGCGTATCGGCCAATCTTGCGGCGCCGATGTCGATAATAAGATGATCTGATTCAATCTCGGGGTATTCCTCCCGAATATCATTAAACACCTTGCGGAAAAGACCATCAGTCATCTTCATGATGTTGTCTTTGGTCATGCAGGTGACTTTCTTGCGACCCATATGTCGTGCATATTCAAAGGCGTAGCGAATAATTCTTTCACAACCGGATCGGCTCATCAGTTTAAGGCACTGATAAACCTCCTGGGTCTGGCGGTGCTCTATTCCTGCGTACAGGTCCTCCTCATTTTCCCGAATGACCACCAAATCCAATTCCGAATGTTTGGTTTTAACGAAGGGATGAAAAGACTGAATCGGGCGAATGTTTGAAAACAAACCGAGTGTTTTTCGAATAGTGACATTAAGGCTTTTATAGCCGCCACCCTGCGGAGTCGTAATGGGGGCTTTGAAGAAAATCTTGTTGCTGACTATTTTTTCCCAATCCTCGGGACGAATTCCAGAGGTGTGACCCTCGAGATAACATTTTTCACCTATCTCTATGACATCATAGGACAGATCCGCACCGGCAGCCTGCATAATTTTAAGACATGCCTCCATAATTTCAGGTCCGATACCATCACCATATGCTACTGTTATCTTGCTTGTCATATATTCTCCGCAATTATTATTTATTAATTTATGGTCCGGTTTATTGACTGAAAGCACTCATCAATCATTCAACGGGGCGTAGTTTATAGCCATGGCAATAGATCTGTAAAATATATAAAATGTATATTGTTTATCTTATATATAGATATATTGGCGGCACCCGGAGGAGAGACTTTTGGAGTGGATTAACTTTAGACACCTGTATGCGTTCTGGATGGTTTGCAAGCATGGCGGCTTTAAGCATGCCGCAGATCAGATGTATGTCTCACAATCTGCTGTCAGTGAGCATGTCTCGCAGCTTGAACAATATTTTGAAGAGAAGCTTTTTGATCGCACAACCCGTTCGGTAAACCTTACCCAGACCGGCACTATGCTGATGAAATATGCCGAAAATATTTTCACGCAGAGCCGTGAAATTAACCAGGTTATTAAAAACAAACAGATGGCGGGAGCACCAAAAAACCTGAATGTCGGTATGGTTGGTGGTATTTCAAGAAACTTCGTCTTCAGAAGTCTGTCCAGCATCATCAAGGATAATGATGATGTGTCTATTGATGTGATTAGTGGCGCCTACGAAGAACTGATGTATTTACTGAGAACCTATGAACTGGATTTAATCATATCAATCGAAATACCACAGAAAAAAGACCTCGGCATTTTTGGCTACAGTAAAATAGGTACCAGCCCCTTATGCCTGGCCGGCAAAGCAAAAATACTCAATAGCAGCCAAAAAACCTCGAAAAAATCAAAAACACCCGAAAACGAAAAACCTGTCGATATCTTTAATTTCAAATTTCCTTATAAAGGCGACGTCATCAAGGACATCCTTTATAAGAAAATGAAGCTGCAAGTCAGCTCACGCATGGAAACTGATGATATTTCACTACTCCGGTTTTTTGCCAATTCTGGCCAGGGTTTGGTAATTATTCCCGAGGTAGGCGTGCAGGAAGATGTTAATAATGGAGTATTGAAGATACAAAAACTGAATGGCCTGCCACAAATCAATTTTTATGCCATCTACCTGAAAGATGGCATTCATCAGCAAATGATCGGCGATTTTTTTGCTACTGAAACGTTGTAAGACTATAACTGCACATTAGTTTTTCAACGTCAGAATTACTGATCAATACCCAGCATTCTGTCAGGGTCCAGATTATTTTCCTGGCAAAGATAGTCAAACGGTTCAACACCATCCCCCCAGGTCATATACCAGCCGCCGGTCCAGGGCTTGGTGTAGGCACCCGGATCATCAATGGTTACTTCGTAACGCAGGCGGTCCCAGGAAGGTCGGGAAAACTTCTCAATGGTTTTCAGTTGCTCCGTATGCGGGAAGCCACCACGACTCATCCAGAAACCGGTATTAAAACCGCGGGTTTCCACCACCAGCGTATCGTCTTCCCAATGCCCGATGGAATAGCCATACCAACCTGGCTCAATATCTTCCGGAAAGGGTCGACCATCAACCCGGATTCTGCGCCAGGAATGTGGCGCACCGACATTGATAAGTAACATTTCTTCGCCAAGATCGAGAAATTCCATGCCGTAAGGTGTGTGAAACATTCTGGCTACACCGGAGGGTTTGCAGCGAGTATGAGGATCATAAGCGCCACCTTTAGCTCGACGCTCTGCATGCAGTTCTGCCGCCCAGGGCTGAAAAGGGACTTCATCGTACATCAGCGCCTCGGGAATATTGAATTGGCTGCGTTCCGGCCCCCTGTTCGCCAGAGTGCCCAACAAGCCCTGCCAATTACCAACCCTCTCTGGCGTGCCGGCAAAGCTCGGATGCCCGAATTCGTTTATGGGAACCGGCATTGACTCGCCTTCCTCATCCTGGGGAAGGGCGGTTAAAGGAAAAAAGAAAAAGGAGAAAAGTGACAACGTGATCACTTTGTATGGAATTCTGATAAATCGCCTAACCATCGTCTTGCTCCAGATAAGTCTCATTACTTTGTCTTTATCCTTTATTCTTTTTCTTTTATCCGACTAATTGCCACCACCGGTCAGGGTCTGATCCTCACTGGAAGCTGCACCCAATACTTTGCCAGAGGCAACCATCTTTACCGAGCGGGCATTGGAAGTAGTGCTGCCATCTCTTGCGCGAGTGGCTTCAACCAGCAATTCATCACCGATCTGCATATCATTCTTTTTCCAGCCGCGATTTTGCAGCATGTGGGGGGGGCCCATTTCCACGCCCCAGTTTTCTATTTCACCGGTGTCAGGATTTTCCACATCAATATAGAAATAAACATGTGGGTTATACCACTCCACCTTGGTGACATAGCCCTGCAAGGTAACTGGTTTGCTGGCATCATATTGCGCCGCAAATGAATGGTGTGCCCGGGACTGAAAAGCAACGAGCAGCAAGGAGCAGGCAAGCAGACCAAGCCCCTGTTTAATTAATTTTTTCATTTTAAAATCCTCTTTACTTAACCCGTTCATTTGAAACTTTCACTCTTCTCTTTAACCTTCTTAAGCAATAAATTCGATCTTAACCCTTACGTCGGATGGCGGCTTGCAGCCTTATCCGACCTACGTTACTTAACTGTCGAATAAAAGCTCTGCACGCATTCCATACCTGCTCCACTTTTATCCTTTATCCTTTATCCTTTATCCGCCTTTCCTTTATCCGCCTTTCCTTTATCCGCCTTTCCTTTATCCGCCTTTCTAATTGTTTCCTGTGTACTGATCAATCGGCTCGATCTGCTCACAAAACTTCTCTTTTATTTCACCATCAACCCAATCCAGCGTCCAGGAAGCGGTCCAGGGTCTGGTGTAGGCTAGCGTATCAGTAATCTCCACCTCATACTGGAGGGTCTCGTAGTCAGGACGACTAAAACGCTCAACCAGTGATAGCGCCGGAGTATGGGGAAGCCCCCCATTGGAAAACCAGAAACGATCATTAAAGCCGCTTGACTCCACTACCAGTGTATCGCCTTCCCAGTGACCCGCTGAATGCCCGTAATAGGTTCCAGCGACTTCGTCCGGATTCGGTGCCTGTCGACCATCCATATGTATCAGACGCCAGCCTCGATTACCGCCACCAAAGATCAGGTATACACGGTTATAGTTTCTGTCCTGAATAATTCGGAAACCGCCTTCATAATGAAGATGCCTTGGGCCCGCAGGCGAAATACAGGCATTAACCGGATCATCAGCCAGACCATTGGCCTGACGATATTTATAAAGACCCAGTGCCCAGGGCATAAAAGGTGCAACCTGATCAGCAGTGTTGATATCTGACAGCAGACCATTTTCATCCATGCTCAGCTGGACACCGTCTTCAATCAGGGAATGCTTGCTTGGATTACTCCAGTAACCCAATTCTCCGGGAATCCGGTCAAAACGCACCATGCCATCATCAAAACGTGGCGTCTCTCTCACCGCCTCAATCGACGAGGCGGGCAAAGCTGCCATCCCCGCAGAGGGTGCATCAGACTCCCCACAGCCAGCAATCAACAACACAACTGCTACCCCAAACCCCTTACTGCCAAAATTTTTCAAACCCATTTTCATATTCACTTTTTTCTGTTTTTACTTGTGACTTGAAGCTCGTAACCTGAGACTTTTTATTCCCTGGTTAATACCAGTTGGTTCTCAATTCCGCCAATGGTCCAGGTACCGTTTATGGTTCTGTCATAAGCACCAATATTTTCCAGAGTGCCAGAAAAGGCAATAGGCTCACCTGCTTTCGAGGTAGAGGTAAAATTAACGATCCAGTTTTCAGGATCAAGACTGGCATCTTCAAAGAAGATCATGTTGCGACCGGGATTAATTCGACCGTTGATGTTTTCTCCATCCCAGTTCATCACAATCACAACAAGGGTTTCTTCGCCCCCGGGAACACCCCAGTAGCCACGCCAGGTACCATCCAGGGGGAAACCTTCCTGCGCATGCACACTGGTGCTCAAGGATAAAGACAGTAATAGGAACAACCATGCGGCTTTCATTGAAATGACTTCCCCCAATATTTTTATACTTATCCGATAATCTGTGTATCGGTATATTCAGTCGCTGGAAATATAACCCAGTTTTCAGGAAAAATAACTATCCGGGATAGTTTTATGGAACCACGGATTGCCCTGCGGATACTTTTCCCCATTATTTGCACAATAACCTGTAAAAAGTACCCAACTACTTGACAAATAAGAATAAAAGTCTATTCTTCACGACCCATGACAAACAAGCTGATCTATTCCATTTTCATTTTTATTATTCGGCGCTGATCCGGGCGGATGAATAGTAGATCTTTGTAATAAAGTTTGAAAAACCCGCCACCAGGCGGGTTTTTTATTTTAGCCGTCAGCGACCAAATAGATAGAGCGCTCATTTTATTGATACTTTCAGGCCAGACAAGTGACAGATACTAAAGAAACAGTGAACGAGAGTTTTTCCTTCGTTCAGGCAGAACATGATGTGCTCAACTTTTGGGAAAAGGAAAATGTTTTCCAGCAGTCCCTGGAGCAGAGCAAGGATAATCCTCCCTATATTTTCTATGACGGCCCCCCGTTTGCCACCGGCCTGCCGCATCATGGTCATCTGGTGGGTTCCACCCTGAAAGACATTATTCCCCGTTACTACACCATGAAGGGCAATTATGTGCAGCGCCGTTTCGGCTGGGATTGCCATGGCCTGCCCATCGAACATGAAATTGACAAAGCCCTGGGCATGTCTGCCAGCGAAGCCGTGGAAAAGCTCGGCATGAAAGGCTACAACGATGAATGCCGCGGCATCGTCCAGCGCTATACCACGCAATGGCGCAAGACCATTACCCGTATCGGTCGCTGGGTGGATTTTGACAATGACTACAAAACCATGGACCCCTCTTTTATGGAGTCGGTCTGGTGGGTGATGAAGCAGCTATGGGAAAAAGACCTGATCTACCGGGGCGTCAAAGTGGTCCCTTTTTCTACCGCCCTGGGCACGGTACTGTCAAATTTCGAAGCTGGCTCCAATTATCAGGATGTGCAGGACCCGG
The DNA here is from genome assembly GCA_030427065.1 of Gammaproteobacteria bacterium. Lineage (GTDB taxonomy): Bacteria > Pseudomonadota > Gammaproteobacteria > Pseudomonadales > Pseudohongiellaceae > Eutrophocola. Next base: position 4,139 of record JAUHWU010000013.1, on the reverse strand, counting down.
CGGTCACCGTTCTTTTTAAACTGAAAGACGAAGACGCCTATTTGAGCGCCTGGACCACCACACCCTGGACTCTGCCCTCCAATCTGGCGCTGTGTGTGAATGCCAATATTACCTATGTCAAAGTCCATGACGCTGAGCTTGGCAGGGATATCTACCTGGCTCAGGAACGTCTGGAAGCTATTGGCAAACACAAGTCCCTCGAAGTCATTAGCGAACATGCTGGAAGCGAACTGGTCGGCAAGAAGTATGAACCACTTATGCCGTACTTTTCTGAACTGGAAGCTGAAGGTGCGTTTGTGGTGGTGGCAGACAACTATGTCACCACTGAAGCTGGTACCGGCATCGTGCACCAGGCCCCCGCTTTTGGTGAGGATGATTTCCGGGTCCTGAAAGCCAATGGCATTAACGCTCTGGTTTGCCCGGTTGATCTGGAAGGTAAATTTACTGACGAAGTCACAGATTTCGCCGGCATTTACGTCAAGGATGCCGACAAGGACATCATTCGCAAACTCAAGGACGAAGGAAAGCTCTATATCCAGGAAGTGTATCAGCACAGCTATCCTTTCTGTCCGCGTTCCGACACACCCATCATCTACCGCACCATTCCTTCCTGGTATGTGAAAGTGGAACAAATCAAGGAACGCATCGCGGCCAACAACCAGCAAATCAACTGGGTACCGGACCATATTCGCGACGGTCGCATGGGCAACTGGCTCGACAATGCTATCGACTGGTGTATTTCGCGCAATCGTTACTGGGGGACACCGCTGCCGATCTGGATTAATGATGTCACTGATAATCGAATCTGCATTGGTTCAATTGAAGAGCTGGAGAAATATTCCGGCACCCGGGTCGAGGACCTGCACCGGGAATATGTGGATGAACTTACCTTTAGTATCGACGGTGAAGAAGGTGTCTACCGGCGCGTGGAAGAAGTACTGGACTGCTGGTTTGAATCAGGCTCCATGCCCTATGCGCAACTGCACTACCCGTTTGAAAATCAGACCCTGTTTGAAGCCGGCTTTCCGGCGGAATACATTGCTGAAGGTCTGGACCAGACTCGCGGCTGGTTTTACACCCTGCTGGTATTAAGCACCGCGCTGTTTGATAAACCCTCATTCAAAAACGTTATCGTCAACGGCATCGTCATGGCGGAAGACGGCAAGAAGATGTCCAAGCGCCTGCAAAACTACACCGCTCCCGACATCCTCATGGAAGAATACGGCGCCGATGCCCTGCGTCTGTACCTGATCAACTCCGGTCTGGTAAAAGGCGAAGAGCAGCGCTTTACCGATAGTGGCGTAAAAGACATGGTGCGCCGCGCCCTGCTGCCCTGGTACAACTCGTTTAAATTCCTGCAGACCTATGCCGGTATTGATCACTGGAAAGCCGACACCCACCATGTAGTCCCGGAAAACATTACCGACCAGTGGATTCTGTCGCGCCTGCAGTCACTCAAAGCCAATGTCAGCCGGGAAATGGCAGAATACAAACTCTATAACGTGGTGCCGGCCCTGTTTGAATTCATTGAAGACCTGACCAACTGGTATATCCGCCTGAACCGCTCACGTTTCTGGGTGGAAGAAATGACCGCGGACAAGCATGCGGCCTACCAGACGCTTTACACCACTATCAGCGAACTCACCGTTTGCATGGCGCCATTTGCGCCTTTCCTGGCAGAACATATCTATCAGGAACTAGCTGTTTTTGCCGGCGATAGCGCAACCCGTCATAAATCCGCCCATTTGTGTCATTACCCGGAAGCCGATCAGGATCTGATACAGCCGGTACTGGAACAGGCGGTTTCGCGCATGCAGAATATTATTCTGCTGGGGCGACAAAAGCGCGAGCAGGTCAAGATAAAAACCAAAATCCCGCTATCCCGACTTACCATTATTCATGAAAGCCAGGACATGCTGGATGAAATCGCGCGTCTGGAGGATTACATCAGTTCTGAACTGAATGTGAAGACCATCGCCTACTCCACCGAGGAAGACAAATACATCACCCTGTTTGCCAAGCCGAATTCTCCGGTACTGGGCAAACGCCTGGGCAAGGAATTCAATCGCTATCGGCAGCAGATCCAGGATCTGGATGCGGCCCAGCTCAATGCTTTGCAGGACAATGGCAGTATTACTCTGGGCGAGGAAACCTTCAGCACTGAAGACATTCTGGTGTTCCGGGAAGCAAAGGAAGGCACCGAAGCCCTGTCCAACCGCTTTATTTCCATTGATATGGATTGCTCCCTCAATGAAGAGCTGATCGATGAAGGGCTCGCCAGGGAAGTCATCAACCGTATCCAGAAAACCCGCAAGGATATTGGCCTGAATGTGACCGATCGCATTATCATTCATTATGCTGCCGGAAACGCTCTGGGACGGGCTATTGAAAAACATAAAGACTATATTGCCAGGGAAACCCTGTGTACCAGTTTCACTCAGCAGGACTCTGCCAGTGAGCATGGTTTTGATGTGGAAGGCGACGCACTGACTTTAGACATTCAAAAAAAGTAATTAACCCATAAACGAAAAAGAGAAACAAAAGAGAAAACACCATGGTATTGCAAGCAACTGACGATCTCAGAATAAAAGCCATGAAAGAGCTGCTCTCTCCGGAGCAGCTGTTGCAGGAATATCCGTTGACAGAAAAGGCCTCAGAAACAGTTCTGGGTGCCCGCTCCGGCATTCAGGATATATTACGCGGCAAGGATGACCGGCTACTGGTTATAGTCGGCCCCTGTTCCATTCATGATCCCAAAGCCGCATTGGAATATGCCGATCACCTGGCCGAGTCCATGCACGCCCTGAAGGATGATCTGCTTATTGTCATGCGCGTGTATTTTGAAAAACCCCGAACCACAGTAGGCTGGAAAGGCCTGATCAATGACCCCTTCATGGATGGCAGCTTCCAGATAAATGAAGGCCTGCGCACGGCGCGCAATCTGTTACTGGAACTGGCTAACCGGGGCATTCCGGCAGGCACTGAATATCTTGACCTGATCAGTCCACAGTATTTGGCAGACCTGATCTCCTGGGGCGCAATCGGTGCCCGCACCACCGAATCCCAGTGTCACCGCGAACTGGCCAGCGGCTTGAGCTGCCCGGTGGGATTCAAGAACGGCACTACCGGCGATGTACAAATAGCCATAGATGCCATTGGTTCCGCTTCACATTCCCATCATTTCCTCTCTGTGACCAAACAAGGTCATTCGGCTATTTTCCAGACGGCGGGAAACGAGGATTGTCATATCATTCTGCGTGGCGGGCACAAACATACCAATTACGACCCGGAAAATGTTCAGGACGTGTCTGAAAAACTGGTGAAGGCCGGCCTGCGCCCCAATATTATTATTGACTGCAGTCATGCCAATTCCAACAAGGATCCGGGGCGGCAGATTGTGGTTTGTCGTGACGTCGCCTATCAATTAGCCAATGGCGAAAAAAATATCAAAGGCGTGATGCTGGAAAGTCATCTGGTAGCAGGCAACCAGAAAGTAGTACCCGGTCAGGAACTCACCTATGGCCAGAGTATTACAGATGCCTGTATGTCATGGGATGACACCCGTGGCCTGCTGGCCGAACTCGCCGACTCTGTAAAACAACGCAGAATCACTGGCTAAACACGCCTATTCGATTTTTCGCCCTGTACGGGCCATTAATTAATATGGCCCGGCCTGTTTCTGTCACCTGACTAGACGCAAATTATGCACGGGTCTGCCTGTCAACCCGTTTGCCCGCCATCAACTCCCGCAATCCCAACCAGTTCAAAGTTTTTCACATTCGTGCTGCTTAAAAACCGGAGTGTGACCTGGTTAATAATCAGGATTCAGCTGCTGACATAGACTGGGCCCATCGTTGAACTTCGATGAAAAAAGTATTTGCCCATGAAATATCTGTCAACGCGATCATTGGTCGCCCTAAACACCCTGCTGGTTTTTCTGTTATGCAGTTTCAGCAGCATGTTGAATGCAGACCCCGCGACCATTCAGGAAAAGTATCTGCTTGTCCCCAGAATAGATTTTGATGATCTGGGGCCGGTAGAAATACGCTTTAACATAGACACCGGCGATGGCATTACCCTGATTACCAACTCCTGCGCAGATGCGCCAACTGATATGCCCCTGTCAGGTATATTCACCC
>JAUHWU010000138.1 GCA_030427065.1 Gammaproteobacteria bacterium | reverse complement strand
GGCACCGGAAACGCCGCTTGAAGCCTATATTATGGCGGAATGTGCTGAAGCAGCAGGATTTCCAGCAGGCGTTGTTAATCTGGTTCCCGGCGATCGGGATGCCTCCGATCACCTGATTTCAAATCCAGATGTGGACAAGGTAGGGTTTACCGGCAGCACAGTAGCCGGGCGTCGCATAGCCTCGGTTTGTGGCAACCGCATTGGCCGTTGTTCTCTGGAACTGGGGGGCAAGTCTGCGGCCATCGTGCTTGATGATTACAATATCGAAGAAGCTGCAGCCATGTTGGGCAATATCATCATTATTGCGACCGGTCAGGTCTGCGTGACCTTGAGCCGGGTGCTGGTATCGCGTACTCGCCATGATGAACTGGTGGCCGCACTGAAAAAAGTGCTGGAAAATTTCAAGGTAGGTGATCCCATGGACCCTGAAAGTCAGATGGGACCGCTGGCCATGGCCAGGCAGCTGGATCGCGTCGAAAGCTATATTGAAAAAGGCAAAGCAGAAGGAGCAGTATTGGTCACTGGCGGTAACCGGCCTGAGATTGAAAAAGGGTATTACATTAATCCGACGCTGTTTGCCAATGTAGATAACAGCATGTCCATTGCCCGGGAAGAAATTTTTGGTCCGGTACTTTGCGTGATTCCCTATGACGATGAAGCCGATGCCATTCGTCTGGCCAATGATTCTGACTTCGGGCTGTTTGGTGCCGTACTTACCCATGACAACCAAAAAGCCTATGAGATTGCCCGTGCCATTAGAACCGGTGCCTATGCACAAAATGCTTTTCGACTCGACTATTTCCTGCCTTTTGGCGGCTTTAAGCAGTCCGGTATTGGCAGGGAAGGAGGTGTCTCTGGTTTGAAAGCCTTTACCGAAACGAAAACTATTTTGCTTGATGAAGTGCCGGACGAGCTGGCAGGTTAGAGGGTTGCAAGATAAAAGATAAAGGAAAAAGGATAAAGGTGGGCGGTGCAGGGAGGCTTGGGGGGATAAGCAAGAAGAGGCAAGAGGCAAGAGGCAAGAGGCAAGATAAAAGATAAAAGATAAAAAAATAAAAGCATATAGTATTGCGGTAGATAATATATTTAAGGATGGGGGATTGTTATGAAAATTACGGTGAAATTGTTAGTGGGGTTCGGGCTTCTGCTTGGCAGTGTGGTTGCTGTTGCGCAGGAAGATCTGGTCGCTGCGGCTTATGCCGGTATCGCGGAAATTGGCAAACAGTGGAACGGCCAGGTGAATGCGGCTACCCAGGCGCTGTATACACCATTGCACAGGGAAGTTGGCTCACAGGGGTTGACGGTGCACAGCGATATTGCCTATGGCGATCACCCTTCACAGACCTTTGATCTCTGGGTCAGTGAGGCGGGTTTCAGGGAAGGCGGGCCGGTGCTGATTTATTTTCATGGCGGCGGCCTTACCGGAGGCGACAAGGTCAGCGCGGCTACGCAGAACCTGATATACAGTAATGTAGGCAAGTTTGCTGCCCGGGTCGGGGGCATTGGCATCAACGCCAATTACCGTCTGGCACCGGAAGCCAGCTGGCCAGATGGCGCGGTTGATTTGCGCATGATCATCGAGTGGGTTCATGCCAATATTGACGAATATGGCGGCAATCCTGACAACATCACCATCATGGGCAATTCAGCCGGCTCCACTCATGTGGCAACCTATATGTTTCATGAACCTTCGCAACTGCCTGGTGGTCCCGGTGTAAAAATGGCCATACTCAGTTCCGGCGGTTTTGCAGCAGGAACGCCAGCCTATTATGGTGACGACGCCACCCTTGCAGCCGAACGTGCCCCCCTTGGCCTTGTGGACTCTTACCAGGGTGAGCAAATTCCCGTGTATTTGTGGAGCGCTGAATACGACCCGGCCAATATCGAAACCAGTGTTGCTCAAATGTATGCCAAACTTTGCGATAAATATTCTGACTGCCCCATGTATACCCAGTGGCAGGGCTACAATCATGTCTCCCATGTCATGAGTATTGATAGTGCGGATACGACGATCACCAATGGAATGATTCGTTTTTATCATGAGGTTATTGGGGAATAAACAACGGTCGCAAGTCGCAGGTCACAAGAGAAAAGAAAAAGGATAAAGGATAAAGGTGGGCGGTGCAGGGAGGCTTGGGGGGATAAGGAAGAAGAGGCAAGAGACAAGCAACCACTCTCTCGGACTTTATGGTTTTCGTAGGTCGGATAAGCAAAGCGCCATCCGACAAGGTACTATTCCGTAAATACCTTCAGGTTAATATCCACCCACACTGCAAGACGTAAAATGTAGGATACTTTTGAGGATAAACAGGTCGGATAAGGACCGCAGGGACGCATCCGACAAGGCGACTAATTTAGTCGCCTTTTTTGCGACTTGCGACTAGAAAGGTCTTATGGGATCTTCGCCATTCCAGTCCTGGGCAGCTTGATAGAAGCGCGTGAAGGCTGCATCCATTTCCGGCGCTGCCGGGATCAATTCGATAAAGCCGGGTTCGTTTTTGCCGTCATCCATATAACGTACTCTGCCACCTCCCACATCAGCCGAAAAGGCTTCCGAGAAGCCTCGCGCCTGATAGACCCTTGATTCTGCCAGGGTGTCGTCCACGGCAATGCCAATATGATGAAAACCATAACCCCGTTTCTCGATAGTCTCTTTATAGACTGAGGGGTAATCGTCTTTGGGTTGGATCAGTTCGATATTCATATGACCGGCAAAAGACATGGCGATTGCCACATCGGACTGCGCCTGTTCGCCACGATAAATCTGGTCAGGGCCGGTAAAGCTGTCCAGCAGAAACCAGGGCCCGGTTTTGCCATCCATAATCCACCAGTTCATCGCTGCCCTGATGTCCTCGACCACATAGGCCATTTGCATGATCTGACCGGTTTTCTGTCCAAAGCCGAATTCTGCCATTATTTTCCCCCGGTGTGATTTGCCAATTGCTGCTTTAAGGTACCAGTTCGCTATTGATAGGGTCAGGTATCACACAGCCATCTACCTTGGCACATTCCTGTTGCAGGTATTGTGCGGTTTCAAAGAACGGCAGTGGCGGTGTGTCATTGTAGGCTGGTGCGTAGCGAGCCATGGCCAGATCAAAAGGCGTCGTGCCGGCGTCATCAACCACCTGTTGGCGAGCGCCATGTTCAATGAGGAAACGGGCGACTTCTGTCCAGCCCTGTTTGGCGGCGGTCTGTCCATGAATAACCACTTCCCCTTCATTGGCAGGATGCGGTGTTTTATCACGTTGATAATCCACAACGCTTATGCCCGGTGGTAATGCCGGATCGCCGGACAGGGCATTGATGTCAGCTCCGGCATCCAGTAATTGTTGAATGGCATCAATACTTTGCTGCTGGGTTCGAAAGGCGCCTCGAGTAGGTGAGGTGGTATGGCCAATGCCCGCCACAATCATCATCGGTGTCTGGCCTTCCTTATTGGGCAGATCCGGCAGGGCACCGTATTCCAGCAGGAGCCTGGTACTTTCCAGATCGCCGCCTTTTACTGCGCGCATCAGCGGGGTTGCGCCGGTGGTGAGAACCTTGTCAGACCCGCGGTCATAAATGGCATTACGTAACGGCGGCACCAGTTTAAGCTGGATATTGGGGTTGGCGCCACGGGCAAGCAGCATGGCGGCAATATCATAACCACTGATGATGTCGCTGCTGGGGATATCCGGGCGGCCACCAATGGGCAAGGTGTGCAGGTCGACGGCATTAAACAGGGGAGTACGCCCGTAGATATCCCATTTATTGACATCGGCACCAGCTTCTATAATGGCTGCTGCCGTTGCAAAATGCTGATTCAATAGCGCGACGTTTAACGGGGTAACCCGTTCCGGATCATGGGCATCAGGGTCAGCGCCCGCGGCTGTCAATATACGAACGCACTGTGTACAGCCTTCACGGGCGGCAAAATGCAGGGCGGTCAGACCACCTCTGTTGTAATGCAGAGGCCTCGGTTCATTAAGAATAGTACGGTCCCATTGTCTGACGATACTTTGATGATTGACATCGGCACCATGCTCTATGAGCAGGGCAATCATCTCTGGCTGCTGCTGGGCAGCAGCCCAGAGCAGAGCGGTTTGACCACCCCACTGTTCTACCGCATCCACTTGTGCGCCGTGCGAGAGCAATAATTCCGCCGCCTGCAATTGTCCGGCACGGGCCACATTCATCAGTGGGGTTTCTCCCTCCGGGTTGCGCCAGTTGGCGTCAGCGCCATGGTCCAGCAGAATTTCAAGGACATCAGTGGCACCTGTTATGGCGGCTTCCAGAACTGCCGAGGAACCATAGTCATTGCTGATATTGGTATCAGCGCCGGCAGCAACCAGGGCCGAGACCAACTCGGCATTGCCCAGGTAGGCTGCATACATTAAAGCAGTTGTTCCATCCGCGCGGGGCGCATTCACATCGACCCCTTGCGCAATGCTTTGCATGGCCAGTTCAAGCTGATTGTTGGCCACCAGTGTAACGAAGTCATCATCAGCCATAGCGGAGGAGACGGGAAACAAAAGGATTAGATAAATAGAGAGTAGTTTTTTCATGCCAGTATTTTCTAGTGAGTAGCTGGTTTATAGGCCTGACTTCTAATTGATCAATATTTTGCCTTATTCAGGTGCCTGAGTTTAGCAGAAAATTCATGTAGTTTAATTTTCTTTAACTCCTGTTTGCCCTGTCAGGCAGGCGCCCTGATTTGCGAGGAATGAAAAATTGAATTAAGTTCCCATTTCTCATCGAACAATGATGATGTTTTGGCAAGCCCCCGGGAATCAAGTTCTCTGGCTTAATACTATTTAAAAAAAATCTGACAGGCATTAATTACACAGGAGTCAGTTATGACTGCACCAAAAACCAATCCCCTGCTGGAATCCGGCAAGCCACTTTTTTTTAAAGTGGCTAATGGTGATGTAGCAGGCTTTACTGCTCCCCAAAACCGACTTGGCGAGGCAGTAAGGCTGTGTGTTCGATCTTTGTCAGTGATGCAGAAAGAAGCCCTGGTGGGCTCTGCCCGTACGGGAAATGTCTGGCGCCTGGCCAGTGATGAGGGCGCCTACCTCGATGGCCTTGATGCCGCCCCATGCCCGCTGTCTTTTTTGACCACGGGTATGGTCTGTTCCTATATAAATGAAATTCTTGCCCTTGCCAAACAGCGCGACATTACTATCAACAACATTCGTCTGGTCCAGGACAATTACTACACCATGAAAGGCTCGGCTCTCAGGGGCACCATGATTGGTGGTGCAAAAGATGTGGAGCTGGAAGTCCAGATTGATTGTGATGCGGACCATGAAGCAATCAATGGCCTGGTGGTTGATGCAGTAGCGGCATCGCCATTGAATGGCCTCATGCGTGGAGCCAAGGAAAGCCTGTTTACCCTTTGTCATAATGGTCAGGAAATTGAACCAGCCAGGGCCTTGCCCGTAGGACAACCGGCGCTGGCGGATCCGGGGGATCATTTCGACTCTGCCATGCCAACCAGCGACGACTGGTCGGGTTTGCTTGTCAAGGGTGGCATAACTCCCAAAACAGAGGAGAGCGTGACTCTTGCGGGTGACAGTCTGAAAGAAGAACAGGACAGGATTCTGCACATCCGCGGCATCTGTACCCTGCGCGAAGACGGTGTAAAGCAGGTTGAACAGCATCTGTTTAATCCCCATGGCTCAATCTTTCACTTTTTATGTGATGAAGCACCGATCAATGGAGGCAAGGGGCTGGCACCGGATGCCGCCAGTTATATCAGTGCCGGAATCGGATTTTGTTTTATGACCCAGTTCGGACGTTATGCCAAAATCGTGAAAAAGGATTTGCAGGAGTACCGCATTATCCAGGATACGCATTTTTCATTGGGTGGAGCCAGTGGCGGAACAGGTAAAGCAGGAACGGCAGACCCGATAGAAACCCATGTCCACCTGGTCAGTGGTGAAGATGATGAGTTTGCCCGTACTATTCTGGATATGTCCGAGCAAACCTGTTTCCTGCATGCTTTATGTAAGGCTGACCTGAAAACCAGGCTGTCCATTGAGCCTTTTAAACAAGGATGAGGGCCAAGAAATAGCTATAGAAAATAATAATATCCAGTTTTATTGATTTACTTGAGAGAGGGGGAAGTAAATGAAAAACACGGTTAATAAACTCGTTCAGGCAGTGACCATGCTGCTTATCTCAACTCTGCTCCAGGCCCAGCCCGGGCCAAGGGCGCGGTTGCCAGACGTCGTTCCGCCACCCCAGCGTTTCGCGACTTCCACTGCACATTATGAATATTTGTATAACACCCATGGTGGAGGGACTTCCCATACCTATGATAGCGTGCCGAAGTGGGAGGGTTTGTGGTCTGCACAAGGGAATAACAGCGGCAACCAGCTGTTTCTGGAGTCGCGGGATGGCAGCCCCATTGGTCCCTTTGGGGAAGGCGAGAATGTGGTGATAAAAGAGGGCGTACTTACGCCGGAATACAAAGCCGCATTCCAGTATCGCCGGGATCTTGGCGTAGACTATGACCGTCTGACCTCATGTGAGCCTGCCGGCATGCCACGCTGGTTGCTCGAACCCTACGTGCGGGAATTCATCAATACACCAACCCAGTCCTGGTGGACCAATGATCTGGGCAATGACACGCGTCGAATCTACATCAACCAGGAACACAAGAATATTGATGGTACCCATTATGCTGCTGGCGATTCCATCGGCTTCTGGGTGGATGATATGTTGATCGTGCATACCGTTGATATCTATCCATCGGATTATTTCCGTGGTACGCCACCAACCAGCAACCAGTTTGAAACAGTGGAAGTCTGGCGTATGGAAACACTGAACAATGGCACCAAACGACTGGTCAATAATGTCACTTTTTATGATGAGCTCAGTCTGGTTGAACCGATAACGGTGGTATACACTTTTCGGCCACGGCAAGACCTGGAAGCACTTGGTTTCAGGATGCGTTACTGGGAGTGTGCCCAAAATGACAATACCTACCTGACGTTTGACGACGAGGGTAGACCTTCAACCCAGTATCGCTTACCGGGAGAAGATGGCTATGTGGATCCGCGCGGCAATGATCGCCTGCGTAATCCTGATCTGCCCGCGGGACTGGTGGGACAGGAAAAAAGTCCTATTTTTAATGATGATGTCCAGTAAGCGCCGGGCTATCAAAGGAGTTCAGAAATGAAAACAACAATAAAAATTTTAACCGTGGCGGCTTTTCTGATGACCACAGGTATGGAAAGTGCCATGGCTCATCACAGTTTTGCCATGTTTGATCGTTCCCGCGAAGAATTACTGTCTGGCACAGTAAGACGCTGGGCATTTAACAGCCCCCATATTGCCCTTTACATGGAAACCGAGGATGGCACACTTTACAGTATGGAAGGTGCCGCACCGCCAGCAGTCATGTCCCGTTCTCCCGGCATGAATGGTTACACCTTTCAGCCCGGGCAGACAGTAAGTGTGGTCTATTGTCCACTCCATGACGGCCGCCCTGGTGGCGCGTTGGGGTATATCATCGATGCAGAGGGAACTTTCTACTCTCCCAATGATGGTGGCTGTGGTCCAAGTCCTCACTGGGAAGAATGGGTGAAACAGGGATATACCTCGCGCGCCGAAGCTGAAGCAGCTCAATAGTACTGTGAATTTATCATCAGCACTTTTTCCTATGAATAGTTTGCAGACATGCCTGTCTCTTCTGGTCGTTTTGCTTGTTGTTACGAC
>JAUHWU010000137.1 GCA_030427065.1 Gammaproteobacteria bacterium | reverse complement strand
TATTGAGGATGCGGGAGCTTAGCGCCATGGTAAGCTGATTGGCGTCACCGATCCTGTCTTTGCCGCTGAAGCGGTCATCGCGAAACAACTGGTTAAAGCTGAAGGTCATGTTTGAACTATCAAAAACAGGTATATCGCTCTGGTCTTGATATTCGTTGTAGAGATAGAACAGTCTTGGCTCCAGGGTCTGGAGCATGGTGTCTGAAGCAAAGTCCAGTTCCCGCTCAAAAATCAGACCGCTGTCCAGGCTGGCGCTAAAAATCCCCCGTGACTGATCTTCATTAAAGACTCCGCCCGGGTCATCCAGCTGATAGGAGGCATAGCTGTATTTTGCACTGGGCGTTATAAACGCACCGGGGTTGGACCAGGGATAACTGACCTGGGGCTCTATGGTTAGACGCTGTCCTGTTACCAGAACGCCACTGGCAATTTGTCCGGCGCTGAGATTGTCCACGTCAAGATCCCGGTCGAAATGGACGTACTCACTACGAAGGCCATACTCAAAGCCAAGTTCGTTGGAAAAATCACCATCCAGATTAAGTCTTGGCAGGCGCTGATAGGGCTGACGATCTTCCGGAATTGTTGGATCAATAGTCTGGAAGCTCAGAGCCTGGGCACGAAAGCGCCAGTCATTATTACGGTATCTGACCGTGCCGGTACGGGAAAGATAGCTCTGTACTGTCGTCGACAGTCCGGTATTGCCCAGGTCCTGAAAATATTCATCATCGCTCACAGCCAGATAATCCACCTGTGCAGCCCAGTTACGGGAAAGTCTGCTGGTATGGTCGACGTTTAGTAGCCAGCGATCAGCAACCGGAGGTGAGTCGGGGTCAGGCAACAGGCGTTCTGCTTCATCATAAAGATTGTCCCCGGGCAGGTAATTCATCTGCACGAGATTTGTTGAGCGTCTGCTGCGATATCTGCCTTCCATGCCCAGCACGATGCCGCGATCTGTCATGATACGGGGGGTCAGGGTGGCATCATAATTGGGTGCAAGGTTGAGATAATAGGGAGCGGAAACATCCAGTCCGCCATCGCGGGTGGAGCCGAAGGTGGGCGCAAGGAATCCACTGGCGCGTTCGTCGTTTATGGGAAAGGTAAGCCTTGGCAGGTAGATCACAGGCACATTGCCCACACGCATTTTGACGTTTTTTGCCAGTCCTCGGCCTGTGGCCTGGTTCAGCACTATACTTTTGGCTTCTACTACCCAGGAATTATCTCCGGGTTCGCAACGGGTAAACAGGCCGTTGTCGATAGTGATAATGCCATCGGCATCGGTATAGACAATGACTTCAGCACTTCCCCTTATATTGTCCTCATGCAGAACATAGCTGGCATTGCTGATATTGGTAACAGCACCTTCATTCTCCACGCTGGCATCGCTGCCCACCAGCAACATGCCTGGTTGGCGAACCCTGATATTCCCCTGCAACACCGCATTCCCGGTTGCACTGTCATAAATAGCGCTGTCGGCTTGCAGACTCATATCGTTTTGAAGAATTTCAATATCGCCTTTAAGGGAAAGCTGCTTTCCACTTTCACCTTCAATCGAGTCAGCTGAGACATTGGCCGATCCGGGTTCCCCCTTGATGGCAGTCAGCTCTGGTTGCAGATACAGGCCACAGCAATTGGCCGACAATTCATCTTTCAATAAGTCGCGTTGCTCGGCACTCAGATCTTCCATCCTGACCCAGTCGATAGCGCTCGCCTCTTGCAGCAGGGAAGGTTGTGCAGAGACGACACAAGGCCCAGCACAACTTGCGGCAAGGCTTATAATTAAGAGTAATTTCCTGTGTCGATGTGGCGGGGTGAATCTGGGGATCACTTCTCAATTCCCCTATGTATAGGCATAATGCTGGGCATCAAAAGATTCTAGTTTTTATGGCCCTGCTAAACAAGTTTGTTAGGAACCTCTGATTAATCAGGGGGCAGGTTACTGACCAACCAGGGTTGCTTAATGGCCGTTATGAAATCAAAAAAAGAACGTCAGGAAAAACGTCAGGCAGATTTACAAACCTGGTTTCAGGGTATTTTGCCTTCTCTGGGCGAAACCAATACCCAGGCCAAACTCAAACCATTGACTGGCGATGCCAGTTTCCGACGTTATTTTGTCAGCACCCCAGAGAAACAAACCTATGTACTGGTAGATGCACCGCCGGATAAAGAAGACAACCGCACCTTTGTCCAGGTAGCGCAGTCATTTTTGTCTGCGGGTTTATATGTCCCCAGAGTTTTTGACGTGGATTATGAACAAGGTTTTCTTTGTTTGTCCTACCTTGGCGATACCCTGTTGTGGGAAAAACTGGATGAGCTGCGTCAGCAAGACGATCTTGCTGGAGCCGGAGCTGTCTATCGCCAGGCCTTTGAAAGCCTGCTAAAAATCCAGCGCATCAGGGAAGGAAGTGAAATTTTGTTGCCGCCTTTTGATGGCACCTTGTTACTGGCCGAAATGAATTTGTTTAGAGAGTGGTTTTGCGAAGGCATTATGGGCATGGAGCTTTCCCGAGAGGACAATGGGCTTCTGGAAAAGCTTTTTGAAATGCTTATTGAATCGGCACTTTCCCAGCCACAGGTTTGTGTTCATCGCGATTTTCATTCCCGCAATCTGATGGTTCGGGAGGGTGATGGGCCAGGTATCATCGATTTCCAGGATGCCGTTATTGGGCCTTTTACCTATGACCTGGTTTCACTGATCAAGGATTGCTACATCATCTGGCCGAAAGCCATGATCAGGCAGTGGGCATCAGAGTATGCCCGGATGGCAAAGACAGCCGGTATTATTGATTCAATTGAGTCTGATGAATTTTTTTACCGTTTTGATCTGATGGGATTACAGCGGCATTTAAAAGCGGTGGGAATTTTTTCAAGACTCTATCTGCGTGATGGGAAAAATGGATACCTGGGGGATATTCCCAGAACCCTTGCCTATATCAAGGAAGTAATGGGGGATTATCCTGCGCTGGTAGAAGAAGCAAGATGGTTTGATAAAAAAATCTACCCGACTCTGGTGACAAAGCTCAATGCTGCTATCAGGAGACGGGATGCATGATGAAAGCAATGCTACTGGCAGCAGGCAAGGGCGAGCGCATGCGGCCACTGACACTGCACACCCCTAAACCTTTACTGCAGGCCGGGGACAAGTCATTGATCGCTCACCAGATTGAAAAGCTTGCTGACAATGGTTTTTCGGATCTGGTTATTAACCATGCCTGGCTTGGTGAAAAAATGGAAGCAGCCCTGGGTAATGGCGAGGCCGTTGGGGTCAGTATCACCTGGTCCAGAGAGCAGGAGCCGCTGGAGTCCGCAGGTGGAATTATCCAGGCTCTGCCGTTACTGGCCAGTAACACGGATTCTGATTCTTTTGTCTGTGTTAATGCCGATATATGGACTGATTTTTCGTTTAAGAAACTTCCACTTGTCGATGGTAAAGCACTGCTGGCCTGGTTGGTGCTGGTAGATAATCCCGAACATCATCCCGAAGGCGACTTTGTTTTGGTAGATGGCAGAATCAGAGAAGCTCACCAGGGCGAGGATAAACTGACGTTCAGCGGTATTGCTGTTTACCATCCCGCATTGTTTGAAGGTGTTCCCGCCGGAAAGCAATCCATCGTGCCATTACTCAAGCAGGCCATGGCAAGGGGAAAAGTCGGGGGAGAATATTATGCCGGGGAGTGGTCTGATATTGGCACTGTGCAACGCTTGCAGTCACTTGATGCGAAGTTGAAAACCCAAACATAAAAGTTGCAGACTTGAAGCAAAAAGCAAGCGGTTAAATAGCCAGCACTTCGATTCTCATTGGCTTGCCGGTTTCCTGAATCAATACCTCACCATTATTTACTTGTTGCCAGTCTCTGTCATCAGACAGGGGTTCTGATGCGACTATCAATTCCTCTTGTTTCTGTTGGTAATGCAATGTGGGCGGCGCCACCTTGCTGTGCATGCCAAGCCGGGTATAAAGTGAGCAGACACCGTTGGAAAGGGCAAAATTCATGTGCGCTTCCGAGTCGCAGCCCGACTCTTTCCTTATCTGATTGATGCGTATGATGGTTCTGGTCAGTGCTGCAAGCAGTTTACCGCTGTCGCTGACCTGTTTGTGGTCCACTTCGTCCATAAACAGTGCAAACAGGTGTTCGGTGTCGGTATTGCCCTTGATCATATTGAAAGAGGAATCGGAAAGCGACGCCATCAGCATGCGTTTACATTTATCAAATTCCTCAAGGTGACCATTGTGCATCCACAAGTAGGAACCTGCCTGGAAAGGATGACAGTTGGCCTGTGAAACCGGCATGCCAATAGTGGCATCACGAATATGGGCAAAAAAATGCCGTGTTGGAATTTTCGTTGCGATTTCCCTGAGGTTGCGGTTGCTCCAGGCGGGCTCAATGCTCACAAAGGTGCCCGGTACAGGATCGTCATGTAATGGATACCAACCAACACCAAAGCCATCGCCATTAACAGGTTCGTAACGCATTCTGGCGTGTTTGCTCTGATTGACCAGTGAATAGCTGCTGTCCAGCAGAAATGCCTGCATGAATGTTGATGGTCCGCTATAGGCAAGGAATCGGCACACGTGTAACTCTCCTTTTCATCTTTTACTCTTCAACCGGTACAATTCTGCTCGCAAATATCCTCAATACAAGAATACGCTGAAATTGAATCATGTATGATTGCCGGTAAAAATAAAAACGATTTATAGAGGTACGCTGATGTCAAAACGCAAACAACCCGGCCACCTTTTTCATTCTGCGGCTGATGAACGCCGTTATGCAACTCCTGAGTTAAAAGGTGAGAGGTTTGCCAATGAACAGATAAACTCTCCGGCCTATCGACTGGCCTATGATGATATGGACTTTCTGCTGCGCGATGAAATGCGCCCGGTACGCTTCCTGCTTGAATTAAGCAAACCGGAGTTGCTGCTCAAAGAACATGGCATCAACCATAGCGTCGTTATATTTGGCAGTGCCCGAACGCAGGACATGACACAGGCCCGTCTTCAGCAGGAAAAAGCAAAACTGGCTCTGGAAGAAAACCCCGATGATTCCGACCTGCGTGCCGGTCTTGCCAGAGCGGAAGCCGGTCTTCGTCAAGCGCGATATTACGAACAGGCACGTGAGCTTGCGCAACTGGTCAGCCAGCAATCAGGTTGTGATGATTGTCCACAATTACATATTGTCACTGGTGGCGGGCCGGGCATCATGGAAGCCGCAAACCGGGGCGCCAGTGAGGCCGGCTTTGAATCCGTGGGTCTGAATATTGTTCTGCCACATGAACAGCAGCCCAATCCATATATCACACCGGCACTTTGTTTTCAGTTTCATTACTTTGCCATGCGCAAGATGCACTTTATGCTGCGGGCCAGGGCATTGGTCGCTTTTCCCGGGGGTTATGGCACCATGGATGAGCTCTTTGAAACTCTCACACTGATACAGACCGGAAAAATAAAACCACTACCGATTTTACTGTTTGGCAGGGACTACTGGGAAAAACTGATTAATTTCGATTTGATGGTTGAGGAAGGCATGATCAGCAGGGAAGATCTGGGGATATTCCAGTTTATCGATGATATTGATAGAGCCTGGGAAATAATCAGGGAAAGTCTGGATAAGGATTGATATTCCCAGGGACGCTTTATTTTTTCATTGACGTTAATTACGCGAATCTCTTTTTCTTTATAGTGCGCTAGGGGATTTAGCGTTTTTATTGATTTACAACATATCAGAATGCACAGTTAAAAGCGTTTAATGTGCACCGGATTGCTCGATAAAGTTTTTCTCCCTCAAAATAATACAGGTGATGATGGTGTCGATAATCCGGGTTACGACTTATTTCGCGTTCAGTAAACAAGGAGAAAACTATGAACAGATTTAACAAGATACTTTTCGTCGCCGACGGGACGGCCGGTGAAAAAACCGCACTCACCAAAACACTGCAACTGGCGCGTGATATCAAGGCCAAGGTCAGCGTTATTGATGTTGTTGAAGCGGCTGAAAATTTCGCCATCACTGATGTGGCGATGGACATGATCAGTCTGCAGAGACAGTTACTTAAAATTCGCAAGGAAGAACTTGTTGCTCTGGCCAAGTCCGCCAAACCCCGCGGCTCTACTATTTCAATTCCGGTAATTATTGGTGAAGGCAAGGATTTCATTGAAATAGTCAGAACAGTAGAGAAGGAAGGTTTTGACCTTGTAGTAAAGGCAAGCGGCAAACCACACGTCACCGGCATGCTGTTTTCAACGCTGGACATGAATCTGGTACGCAAGTGTCCATGTCCGGTGCTGATTCTGAAACCCAGAAAGAAAATCAGCCATTCAAAAATTCTTGCTTCAGTCGATTTGCGTGTCAAGGACAAGACCGACAGGAACATGGACCGTACCATTTTGGAATTAGCCGCTTCCCTGGCATCAATGGAAAAGGGCAAGCTACACGTTCTGCATGCCTGGCATGTTGCTGCCGAGAAGCGTCTGAAAAATCGCAAGGGTGTCCAGGCGGCTTACAAGTCTTTGAGCACTATGCTCAGAGATATGCGCAAGGTGGAAAAAACTCACCTCGAAGAGCTGGCTGGAGAATATGCAGTTGGTAGTGCAGATACTCATTTGATCAAGGGTGAACCCGAAAACGTTATTCCACGCTTTGTGAGAAGCAAGCGTATCGACCTGGTGGTTATGGGGACGGTAGGAAGATCCGGCATCAAAGGGTTCTTTATGGGGAATACCGCAGAGAAGATCCTCAACAATATCAATTGTTCGGTATTGGCAATCAAGCCGGCAGGTTGGAAAACGCCCGTTAAATAGTATTCCGACACAGCAGGATAAGACCAAAAGGCGCATCATTGATGCGCCTTTTTTTTCCTGCAATCACTGGCGTATTATTGTCAGAGATTGTTCTGCAGCGCTTGAATGCGCTTCTCCAGCGGTGGGTGGCTGGAAAACATGGATTGCACTTTTCCCGTATTGATGCCAAAAGCGGCAAGTTCATCAGGCATTCTGGCTTCCTGTGAATTTTGCAGTCGTTTCAGCGCAGAGATCATGGCTTGACGACCTGCCAGGTTGGCGCCCCCTGCATCCGCGCGATATTCCCGCCAGCGAGAAAACCACATCACAATCATGGAGGCCAGAATACCGAGAATGATCTGGACAATAATGGATACAATAAAATAAGCAGGGCCATACCCGCGCTCCACCTTGAACACCACACGATCCACAACATGGCCAATGACTCGAGACAGAAACACAACAAAGGTGTTCACCACGCCCTGTATCAGGGTCATGGTAACCATATCACCGTTGGCGACATGACTGACTTCATGGGCCAGCACCGCTTCGATCTCATCCCGGTTCATGGCTTCACAAAGGCCGGTACTCACCGCGACCAGGGCATTGTTCTTGTTCCACCCGGTGGCGAATGCATTGGGCGCGGCCTGATTAAATATCCCGACTTCGGGCATGCCAATGCCGCTTCGTTGAGACTGCTTTTTGACTGTTTGCACAAGCCAGCTTTCAAATTCCGTGCGCGGCTGCTCAATCAACTGCACCCCCATACCTCGCTTGGCCATGGTTTTTGACAGCAGCAGGGAAATAAATGAACCGGCAAAGCCTATTACCGCTGAAAACATCAGCAGGGCCTGAAGGTTCAGATCGACTCCGTTTGCGGCCAGCAAGCCCTGGAAACCGAATATCTGGAATACCAGTGAAATAAGCACCATGATGGCGATGTTGGTACCAAGGAAAAGCGCGATGCGCAGCATAGTTTAATCTCCATTTGCTACCGGCAAGGACCGGCGAAAGTGATATGAACTTTTTAGTCCTGTAGCAAAATATATGG
>JAUHWU010000012.1 GCA_030427065.1 Gammaproteobacteria bacterium | reverse complement strand
CCTTATCCGGATCCCGCTGTGCCATCAGTGCATAGATTTCCACGATGCCTTCCTTGATTTCTTCTGACATAGCCAGAGGAATCTCTTCCTGATTTGCCAATACCGGTAGTACTGATTCCTCAGCATCTCCTCCAGACGCACCGCGTCCGCCGGGTCCGGGTGCTGGTGTAGCGGGGGCATTAGGATCAATACGCAGGGCAAATAACCATTCCTGGTTATGAAAGTCTGCAGGCTCACCATCGACAGTGCCGGGTGTGAATGTCCAGCCGCGTACTGTATCGCGTAACATATTATTCAGAAACTGGTTGGAGACGTAATCCATGATCTCCACATCATCAACGCTGCCGTCTGCTTTAACGGTATACCTGACCTTGACGATAGCTTCGGTGCCAAAGCCGGGCATAAATCTTCCCTGGACGCTTACCGGAACAGGGTCTTCAAAAGTCTGTGAAAATCCGATATTGGAAAAAGCTGGTGATGCTAAAAGACCCGCAATAATCAATCTCGTTAGAATACGCATGTGCCCTCCGTCTAGTATTTATATATTTTTTGTTATTTTTATAATTTTTCTTATTTTGTTGCTCTATCGAGTTTAAAACAAGAAAAGGGGGGGCGTCTAGTTACTCACTGCTCCTGCCGGAAACAATCCATAGTTGGTATGCTTTTCCTGTTTCTAAAATTTCACTTTAATTCGGGCAAAAAAAACGGCGGGCTATGAAGCCCGCCGTTCTTGTTGCTAGTGAACTACTAGCCAGGTATCGATCTGTTTAGAAGGACGCTTTCAGTCCAATAAACATACGACGACCCAGGGTGTCATAGTAACCACCGTTGAAGCCGCCTACACCAGGAAGACTGAAGCCGTTAGGATTCTGACATCCAGGTGCATTCGCACCACACTGACCTTGCAGGTCGGTACCAACAGGGAAACCTGCAGAGCTGCCCACATTGGGTGGCTCTTCGTCGAACAGGTTGGTAATACCTGCACGCAGCGTAAAGGTTTCATTGATGGTGTAGTTCGCCGCCAAATCGAAAATGTTGTAGCTGTCAGTTTCGATTTCAGTGGTTGGCGTATAGCTCAGGATAAGACCTTGGCCACCGGCAGAAACACGAGCGTTATTCTCGATGATTGCCATCTGCTGTGCAAAGCCAGCAGTGTAAACACCGGGAAGATGACGCCAGCGCAGTGTAACGCTCCAGTTGTCTCTCATGTAACTGATGTTACCGAAGAGTCTGTAGTCGTAGGAACCACCATTGGTGCCCTGCAGGTTTGGACCCAGAGAGCCTTTCCAGTCAGTTTCTACGTCAAATGCCGCAGCGGACTGTTTGGTAACGTACTCATTCAGGATAGTGGCATTCAGGCTAAGACCCAGATTACCAGTTAAACCGAACAGCTCGTTCAGGTCACCGAACCAGTTGATACCCACGTCCAAACCGGAAGTTTCGATAGTGGCATTGTTAGAGTAAGACAACAGTGTATTCAGCGCATTACCGTTGAACTGGTCACGTGGAACCAGCTGACAGGCAGGGCTGGCAGCTTGTGCTGCTGCTTCAGCTGGAGTGCTTACTATTACAGAGCCATAACAACCAAAGGCTGACTGGTCGATGGAGTTCAACAGAATTGCATCACTGATTTCTACATTGTAGTAATCAAGAGACAGATTCAGACCACGGGCCCAGGCGTTATCGAATGGCGACCGGATCACCGCACCTGCAGTCCAGGTATCGGCAGTTTCGGAAGTCAATGAACGGTTACCCTGCTGCAGTACCCAGGCAAAACCGCCGCCACCACCCTGGTTCTGGAAGTCGTTGCCATTGTTGTAGTACTGGGTTACACCATCACTACCTGGGCCACCCATCAATGCCTGACAGATCAGCAGAGCGCTATCAGCGCCGGCCTGTGTCTGACCGGAAGCCAGTGCTGGTGGCTGTTCGTTATCGGCAATAACCGGGTCAGTCGCCAGCGTGGTACCACCGGCGCCATAAGGGGCATTGGCGCGAGGCGAACATGGATCACCAAAGTTGCCACCACCGGTAAAGACTTCCTGAGGATTCAGGAACAGCTCACCCAGATTGGGCGCTCGTGTTGCACGGTTAAAGCCACCACGGAATCGAGCCCAGTCATTGATCTGCCAGTTAGCCAGCGCTTTCCAGGTAGTCTCTTCGTCCACTTCGTTGTAGTCGGAGAAACGGGCACCCAGTTCCAGTTCCAGCATCTGAATGCCTGGAACATCGGCGATGACAGGCACCAGAGCTTCAACATAGTAGTCTTTTACCGAAGTGCTGGCATCCAGATAACCTGTTGGATAAACACCAATTACCTGATCGGTAAAGGAGTCCTGGGACTGCAGTATATCCGGTACAAACTGTGCTGCGTTATCACGATCCTGATAACCGGCCGCGAAGCGGGCTTCACCGGCAGGCAGTTCAATCAGGGAACCCTGAATATTGATTTCAATGATGTCCTGCTGATTCTGGGTACGGGTCTGCAGGTTGGCATTCACCGCATTGAAACAGTCTTCAGACAGAGGCTGGTCGCCCCCAAAGAAGGTGTCATAGAAACCGCTTTCACAAGTGAAGTCACCCACACCGAACTGTGGACGTACGGCTCTTCGAATCTCGGCATCATTGATGTTGGTGCCAACTGCATAAAACTGGTTACCAGTGCCGGAGGCACCACGACCATAGTCAGGATAGTTGGTTATTGTTCGGTAACGAGTCAGCGACAGGTTACCTGCAGCATTGTTGTAAGTGGCTGATTGACCATGTGAATAGTAAAGCTCACCGGTCCAGTCCTTGAAGGGGATATCAATATCCAGACCTGCTTCAAACTGCCATACCTCGTTGGTATTAAACGTGCTTCGAGGTGGCAAACTGGTCAGCGGATTCCAGTTTGGCTGCCAGACACCACTTGGGTCAGGCCGTGAATTCAGCATCAGGGCGAATTCAGGAGGCACAGGGAACTGTGCGCCAGGCGAACCAGTAGGAATGAAGTTTGGATTTGGGAAAGCCCCTGGATTGGCAGCAATTGCGCTCAGTACGGCCGGATCGGAATAATCCAGGGTAGGATCGACCGGGCTGTCTGTAGTCGGATTATAGCTAACCTGAGTTTCCCAGCCACTAATAGCATTGGTGCCGAATAACAGGGTTTCAGTCTCGCTTGACGCAAAGGTGGTACGGGCAAACGCAGTAACACGATCAGTCAGGTCAAATTTGCCAGAGGCAAAGAAAGACCAGCGTTCCTGAGGCGCTGCAGCAAAAGCCTGCGTATTATTCCACTTCAGTACTGAGTTGGTAGTAGTACCGGAAGGATCCTGATTATTGTTAACCGTGCGCTGGGCATAGTCCAGACCAGTGGTCGGAATTTTAGCCCTGGACTCACCAACAGCATTGCCTGAGGTAAAGATTGTCCCGTCAGGGTTGAAGTTCATGTTGCCAGGGTTAGGACCAAACGATCCAAAGAAGGAGCGTGGATCAGTGCCGCCATAAAGTGCTGACAGTGAATTAATGCTGGGGTAGTTTGGAAAAATAAAACCACCGGAGTTAACACCCTGCAGGAAGAAGAACGAGCCTGCAGTTTGTGGGTCCGTCCAGAAGTCCGTGTAAATATCACGATTTCTCTGCAGGGCTTCCTTTCGGACATAGTTTTCCATGCCCATTACCACGTTTCCGCGGCCATCGGCGAAGTTGCCGCCCATGATGGCGGAAACACGGTATTCGTCACCGTCGTTGGCATCCTGAACACCGTACTGGGTGTCCACTTCGAAACCTTCGAAGTCATCACGCAGAATGAAGTTGGTTACACCACCAATGGCGTCAGCACCGTATACCGCGGAAGCACCACCGGTAATGGTTTCAACACGCTCAACCAGAGCGGAAGGAACACCATTCACGTCAGTAACCATCAAGGCATTAATTGGTGTAGGACGTTTGCCGTTGACCAGCACCAGGCTTCGGTTCGGACCAAAACCACGCAGTGAGATAGACGCGATACCGACAGAGTTAACCGGAGTAATCTGAACGTCGCCCTGAGTCGTAACAGGTGATGATGCAGGATTGTATTCAGGTAATTGGTTTAGATAAGACTCAATGTTCAAGCCTGTCTGTGTTTCAAAGTCAGCCCTGTCGACCGTAGTGATCGGGCTGTTCGAATCCAGGTCGCGACGAACAATTCGCGAACCTGTTACGACAATCTCTTCCAGTTCTTCATCTTGTGCATAGGCACTGGTAGCAAGACCAGTCAGTGCCATGGCACTGATAGCGGTTGCAATAGATGCAGACAGAAGAGAGCGTCCTAGATTAGGATTCTTAGACATGTTACTCCCCTTCATTATTTTTTAGGATTACAAAAATTAATTTTAGTAATGCTGAAAAGTGCAAGAAATAAAAACGATGCTCACCCCCTAAATGAGGCCAACAACTACTTCGAGCTTGTCAGCACTAGCTAAGATAAGGCATCAAAGCCTTTAAAGTCAATTGATAACCCTCAATATCCGGTCTGCCAGACAGAATTAACGGGAATAAAATAAATCCATATTATCAAGGACTTGTTGCCCAATCTTGAGAATGGTTGATATGTTTGATGGCCATGGTGAGGCAAAAGAGGAAGCAAGTGTGCGGAACGTGAATTAATTCACCGCCAATTAATGATGGAAAACTGCTCACACGGAATTATTTTTTTGTAAAAAATGTGGAAGCGAATGCTGCTGTCCGGGAGTTATGAAGAATGCAGGTGGCCAGCTATAACAGCATGATTTTCAAAGATAAAAGCCATCAGGGCATGGGTATGGATTAAAGGCTGGACATGTCTTAGTAGAGAGTACAGTGGAGGAGAAAAGAGTAAATACCTGCTGCAAAAAATTAATTCACGCGTTTGACCTGAATAAATCCACCCAATCGTTCTGACGTCAGGCGGTAAGAGCTGCCCCAGATCGTTGGGTAAATTCTGACTTCTTCGCCTTCTTTCAGGAAATAGCGCTTGGTGATCATCTGCTGCCATTTCTGACCATTGGATAAGGTAATGACTGACAAACCCTGGCCGAGCGGCCTGATAGAGGCAATGGTATCTATCAGTTCTTTCTGACCCTCATCTCCCTCCACTATTCTCGATGAATTGCCAGACGCTGTGTTGCGGCCAAAATCCTCTATTTCTTGCTTACTGTTGTCCTGGTCACTGCCCTGCTGACTTTCCGCAGCAGGGGTGTCACTGACAAGCTCGCGGTTTCTCGAGGGCAAACTGATTACGGGTAAATTGTCAGGATTTGCGCGGGGAGCTGGTTTATCAAGTTCAACGACTCCCCTGTTTTCACTGGCCTCAATGCGGTCATAACAAGCATAGCGCGCCTGGCGATCTGTAATGGATCGGCAATCGGTAAATTCAGTTTCCTGGGCTTGTGCGCTCAGGCAGTGAGAAGAGAGAATTGCCAGGAGCAATCCTTTGACCAGTCCGCTGGGTGATATCATGTTCAGGTTCTTTATTATGTTCGTTGGATAAACATGGATTGCATTTTTATTTTGACGGGGTCTTTGCAAGCCCATAAGTCTGGAATATCAGTATATAGTAGCGCTTTTTTCAGTTCAATCATGTAAGTGGTAAGGGTTTAACAAATTATCAGGGAATAGTCTTTTGAATAGTTGGTTGGTTTGCAATTGGTTGTCGGTGAAATGGCGCAGGTTTTTTTGAATATTTTTACCAGAATGGACGAAATTAAACGCTGAATCTGTCAATATCTTTATCTGCTATGAATGAAAAAATAATAATAGTTTATCCGTACTGGTTTTTTTTTTTTAATAAAAGCTAGCCACAAAATTTCAATCAACTTTTATGAAGCTTTGAAGAAACTGTAATGCTGAACAGGCATCTTAAATTTCCACTGACCTTTTTGGCAGGATTATTTCTGAGTGGCAGCTTATCGGCTCAGGAAAGAGAGGTGGCCGTAGCGCAGTTTAATCTTGGCAGTGGAGAGTTGTGTTTCCCAATGCAAGTAACCAAAGATGACACTATCTATGATGTCTGTTTGGTTTTCGATCCAGAAGCTGTCCGCCCACAATTTATTCTTGCCAGCTTTAGTTCCGTGGCTCATGAGTTGGCAAAGATGCCTTATTTTGATAATGAACAAGGCCTGGTTTTACCCTTGGTGAAATTTAGCAATGGTGTTGCCTTTGCCGATGTGGTCATGGATGTATCGCTGGATTCATCGACCGATGAGTATACTTTTTCTGTGATTGCTGCCAGGCGCCTGCGTTATGACCTTGATCACTCGGCGGCCCGCATCTGGAACGAAGCTCTATTGGAAAGTATTCGCGGTGACCTGGCCCGACCAACCGTGCATGCGCGCAACCTTTTCCATACTGCAGTGGCCATGTATGACGCCTGGGCAGTGATAGAGCAGGGCGCTGCAGGCAACTATCTGCTGGGGCAAAATCTGCATGGTTTTACCTGTAATTTTGTTGGTTTCAGTGCGCCGCAGGACAAACTGGATGCGCAGCGTAAAGCCATTAGTTATGCCGCCTATCAATTACTCAAGCATCGCTTTGCCGACGCCCCTGATGCTGACAGTGTAATGGGTATATACGAAGACCTGATGTTGTTATCAGGATTGGATTCGGAATTTGATTCGACTGACTATAGTCAGGGGTCCGCGGCAGCGCTAGGCAACTATATAGCGCAATGTGTCATCGACTACGGCCTGATGGACGGGGCTAATGAAGCCAATGATTATGCTTCTCTTGTTTATGAGCCGGTTAATGAGCCGATGTTTCCAGAGCGTTCTGGTAATACCACGCTGATTGATCCGGATCGTTGGCAGCCACTTTCCTTTGAGATTTTTCGGGATCAAAGTGGCAATATATTCAGTCAATCCACGCCGGAATTCGTTAGCCCGGAATGGGGATCAGTAAATGCCTTTGCTCTGGATGAATCTGATCTGACTATTTATGAGCGTGATGGTGCCCAGTGGCAGGTTTATCATGATCCCGGCAGTCAGGCCTTATTAAAAGAGGAAGATGAGCAAGCCATTTTCCAATGGAATTTCGAAACCGTCGTACACTGGTCTTCCCACCTTGATCCCGATGATGGCGTGTTGTGGGACATCTCGCCGGCGGCTTCCGGCAACCTTGATCGGGTTAACGACTATCCAGTCAATCAGGACCAGATGACCCGGTTCTTTGATCAGGTAAATGGTGGTGATCCTTCTTCCGGTCACAGGTTAAATCCTGTGACTGGTGAACCCTACCAGTCACAACTGGTTCCCAGAGGCGATTATGCTCGCGTGCTGGCAGAGTTCTGGGCAGATGGTCCGGATTCGGAAACCCCGCCCGGGCACTGGTTTACTATTTTTAATCATGTGACAGATGATCCCCTGTTGGAGAAACGTATTGCTGGCAGCGACGCAATGGTCAGCGATCTGGAATGGGATGTGAAAGGTTACTTTGTGCTTGGTGGCGCCATGCATGATTCTGCGGTCACAGCCTGGGGAATCAAAGGTTATTACGATTCTTCCCGGCCGGTGTCAGCGATTCGCCATATGGCTGAGCTGGGTCAGCGTACTTCCCCGGATCTACCCGGTTATGATCCAAAAGGGCTGGGCTTGGTTGAAGGCCTTATCGAGCTGGTGGATACTGATGATGCACTGGCGGGGGAAAATGGTGAGCATATTGGCAAACTCAAACTGTTTACCTGGCGCGGCCCTGACTTTGTTGAAGATCCTGAAACTGATTATGCCGGCGTGGGGTGGATTCTGGCGGAAAACTGGTGGCCCTATCAGCGTCCGACTTTCGTGTCTCCACCATTCGCTGGCTATTTGTCCGGGCACAGCACTTTTTCAAGAGCGGCAGCTGAAGTGATGACCCTGTTTACTGGCAGTCCATACTTTCCGGGCGGCCTGGGTGAATTTGTTGCGCCAAAAAACGAATTCCTGGTATTTGAACAGGGTCCTTCAGTGGATGTGGTGTTGCAGTGGGCGACTTATCAGGATGCTTCCGACCAGACCAGTCTTTCCAGGATATGGGGGGGTATTCATCCTCCCATGGATGACATCCCCGGACGTTTGATAGGTATTACCATTGGTCAGGATGCCTTCTCGAAAGCCCAGGCATATTTCTCCGGCAATCCCTGATTATTGTCTTCGACTTGATTACTCAGGAGTTATAAGCAAAGTCTGATCAGCGCTTATATCCTCAAGTATTACTTCACGGCCGGACGGCCACACTACACGAATCTCTTCTGCAATATCGCTTGGACCCAGCCCAAAATGTGCGATTACCGGGTTTTGTGACATAAAATTATTGCCGGCTCTGAGTTCGCGCATCTGGGTTATGCCATTGGCCGTGAGATAAACCCTGGCGCCTATTGCTTCAGTATTCTTCTCTTCGCCTTCCAGTCTGACATTGAGCCAGTGCTGCCCAAAAAGGCCGCGGTTTTCATACAAGCGGGGACGGCCGCGATTATTGGCCACCAGAATATCGATATCGCCATCGCGGTCATAGTCAAAACAGACAACTCCTCGACCCTGGTCGGCATCATCTACCTTCCTGAGCTCAGCCTGATTGCTGAATGAACCATCCTGCAGATTGACATAGAGCAGAGCCTTGTCTTCAAGATAGATACTAAAGTCGGAGTTATTAATTCCTGTCCAGCCATTGGTCTGAAAAAGATCAAGGTGACCATCGTTGTTGAAATCAGCAAAACAGGTGCCCCAGCCCCAGCCACCGTCACGGGTTCGAGCCTTGCTGGTGATATCGGTGAAAGTGCCATCGCCATCATTTCTATAGAATCGATTTCCGTCTACTTCGGGGAAATCATTTGTATAGTCATAAACACTGGTTACAAACCAGTCCAGATCACCATCGTTGTCATAATCACCGACCGCAGCCCCCATGCCAAGGTCGTCAGTAATTTCCGGGCCGGTTGCCACTGAAAAAGTGCCGTCAGTATTATTTATAAATACCTGGCTGGTACCAAAATCAGCAGCTATCAAGAGGTCAAGCCAGCCATCATTATCAATATCGGCAAAATTACCGGTAAAGCCATTGATGATGACACTTTCCAATCCTGCCGCTTCAGAGACATCGGTAAAGCTGTTATCACTGTTTTGTCTGAACAGACGTTTTTGTTGTCCATTATTGGTCCAGTGAGTGATGTTGAAATCAAGATCACCATCTTTGTCGTAGTCAGCAAAGCTGGCACTCATGCTCTGGAACATTTTGGGAATTTTTGACTGGATTGTGACATCTGAAAATGTCCCGTCCCGGTTGTTGCGAAACAGAATAGGCTGGTTGGAGTCATTAATTCCCATCACCAGGAGATCGAGCCAGCCATCACCGTCGTAATCGGCAAAAGTGGCGCCGGAATTTTGCGCCAGATTATCATCCTCAAAAACATTCAACGGGGCTGCAACAGCTACACCGGCAATGTCAGCGACTTCTTCAAAAGTGCCATCTCCGAGGTTGCGGTAGAGCAGGTTTTTACCAATGTCCCCCTGTGTGAAATACAAATCTACCCAGCCATCCCTGTCATAATCACCTGCAGCTACCCCTGCAACCAAAAGTGATAACTCCTCTCTGAGCACAATTTCTTCGGGGAGAAATCCATGCTGGTGGTCAATCCCGGCAAGTAAAGTCACTTCCTCAAAAACCCATTCATTACTTATTACTGACAACAATGCAGTAGAATCGGTAATAACCTCGCCATTGATAGCAACAGAAAAATACAGTTGATAATCACCACTACCAAAGGTGGGCAAGGTGGTTAGCGGAAAATTGCGGAATTTTTTGGCTTTGCCCCTGACTGTGATTTCAGGCAGCGGAGTTTCTTCGAAGCCGCTGCCAAGGACATAGGAAAAGACCTGATCACCATTATTGATCCAGACACTATAGTCGGCGGTTTGATTGCTATAGTTACCTGGATCAAAGTCAAGAGTAAGCGTGACGTTTTCCGATTCCACCACCTCCAGACTGGTGCTGCCGTTGACGGTAATCTGCGAAGTGACATTTGCCTCATCGAATACCTCGGGGTCTGTGCCGGTGATATGTTCAAGGATATTGCTCAGGCCATCACTGTCCGAGTCATGCAGGTTAGCGCCGCTGGCATCGAGAAAATCCATGAAGACAGAGGCATCCGGGGCCTCGCCACTGATTTTTTTAGTCCTGCTGGTAATAATGCCAGCCAGATTACAGCTGGGTGGCTCCTGACCATTCATGCTCATGGAACTGATGGCGTTTGCAGGAGACCTCACCGATATCAGTCGGGCCTCGATATCGATCCTCACTCGTGGCACATTGAATAACCAGTAATTACATTGGTCAATTTCAGTTTCATGGTAATCAAGGCAGAGGATAAGGCCTGCATCAGCAAAGGAGTTCGCCCGAATGCTGGTGGGTAAGGCTTCGTGGGCGGGATCGGTTTTTCCATCACCAAAAGCCATAACTCCCAGCTGGGATTTGGTCGCCGCTAATCCGCTTGCCGAGCCGTTACACAGACCGCTCAAGGCTGCAGTTTGCTGGGCAGTGAGCTGAACATTAGCCAGCGCTGGCGTGTTAAGTGCCAAGCAAAGTATGAATAGAAGTCCCTTTCCCCGATTTGCAAAACAGCCAGGTTTCATAATGAGTTTTTTAATTCTTATACTGAGAGGCTCAGAGTAAACAGCTAAAATCATTATGTCCATAATTGCTGCAATGCGGACTTTTAAATTTAACCAGGGCACAGGCCGGGTCAGGGGGAGTTGGAGGGGGAAGTTGGAGGGGAAAGTTGGTGCTCGTAAGGGATATTCCGTCACCGGCTATCAACCTATAAACCTACAAATCTATCAATCAAAAAAAGCCCTGGGCCCTGAAGAGTTCCAAACCATTCAGGACCCCGGCAATAATCGGACTGCGTAAGCCGGATTTACCGGCACTGCATCAAGCCGACCATCAGGTCATAGCTTCTGTCATAGTCTTCACAGTTGGGCAGCAGATCGCCCGGTGCGGCTACTCCTATTGGGCGACAATTGATGTGCCTGACGGTACCAGGCTCATACACGCGCGCCTGCTCCTGACCACCAGCGGGGCAGATTTTAGCGATTCTTTCATCACAATCCACATCATCCAGCATGGCGCAGGCAAACAAATTCACGTCACTGTTGTTTTGCAGCTTATATCCCCAGAACACCATTTCACTACCTACGCGTCCGTTGGTGCCGGTCGCGGTGGCATTGGCGAGCTGAGGAACAATTTCACCAACTGGTTGACTGAAGACATTCTCAGGTCCGGCGGAAACTCCCATGGTTCTTTCAATGCGTGGCTGCCTTTCGATGGGAGTACAGGCCGCCATTAATCCCAGAAGTGAAACAAGAAAAGGCGTTTTCCAGTTGAGTGCCGGCTTCTTTACAGTAAGTTTTTTCATGATTCTCCTTCAATAATCCAAAAAAGACCTTGGCACAGCTTTCCAGCATCCCTAATTGTTTATGCTAATAACAAGCCGCTTATCAAGACTTGATTTCGGGCAAATTCCTTTCATAAATACGAAAGTTTTTATTAACAGGGTGCCTGGAGATTAGTCAGCAAGCTTTGCTCACTTCAAGCCAAGGCCCGCGCCTAGCCCATGGGGTACAGAAACTCCTGATGGACAGCATCACACTGTTTCAGCACCTCATCACTCAGGGTCACATCAAAGGCCGCCAGACTGTCGTCCAGCTGTTCGGCGGAGCGGGCACCAATGATGGTAGAGGCGACAAAATCAAACTGCATGCTCCAGGCGGTGGCCAGCGTCACCGGCGACAGCCCGGCCTGTTTGGCAATGTCGGCATAGCGGGCAGTGGAGGCCAGTGTACCGGCATTCACAAAGCGTTCCGCCATGGCGCGCTGACGTGGATCTTCGGCACTCAGATAGTCTGAGAAGCGGGCGTTTTCGGGTATCTGGTCATCATTGTATTTTCCGCTCAACACGCCACCGCCTATAGGTGAGTAGGGCAGCAGGGAGACATTCTCGCGGCGACAGACGTTGGCCAGTTCGTCCAGGAAACGCCGGTTTAAAAGGGAGAAATTGTTCTGAATAGACTGAAATCGTGCCATGCCTTCGTAATCGGCAATGGTATTACTTTTGGTCAGGCCATAGGCGTTCTCATTGGAGGTGCCCAGGTAGCGAACCTTGCCAGCTTGCACCAGCCGATCCAGGGCATCCATGGTTTCCAGTATGGGAGTAATAGGATCAGGCCAGTGAACCTGGTACAGATCAATATAGTCCGTGTTGAGGCGACGTAAACTGCCTTCCACCGCTGTCTCGATATGATGGCGATCCAGTGCTGTCAGGCCATGGCGCACCACGGGTACCATCCAGCCGGAAGCCGCTCCGGTGACCTTGGTGGCAATAATCAGCGAATCCCTGGATTTGGTGCGCAACCATTCGCCAACAATTTCTTCCGTCAGGCCAATGGTTGCAGGATCAGGTGGCACCGGGTAGATCTCGGCGGTATCAAAAAAATTGATGCCGCGTTCATAGCTTTTGTCCAGAATACGAAAGGCTTCGGCCTTGTTGCTCCAACTGCCAAAACTCATGGTGCCCATGCAGATGGGGCTGACCCGCAGGCCACTTTTGCCTATATAACGATAGTCCATTGCTTCTCTCTGTCGATTTAAGTGATGTCTATAAAAAGAAAGATCATAGCGAATCTGTAATAAATAAACAGACTCAGCCAATAATTAGTTAGAGAGAGTGGTAAAAGCTTACAGGAAAGAATATTCCTGTAAGAAAGGAACGCAGGAAATAGATCTGCTCAGGGTAAAACTCCCGTGCGGAAGTATTTGAGCAAGGCAATCTTGGTGTTTATTTCTCTTCTTTTTTATTCTTGAAACTGGCTGCTTCCCGGGCCAATTTAACGGCTTCTGCAGCAGCCTTTGCTGCTACTTCTGACGCTGCAGCCGCCATTGCCACAGATTGCTTTGCCGATTCTTCAGCCTGGTGCAACGCGGCGGAGGCCGCCAAGGATGAGGCGGCAGCAGCAGCCGCGGCGGCTTCCGTTGCGGCCTGTGCCGAGGCCAGCGCTGCATCTGCCGCATTCACCGCAGCAGAGATCACCGAATGGTCGGCGGCTTCTCTTGCGGCGATGGTAGACATTTCCGCTGCCATGAGTGCGAATTCAGCGGCTTTTGCGGAGCGATTAGCGGCCTCAGTGGCGTACGCTGTAAGCTCTTTCAATGAGGCCAGGGATTCAGAATAGCGCTTGTTTACGATGATATAGCCTTCACGTAAGTTGCCAACTTCTGTTTCCAGTTCGGTCATGCGGGCATATAGTTTATCTATGTCTTCGCTCATTCCAATCTCCGCCTTTGCCGTTTTTGTACGTTCTTCTTTGTTTACTCACTTTAGTATTACTCAATAAAAGTAAAGCCATTCTCATTAAACACCTTGAGACAGGCCTTCACCACCGTGGCATCAAATAGCGTTCCGCTATTAACGGAAATTTCCTTGAGTGCCACCTCATTCCCCAGGGCGGGCCGGTAGGGGCGAAAGCTGGAAATCGCTTCCACTACATCGGCGACCGCGACGATTCTCGCTTCCAGACATATTGCTTTGCCTTTCAGGCCGTTGGGATAACCACTGCCATCCATGCGTTCATGGTGCTGTAAAGCTATCTTTGCTATTGGCCAGGGGAAACGAACATTTTTAAGAATGTTATAGCCCACTTTGGCATGGCCCTTGATCAGGTCGTACTCCAGATCAGACAGTTTTGTTGGTTTGGTCAAAATTTCGGCGGGGATATGAATTTTGCCAATATCATGGATCAGGGCACCCAGCCTGACGCCTTCCGCAAAAGACGCACCCTGCTCCATCTCTTCGCTAATAGCGACGGCCAGTTGTGACACTCTGGATTGATGGCCAAACGTATAGGGGTCTCTTGCCTCGACTAATTTGGCAAAGGCACCGATGGTATCAACAAGGCCGTCTCTATATTCCTCCGCATTTTCCTGAAGCATATGCTTGAAGAAGTTCAGTTCCGATAGGTCCGTGTTTACCTTGTCCTTGCCGGTTTCCTTAATAAAAAATTCAATCACTTCCTGCTCATGTAAGTGAATCAGGCTGAGTTTTACCCGGGCATAAAAGGTATCGCCATTGCTGCGGATATAGATCCAGGGAAAGTCACATTCACCGTCCCTGTAGACAAGATCAATTTTTGTCCTAAGCGAGCTTATAGAGTCTTTACCATCTGCCTGATTAGGCGGATTAAGGGAGTTTAGCGGACGATTTTTGAACTCGTCATAGGTGGTAAACTGAAACAGTTTGAGTGCGGATTCATTGGCTCCGATAAAAGATCTGCCATCATAGATAAGGAGGGCGTGTGAAGCTGCTTTGCTCATTGCTGTCAGGTTGATTTCCTTGGTGAAACATCATTTATGGGAACGTCTCACACTATTCACTATTCACTATTCACTATTCACTATTCACTATTCATTATGCGCTTTTTGCCCATATAGAGATACAATTAACGTTGATTTATAAAAAAAGAGTCGATTAGTTGTTGTGGAAGCACTGGAAGAATTGAAAGCATCATGAACAAGCCAGTAAACAATTTATCTGTCACTCTTTCAGACGCCATACCGCCAAAAGATATTGGTCCCTTTTCAATCACAACAAACGGCGCTCAAGCAAAGTCGTTTCCTTGCAAAGTTTGCCTTGGCTTTCAAAAAAAGCCGCAGGCACTACTAGTGGAAATTGCGTTGCTGAACGATCGCTATCTTGAGCAGAACACTTACACCGATGACAATTCCGCCATGTGGAATCAGGAAGTGTTTGAAGTATTCATTTCTGCAGGGGCAGAAACACCAATGCGCTATCTGGAAATTGAGTTAAATCCCAATGGTGCATTGTTTTCTGCCTGGGTGACAAACCTGAATGGCACCGGTAGCAATAATACTGTGGATATATTTGCTGGCCGCGATGCCGGCATTCAGACGTCGGTAGTTAAAGGAGAAAATTCCTGGCACGGAAAGATACTGATTCCCCTGTCTCTATTGGGAAGCTTGCAGGAGCACTATCGACTAAATTTTTTTCGCATTGTCTCTCTGCAATCCCATGACCCGACATCATCATGGTCGTGTACTGCAGAATCCTGCGCTTTTCTGGCCTGGAGTCCCACCTTAAGTGGTAACACGCCAAACTTTCATGTGCCGGCATGTTTCGGTCATTTAATTCTGAAATAATTTTTTTGGCGACAAAAAAATCTAGAAGGATTGAATACCGGAATCGCTGGCAAAAATCAGCGAGCGCGTAAGGGTGCCTGCGTCAGGAGCAAAATAGACATTAAGATAATTGGTCATGTCCGGCCAGTAGTTGCGTAGCATTTCATGGCGCACACTGGTGATTTCGGTAAGCGCAGAGCAGGGTGCTTCCTGGTAAATAAAAAAATATTCCGCTTCCAGTTCTCCACCTACCAGCGTTAGCGGAATTTTTTTACCTTTGCTGTCCCAGAGCATAAAGCTGTTGCTCAATTCTATGCTGATTCGTGCCTGGGCTTCGAGGTTGTCAAGGCCACCCTGGGCCTGCAGGTGATTGCCCAGTGTATGCTCCACATCATGAGCAAAAGTGCGGTGCACGATTTCCAGCAGTTCGGTGCGTTCGTTACAGGTAATAGTGGTGAGTACGGTTTTTTCGCGATGGGCTTGCGTACCGAGAGGGATTAACAGCAAGCTGTAAAGAATGTATAAAAACGTACGTTTCAAAATAGTCTCGCTGAGCCGGGAATGTGATATCAGCAACCGTGGTTTACAGTTGCTGATATTCAACAGAATGGGAAATAGCACGGTTTGTTTACTCGCCAGCTTCTTCCAGCGGCAGATCGGCAGAGGTTTCTTCATCATCGCCGGTCTCTGCGGATTTCAGTTGCACCAGCATATCCGCCATCAGATCCCGCTGTTTGCTGTCACCTTTATACAGCTCGATACGGGAGCGCTGGATTTCCCGTGGCAATTTGTTATTGCCGGTATCAGCATCGGCGATCTGTTGCATGGGATCGACCTCAACAGAGTCGATTTCCTTCTGTGTAATCAGCGTATGCGTGACCGCATGGGAATCGTAGCGCCAGATTTCTGCCGGAATCATTTTGTTTTCTGTGCTGCCGTCGGCATAGTTGATCTGCAGTGGTATGGGCATGACCAGGCCGCCAATATTTTCGAAATCCAGGAAGTAGATCAGTGAGCCATCGGCAATGGCCTTGTCCAGAACTTCCAGTTCCCAGTCTTCCAGACCATCACGGAAACTGGTGTAGTCATTTCGGTCCTTGTTGGACACGGTAAACTCATCGTTTTCATTATAAAAGTCATTCAGTTCAGGAAAGCGATCCACGCGTTTTTCAATGTCTGAATTTCGTAGTTGCGTCAGCGATTCAGGCTCTTCATCGGCGTCTTCTTTGTTCAGGGGAAACTCGATCTCCGGATCCTGGGTGGAGACTTTATATTCACGGATATCATTCAGAGCGATATCCACATGATCGGTGGAGTAAAACCAGCCGCGGAAAAACCAGTCCAGATCGACTGCGGAAGCATCCTCAAGGGTGCGGAATAAATCACTGGGTGTGGGGCGTTTAAACATCCAGCGTTCGCTGTACTCCTTGAAAGCGAAATCAAACAGGCCGCGTCCCATCACCGTTTCCCGCAGCACGACCAGTGCCGTTGCCGGTTTGGCATAGGCATTGTTGCCGAACTGCAGAATCGATTCTGAGTTGGTCATGATCGGTACCTGATTTTCCGAGAGCATGTAATCGACGATGTTTTTCGGGTCGCCGCGTCTGGAAGGATAGTCATCTTCCCATTCACGTTCGGCCAGAAACTGCAGAAAGGTATTCACACCCTCATCCATCCAGGTCCATTGTCTTTCGTCAGAGTTAACCGTCATGGGAAAGTAGATATGACCAATCTCGTGGATAACCACCGAGATCAGCCCGTATTTGGCACGCCGTGAATAGGTGCGCTCACCGGTGTCTTCATCCTCCACCGGACGGTAACCATTAAAGGTAATCATCGGGTATTCCATGCCGCCGGATTCCCAGGCATTCACGGAAATAGCCACCGGGTAGGGGTAGTCAAAGGAAAACTTCGAATACACATCCATGGTGTGAGCCACTGAATGGGTTGAGTATTGTGACCACAGGGGTTCGGCTTCCGGTGGATAAAAGGACATCGCCAGCACTTCTTCATGTTCAGCACCTTCCTGGACATGGGTCATGGCATCCCAGATGTATTTACGGGAACTGGCCCAGGCGAAGTCACGCACATTTTCCGCTTCAAAGCGCCAGGTCACCATCTCATCAGTGCCTTCTTCCTGATTGGCTTCAGCTTCCTCGGGGGTAACGATGAACACAGGGGTGTCTGATTCGCGCGCCTGGTCAAGGCGATCCCGCTGTTGCGCAGTAAGTACCTGGTTGGGATTCTGCAGTACGCCGGTAGAGGCAACGATATGATCAGCAGGCACGGTAAGAGACACATCGAAGTCGCCAAATTCCAGGGTAAATTCACCGCGACCGATAAACTGCTTGTTCACCCAGCCATTGTAGTCGGTGTAGGCGGCGACACGGGGATACCACTGGGCCAGGGCAAACTGGTAGGTATCGCTGTCGCGAAAATGTTCATAGCCACCACGCCCCCCCATGATGTCGGAATCGGTGATGTTATGTTCCCAGTCAATTTCAAAGGTGACTGACTGGCCACTGCGTAGTGGCGTGGCCAGATCAATACGCATCATGGTGCCATTGATGGTGTAATCCAGCGCATTGCCATTGCGCAGCGCGACGCGTTGAATCTCGAAGCCAAACTCCCTTTCCGCCGCATGTTGTTCCAGGCGCATGCCGGCAAAGGAGATGCGGTCACTGCCGGTAGTACCGGTAGTGCGGCCAATGGAATCATCGCGAAAGCGATTCTGGTCCAGCTGCACCCAGATATAAGGCAGCGTGTCTGGAGAGTTGTTGCTGTAGGTAATGCGCTCGCTGGCGATGATGCGCTGATTGTCCTCATCGAGGGTAGCCTCGATTTCATAATCAGCCTGCTGTTGCCAGTAAGCATTACCCGGTGCGCCGGAAGCGGTACGATAACTATTTGGGGTCGGCAGGATTTCATCCAGCTGTCGGAACACATCCTCGAATGAGCCTTTGCTTTGTTTGGTTTGGCTGAATGCGGTTGGCGTAACAAATGCAACACATAACAGGAAAATAACAGTCACCGGTGTTTTGAAAAATAATCGCATTGCGCTTAGTGAAAAAATAATAGTCTTGGCCGGTACTTGCATGTTGATTGGACTGTTTGACATATAGTAATCCCTGTCTGAATATTTTGGTGACTCAGGCCTGAGTGTCGATAATGCTGAAGAAAGTATAACGACAAACAGGCACATGGGGTATTAATGAGCGTGAAAACGTACAAAACATCATTTCATCGCTCAAATATTTTTAGCCTGGACGATTTTCATTTTCTCATTGCCCGGGGTGATGTATCGATATGGCGCAAAGTTCGCCCTTTTCAGGCATAAGCGCACAATCCCGGTGCAACATGTTTCCAGGAAGTCTTTATTTTCAGGAGTATCACAATCTCCTGTTAACAAGCCACTCAATGCCATACATAATTAGTGCCAGTTTTATATTTCCGTCAGAAAAAGTTTTAATTTGAGAAAGAGTTGCATGCTCTTTTTTTATCAGCGGAGTCGCCAATGCCTTTTTTCAGAATAGTTAGTCGAACACTGATATCCATTATTTTCAGTTTGTTGTTTATTTCTGCCAATGCCGCCGAGCCGGATTGGGATGCCATCAATCAGGAAACCCTGCAACGCTTTCAGGACATGCTTCGAGTGGATACCTCCAATCCGCCAGGTAACGAAACCGTGCTGGTGGAACAGCTGGCAGATGTTCTTACTGCTGAAGGTATTGATGTGGAAATCTACAGCCGTGATCCGGCCCGTGCCAACCTGGTAGCCCGACTGCGCGGCAATGGCAGTAAAGAGCCTTTACTGCTGATGGCGCATCTGGATGTGGTGACTGTCGACCCGGAAAAGTGGAGCTTCCCACCCTTTGGCGGCACGCTGGATGACAAGTGGATTTATAGTCGGGGCGTGGTCGACGACAAGGACAATCTGGTGGCCTCACTGATGACCATGCTGTTGTTGAAACGCAGCGGTGTGACCCTGGATCGTGATGTGATTTTTCTTGCCGAGGCTGGTGAGGAAGGCGGTGTGCAGTGGGGAATCGAATTCATGACCAGTGAGCACCCCGATGCAATTGATGCGCAGTACTGTCTTGCCGAAGGTGGCAGTGTAACCCGCGAAAACGGTGAGGCACTATTTGCCGGCATTCAGTCCGGTGAAAAGAAACGCCGCACAGCCGTGTTGAATGTTACCGGCGTGGCCGGACATGGTTCGGTCCCCACACGCAACAATGCGGTGGTGCGTCTTGGTCAGGCCATTTCAGCCCTGGCAGATTGGCAGGAGCCTGTGCGTTTGAGTGACACCACAACTACCATGCTGGCACGTCTTGCCGACATTTCTTCTCCCGAGGCCGCCGCCCGCTATCGGGCTCTGCTGAATCCGGGCTCCCGCGCGGCCGAAGAAGCCATGCTCTGGATGCTGGACAATGAGCCGGCTACAGCCGCACTGCTGCACAATACCGTGACACCAACTATCATGAATATTGGTTATCGCTACAATGTCATTCCTTCAGCCGGTAGCGCTTCCCTGGACGTGCGATTGTTGCCGGAACAGGATTTTGACAGCTTCCTTGAAGCCATTGCCACAGTGGTGGACGATGAAGCCATCGAAGTGACCTGGGATGATGCTCTGGTGCGCCCAAGCGCGGCAGTGAGTCTGGATACCGAGGCATTTCGTGTTATCGAACAGGTTTACAGTGAGCACTATGGCGTGCCGGTGATTCCGAGAATGAGTACCGGCGCCACCGACATGAGTTATGTACGTGCCATGGGGGTCAGTTGTTATGGCGTCGGACCCGGTATCGATCGCGAAGACGGACCATTGGGTTACGGGGCCCACAGTGATCAGGAGCGAATACTGGAGCAGGAGCTCTACAAATTCGTGCAGGCTTATCACGAAATCGTCGTGCGACTGGCTGCGCAACCCTGAAGCAGGCAGCGCCCGATATTCATATCGCTTTAGCAGGCTTTGAGGTAATCCTGCAGGGGCTTTCAAGCGTACATAATCAAAAACCATTTGGACGTTGCCCTGAATAGCGGAGAAGGTAATTCATGAATAAGCTGGCTAAAGACAAAAGTATTTTCTCATTATTTTTTTCCCTGTGTTTGTGCCTTGCAAGCCCGTCCGGATTTGCCCAGTCAGAGGAACAGGAGGTAGTAAGCGGCGAGGCAATCTGTGCACCATGGCTTGATCACAAGATTAATCGTCTACATTCCAGCCAGATAATAGACCTGTGTGCTCAAACCGCCGGAAAGCCGGTACTGCTGATTAATACCGCCAGCTATTGTGGCTATACCTATCAGTTCACCGGACTTGAGGCGCTTTATCAGCGTTATAGGGACAAGGGCCTGGTAGTAGTGGGCTTCCCTTCTGATGATTTTAATCAGGAAGATGATGATGCCGCAAAAACCGCCGATATTTGCTACATCAACCATGGTGTGACTTTTTCCATGACTGATGTAATCAACGTGAAAGGATCCGATGCGCATCCGGTGTTTCAGCATCTGGCCAATGAAACCAAACGACCCAACTGGAACTTCAATAAATACCTGGTCGATAAAGACGGTAATGTTATTGAACTGTTCCGCAGTGGTGTTGAGCCTGACAGCAAAAAGCTGCAAGCCGCTATTGAGTCAGTACTTTAAATAGAGCGAGCAAGCTCCGCAATGGCTCACCACAAGGCGAACCTGCCTGAGAAAATCTGTCAGCAATGCCAGCGCTCTTTCTCGTGGCGAAAAAAATGGTGGCGTTGCTGGGATGAGGTGAAATACTGCAGCGAACGATGTAAGCGTGTTGGTCGATCGGTAGCTCCCAAAAATCAGTGTGCAGCTGCCTCTGTGGAAGATGAGTTTTGATTCAGCTGCTGTCACCAGCTGAAATCACACCTTCACACCTTCAATTCACAAAAAGCAGAAAGTTTTTTAGTGAAAAGATTATTCTGTTTTAATTCCTTGTGGCGACCTTAATGACTTGATGCCTGTCAACAGATAACCAATAAACCGGAAAAGTTGTCGGTCATCGGGACCTTGGCATGGCCACTATTCCCTGATCCTTTTATACTCCTATATACTGAGCAGCCAGGCGGTCATTTAGAATAAGGCTTTGAAAAATCCAGTATGACCTGAGTATGAAAAGTTAATCCGGGCATGACAATCTAAAAAGGTAGACATCATGAAAAAGACAGAAAATGAAAAAATACAACGCAGAGCCGTTATGGCAGGGATGGGCGCCGTAGTAGCCGGACTTGCAGTAACCGCAACATCTCCCCAGGCCCGGGCACAATCCGCTTCAGGCAGCTTTCAACCGGCCCGCCATGCCGATGATGCCTGGTTTGATCAGATGCCCGGTAATCATCGTGTTTTTATCGATACTTCTACCGTTCAAGGTGGTCAGGATGCCCTGCGTTATGGCATGAATATCCTCAATGCCCATGAGAGTGCCTATGACGGTGCCGATGCCGATTACGCCATGATCGTTTGTTATCGACATGGCTCTACAGCTTTTGGTTATGGCGATGCCATCTGGGAAAAGTATGGTGAATTACTCAATGGCCGTATGCAGCTCACTGATCCTGAAACCAAAGAAGTGCCAAAACGCAATATTCTGAATATTGCCAGTGGACCATTTGCCAGAGCCAGCATTCCCAACATGATAGACAGGGGAGTCCATTTTGCGATTTGTGCCACAGCGACCCGCGGTATTGCCGGGTTAATCGCGGGTAGTACCAATCAGGAAACTGACGATGTAGTTGCCGAGCTGATGGCAGGTGCCATTCCCAATGCCCGATTTGTGCCGGCCGGTGTCATGGGCATGACACGCGCCCAGGAATATGGATACAGCCTGTTGTATGCGGGATGAGTGAAGTATTCAAGGCTTCCCGCCCGGTCAAGGAAAGCTCTGCGGACGGCCTGGTAGATACCGGGCTGGTCTATGCCCATAGTATAGCGGCCTTGTTCTGTGTGCTGTTGGCGATTCTGTTTGGTATCGTTATTTCACTGCAGTTCTTTCTGCCCGACGCTCTGGGTTCCTGGCATTCCATGGCCTGGGGCCGAATACGCTATGCCCATACCCAGGGTATTATGCTGGGTTGGCTGGGCAACGCATTTCTGGCTTTTCTCTATCATGCGGTTCCGGTTCTCACCGGGCGCAGGATTTATAGTCCAACCCTGGGGCGCTGGTTATTCGGAGTGTGGAATTTTGTCGTCATGCTACCGGGCTGGTTGCTGGTGCTCAGTGGCGTAAGCCAACCCATTGAATGGGCCGAATTTCCCCTTGTTATCGATGTCTTTGTTATTGCCGCTCTGGTGCTGGCAGCGATCCAGTTCCTGCCGCCATTTTTCAAGAACGGTCTCGAAGATCTCTATGTATCAAGCTGGTACATAATAGGTGCGCTGGTGTTCACCCTGCTGGCCTATCCCATGGGTAATATTATTCCCGAGTTGGTGCCGGGGGCGAAAAGTGCTGCTTTTACCGGTCTGTGGATTCATGATGCGGTCGGCCTGTTTGTCACCCCGCTGGCATTGGCAATACTTTATTTTGTGATTCCTGCGGTTACCGGCAGGCCCATTTTCAGCCATTTCCTTTCCATGCTGGGATTCTGGGGGCTGTTTTTTCTCTATCCCCTCAATGGCACCCATCACTATGTCTTCTCAGTGATTCCCATGGCCGCCCAGTTGGGGGCCATTGCCGCGTCTGCACTGCTGGGGGTTATCGTGATAGTTGTGGTGACTAATTTACTGTTGTCCATGCGCGGCTCGAATATGCTGAAAAAAGACATCGGTTTGCGCTTTGTGCTGCTGGCCACAATCTTTTATCTCATTGTCAGTGTACAGGGTGCACTGCAGGCACAAATGTCACTGAACCAGGTCGTGCATTTCACCGACTGGGTCATTGGCCATTCCCATCTCGCCATGCTTGGCTTCGCTACCTTTGCCGGTATTGGTGGCATTATTCACAGCTGGCAACGCATCCCCCGGGCGCGTTATAACGCGGGAGCACTGGCGCTGTCATTCTGGCTGTTGGTGATTGGCATCAGTATCATGGTGATCGATCTCACTATTGCCGGCCTGGTGCAGGCCCAGCTTTGGCAAAATGGTTCGCCCTGGTATGAGTCTGTTCAGCAGTCCAGACCTTACTGGATGATTCGCTCCCTGTCAGCCCTCCCCATTGTGGCCGGATTTGGGCTGCTGTTTTATGGCTTGTGCAGTGGGGAAAAAGGCGCAGGCCTAAAACTGCTGGCGAGTCAGCGCGACGAACAGGCCGTTGACAATGCCAGTGCTACGCTGAATGCCAATCAAGCTGCAGCGTCGCCAGGGCATTTTTTACGCATGTCCTACCGGGTCGCGGCAAGTGCCGCCATTGGTTTTTTCATTCTATCAGTGGTATTGCTGGGCGTCTGGCCGGGAAAGGAGCTGGATCGGCAGATTGCGGCCATGTCGCCTCCTGATCTTTACGCCTTGTCTGACTCGGAAGCCCGCGGCAGAAAAATCTATGCGCGCGAAGGCTGCTCCTACTGTCATACCCAGCAGATACGTTACACCGATGCAGACATCAAGCGCTTTGGCGCGCCCACTCTGGCCTGGGAAGGGCAGTTTGATACACCGCATATGTGGGGCACCCGACGTGTTGGACCTGACCTGTCGCGCAGCAGCGGCACCCGCAATCGTGACTGGCATCTGGCGCATTTGTTCGCGCCCCGCAGTGTGGTGCCCTGGTCAATCATGCCGTCCTACAATGCCTTTTTTAATGGCAGTGTTGATCAGCCTAAACAGGAGGCACTGGATCTGGTTGCCTACATTGAGTCACTGGGCAGAGCAAGGGAGCTGGCCTGGCCTGATGCGGATGAAAATGTAAGGGCGCTTTATCCCGGGCATAAATGGGCGCAAATGGCCGTGAGCTCGCCGTCGCTGAATGCGCATCCCGGTGTGGCCCGTGCATCAGGAGAAACCCCGCTACTTGGCGGTGGTGCTGCGCCAGAAGACCGGCAAACAGGAGAGAAGCTTTGGCTGACTTTATGTGCGGGTTGTCATGGTGATAACGGAACCGGGAATGGCCCGGCGGCAGACTGGCTGCTTCCTCGACCGACGAATCTGACTCAATATGCTTTTACTGGGCAACGTCTGGCTCAGGTGCTCTGGCATGGTGTGCCCGGCACAGCAATGCCTGCCTGGCGGGATATCCCGGTAAATGGTCTTAACGCGCTGGCAAATTATGTGAAGGCGTTTACTGTAGAAGAGTCAATAACACCACCCGTGCCGGGACAACTGCAAACCGGGGAGCAGGTTTATCAAAATAACTGTATTCAGTGTCATGGAGCTGACGGTAGCGGTCAGGGTTTTGCTGCCAGCCAGTTGCAAATAGCCCCTACCGATTTTAGAAATCAAAGGCCAACACTCGGCGAAAGTGTGCGGGTAATGAACAACGGGGTGGAAGGTTCTTCCATGGCGCCATGGACCGATCGTCTGTCAGATTCCGAGATCCAGGCGGT
Source organism: Gammaproteobacteria bacterium (assembly GCA_030427065.1). GTDB lineage: Bacteria > Pseudomonadota > Gammaproteobacteria > Pseudomonadales > Pseudohongiellaceae > Eutrophocola. Next base: position 19,972 of record JAUHWU010000012.1, on the reverse strand, counting down.
CAGTTATTATCTGCGTGAGTTTTACGAGGCCGGGCCATGATTATCGATATCATTGTGCTAAGCTCCTTGGCGCTGGCACTGATTTTTTTACTGGCCTGGGGAATGCGCAGTGAACTGCGTGCCCGCATTGAAAAGCCCAAATACCTGTTTCAGCAGCAGCTGAACAATTTTGAAAAGCACTATCAGCCCGTGGATAATTCAGGCGTACATCAAAAAGTGAGTGGCCTTGAAGTGAATGACCTTGAAGAGTAACGAGAAAGACTATGAGCGAACGTAATATCAGTCATGGCGTGATAAAGGTCCTTGGTGCCACCAGTGTGCTGGGACTTCTGGTCATACTTTATGGTCTCTACCGGGAACCGGTAAAAATCGAGCCCGCCATTGCTCCACCAGCAGCTACCGCGGCTTATGGCCAGCAATTGCTCAGGGAAACCACACGTTTACTGGGGCCCGAACAGCCGGACCCTGCCATGCGCTATTCCGGTAATGGCCTGGACTGTTCCTCTTGCCACCTTGAGTCCGGGGCTTCACCTGGCACGCTGTCTTTGCTGCAAACAGCAACTCGCTATCCGCGTTTCTCTGGCCGTGACGGCGGGGAAGGTGATCTCAGGGATCGTATCAATGGTTGCATGCAACGCAGTATGAATGGCAAAGCCCTGCCGCGGGACAGTGTGGAAATGATTGCCATGGAAAACTATATCCTGGGTCTGGGTCAGCAATACAGAATAATGAGCGAGGAGAAAGCCGAAGCTGTTGAACCTCCGGCTTTTGCAGAACCGCAAAGAAAAGCCAGTCTTGATGACGGAAAAATAGTCTATGAGGAAAAGTGCCAGATTTGTCATGGCGCAGACGGGTTGGGGTTAAAGCAAACCACAGATCTTCTGGATGGCTATGTGTTCCCGCCCCTGTGGGGGCCAGAAAGCTATAACAATGGTGCAGGCATGACCCGGGTACTCACCGCTGCACGCTTTATCAAGGCACGTATGCCTCTGGGCATGCCTGATCTCAGTGATGATGAGGCCTATGATGTGTCTGCCTATATCAATGCCCAGCCACGCCCCATCAAGGCGTCACTGGAAGTAGATTTTCCTGAATTGTGGCGTAAACCGGTGGACAGTCCCTATCTGCCATATGCGGATCCTTTTCCACAGGAGCAGCATCAGTTTGGACCGTTTCAACCAATACGTGATTATTATGAACAATTGAATCCGCAATAGGCCTGATGCCAGTCGCCTGCATTGAAAGCCCTGGGGCACCAAAGTCAGGGTTGAAAATATCATCAGAAAGAATCAACGGCTTAAAACAATTACCAGCGATAGAAGGAAACCAAAAATGCATTCCATTTACAATTCATTAGTAAAATTATTAACAGCCATAACCCTGTTTACACTGGTGGCGTGTGCAAGCATGCCTGAACCAGTCTGGATCGATGTCAGAACGGTAGAGGAGTACAGTGACACCCATATTGATGGGGACCTGAACATTCCATTGGCCACGATTGATGTTGAAAAATTCGCTGCCGCCTACGGCAAGGGTGATGAAATCAATCTTTATTGCCGCAGTGGCAATCGCGCCGGTCAGGCCAAGGCAATCCTGGAAGCGGCAGGCTTTACCAATGTCAATAATATGGGTGGTATTGATAATGTTCGGGAATTACGCAGCCTGGCAGAGATGAGCAGTTCGCCCTGAGGCAGTTTCTTTAAAAAGGGCAGAGTAAATTAAATTCCAATTTACTCTGCCCTTTTTTTTGTTTTTTTGTAAATAATTTAACAAGACTCCTGTTCCTGAATTTAAAAGGATTAATCAAAGTGAAAAACCATCTGTTGAGAGCTCTCCCTGCGCGTTTATGTTACTTTCTGTTTTCCTCTTGGCTGTGTTTTCTGCCCTATCTACTGCATGCACAAACGCAAGATTTGTCGAGTCTTGCTTCCTGGGTAGCATTGGATGCCCCTACCGGTCATGAGCATCTAAGTACTGATCGTCTTCTCACTGAATTTCCTGGCTGGTACAAGGACCGCTACGGGAATTTGATCAAGACCGTAGGCTCGGGCACGCCCCATCGTGTCGTCGCCTGCGGTCTGGATAGTTACGCCTATGCAATCAGTCAGATTACTAATGATGGCTATCTTCGTTTACATCGCATCGGCGCTGGTTCTTCACATCCACTATGGGATCAATCACATCAAGGGCAGCATCTGCGTATTCTGACAACAGATGGGCCTCTGATAGGGGTCACTGCTGTAGCAAATGGCCACTTCGCTGCTCAACATCGTCATGAAACATCTATCATTACACAGAATGATTTATGGCTTGATGTTGGTGCGCAGTCCGCCGCAGACGTAGCAGCTATGGGGATTGATCTTCTTGATCCAGTGATTCGCGATATACCGGCATGGTCTTTTGCCAATGAAGTCGCAGGACCGCGCAGTAGTGCCCGAATTGCTTGCGCTGCGACCATGGCTGCAGCCCAGTCTGATTTAAACGGAGAAACCGGCAGTACTTCGTATGTCATCAGCGTTCAGCAGGTATTTGGCTGGATAGGATTAGGGGCAGCATTGGTGAATCTGCCGATTGCTGATGAATTGATTGTACTGAGTGCAGGTGAAGCACTGACCAGACGGGAAGTCGTCGAAAATCTGGGAACAAGAGTTGATGCAGTATTGGCTAGCCGGGTAATGGGTGAAATTCATTTGCTCTCGGCAGCTACAGCGAATGGCGATTCATTGATGGAAAGCGTCACTCTAACTGAAGCCAACAATTTACTTCAATCTCTGGTTACTCATATCAATCCCGCTAACAGTGAATTACCAAACTGGCTTGCTGCACCGAGCGCAGAGAGAGCTTTGAATAATGAGGTGAATCGCTGGGGTAGTAGTCAGAATCTGCAATCACTTATGGCGGTCGAACGCCTTCTGGATCAATTGGCAGAGAAGTCGGCGGTACCAGGTCATGAGGGGCCTATACGCGACTTTATTTTTAATCAATTACCCCAGTGGGCGAAACAGATAGCACAAACCGATGCTATGGGTAATTTATGGCTTGAGTTTGGGGCACAAGGCCCTGCCAATATCTTTATTGCCCACATGGATGAGGTGGGCTATGAAGTGGCCAGTGTTAATGAAGATGGAAGCGTTAACCTGAACCGTTTGGGAGGTGCTGTTGCTACTGCCTGGGAAGGACAACCAGCGCTCTTGCAATTGGATACAGGGTCCGATATCGATTCAATGACAAACCCGCCACAGTTACGTGGCGTATTTTTAACCCGGGCAGATGCTGATAGCAGACAGCCAGGAAGCATCCAGGCCTGGTTTGGCATGGATGCCAGACAACTTGAACAGGCCGGGGTAAGAACTGGTATGGGTTTAACCGGTTATAAAGAAGGTCATCGCATGGGGGCTTATCGCTATGCCGCGCGCTCACTGGATGATCGTGTAGGTTCCACGGCACTGCTTAAAGCGGTTCAGGAAATGGATCCGACACAGATGAGTAGTCGTGTCATTATTGCCTGGTCAGTGAGAGAAGAGGGCGGGCTTCGAGGGGCGGCCGCACTTGCGGAGCGGCTCTGGGAAAAAGTACGTCGTGTCTACAGCGTTGATACTTTTGTTTCTTCCGATACCCCGCTGGAATCTCCACATTTTGCTTATGCTCCCCTGGGTAGCGGGCCGGTTTTGCGCTCGGTGGAAAATGCCTCCATGGCGGTGCCTGTTGAACTAAAGCGCAATAAAAGCATTGCTGATGCAGCGGGAATTGACGTCCAAATAGGATTAACCCAGGGGGGAACAGACGGTACCACGTTTACCATTTATGGTGTTCCCAATGCGGGTGTATCATGGCCCGGAAGATATAGCCATTCACCCGCTGAGATTGCCGATCTTCGTGACGTGTTGAAGCTGGTAGAGTTGATCAAGGCACTCGCCGCTGTTCCTGCCGACGCGCCCTGAATATCTATCCCTGTTTCATTTACTTGTCGGGTTCAATTTCATCAGCCTCATGAAAAACGTTTTCACCGGTCCATAGTGCTTCAAGTTCTTCCAGGGTTTTGCCTTTGGTTTCTGGTACCAGGCGCCAGACGAAGACCAAAGTGATCAGGCAAAAAGAGGCAAAAATCAGATAGGGCAGTACCCCGTTAAAGGTCTCATTGTTCAGCTGGCTGCCATTAATAACCGGGAAGCTGTTGGCAACGATGGCGTTAAATAACCACTGGGCTGCAACGGCAATAGACATGGCGATACTGCGTATGGTGTTGGGAAAAATTTCTGACAGCAGCACCCATACCACCGGTCCCATGGACATGGCGAAGGAGCCGATAAATAACAGAATGGCCAGTAAAGAAATTATGCCCATTTGCCTGCTGTAAATAGTTAACGCCAGAATGCTCAGGCCCAGGAACATGCCAGCAATACCCGTGAGCAACAATGGTTTTCTTCCCCATCTGTCGATACTGAAAATAGCGATGAAGGTGAATGTCAGATTGACGCCGGCTGTCCATAACTGCTGCTTCAATGCGTCTTCAGGGCCGTAGCTCAGTGCATTACTGAAAATTTCTGCGCCATAATAAAGGATGGCATTGATACCGGTGGTTTGTTGAAAAATGGACAGCATGATGCCCAGAAATAATATAAACGCGATTCCTTTCGAGGCTAAAGTGACTTTGTGGTGTTCCCGAGTTTCCGAAAATGACAGTTTGATATCTTCAAGCTCGAGTCTGGCCTCTTCTGCGTTGGATGTAATTTTTGCCAGTACATCTGCGGCCTGGTCGGTTCTTTGTTTTAACGCCAGCCAGCGCGGTGTATGGGGAACGAAAAACAACAAAACAAAAAACAGGCCCGCGGGAATTAATTCAGACCAGAACATGATTCGCCAGCCATGTTCAACATTCCAGCGATGCAGATCATTTTCATTTATTGAGGCAATAAAGTTAACGCTGCCATTACCAATAAAATAGGTGGCCAGAAACACTACAAAAAAACCGATAACAACCGCGAGCTGATAATAGGAAACCATTTGTCCGCGTTCTTTTGGTGGCGAGATTTCTGCTATATACATAGGGGCTGCCATGGACGCCATGCCAACTCCCAGGCCGCCGATAATTCGGTAAATCGAAAGTTCCAGCAGTGAATTCGCCATGCCGGAGCCCCAGGCAGAGATTATAAAAAGCAGCGCCGAAAGCAGCAGGGTATATTTGCGGCTGATCTGTATTGTAAGATAACCGCTCGCTAAAGCGCCAAACAGACAGCCATATATGGCGCTGCTGACTGCCCAGCCCTGCTCGCCTGTTGTTAAACCGAAAAACTCGGTAAAGTAGAGCTGACTTCCAGAAATAACACCGGTGTCATAGCCAAATAATAATCCTCCCATGGCGACTACCGCTGTTATGAAAAGGATAGGGGTTCTGGTGTGTTGGGGGTCTGCTGCTGTCATACCATTTGCCTGTGAATTATTTTTATTTGTTGGGCTAAAGGACAACATGCAGAGTAAGGGAATGAACTTATCCGAATCAAGTTATAAATTCGTTAAGTCTGGTCACTAATAGTAATGTTAGACTTATCCGGATTAATTTTCAGCAACTCTAATTTTTTGGGGCGAAAGTCGCAGCAATAAAATGCAAGTAGTCATGGATATCGGAGGGACGAACTGTCGTATAGCGACCCTTGATGAAAATCATGCTTTGAAAGCTATTGAGTCATGGTCATGTCTGGAATTTTCCGGGCCTGCAGAGGTCCTCTCATCCTACATTAAAATGCATAAGCTTGAAGTTACTAGTCTATGCATAGCGATCGCCAGTCCTCTGGTGGAAGATCAGGTGACCATGACCAATCTAAACTGGTCTTTTTCAGGCCGGGCCTTGAAACAGCAGTTGTCTTTAAAAACCCTGAACATCATTAATGATTACCATGCTATAGGTCTTGCTATCCCTTTGCTGACCGAAAGTGAAAAGGTTCAGGTAGGGGCGGGTAATATTGATCCTGATAAAACGGCTTTGATATGCGGTCCGGGTACCGGATTGGGCGTGGCGATTCGTGCAAAAATCGGTGATGCCTTGCAGGTATTACCTGGTGAAGGTGGTCATATGGACTTTGCCCCCAATACACCCTATGAGCAGGAAATATGGCGTATTTTTCATCGCAAATATGGCCACGTTTCGGTAGAAAGGATTTTATCCGGTCCCGGTTTGGCGGAGTTGCATGGAGCCATCTGCGAAATAGAGAATATCGATGCGCCAGTCTTGAGTGCGCAGCAGATAAGTGATCTGGCTATTGCTGGTGAGTCTGCTAGTTGTGAGAAAACGCTGAATCTTTTTTGCGCCATGCTCGGTTCCTATTGTGGCAGTCTGGCGCTGGCAACGGCATCTTTTGGTGGGGTATATATTGCCGGCGGCATAGTGCCAAGATTTGTCGGGTTTGTTAAGGCCAGTGAATTTAGAAATCGTTTTGAAGATAAAGGGCGTTACCGTTCCTATAATGAAAAAATACCTACTTTTATCGTAACCGCGGAGCATCCTGGGTTATTAGGGGCAGCGGCTTATCTCCGTCAAGGTAATAGCTATTAAGTTGCTGGTTACAACTTACAGGGCTCAACTCACTACTTGCGATACTTAAGCCCAAAGCCAAAAGGAAAGAGTTCGTCTTGAGAATCGAAAGGCACATCGGAATATTGCTGTCTTACACTCTCCATTGTGGCGGGTAATTCAAAAGGCAGTTTCCCCTCGGGAGAGATATTGCCGATGATGGTTTCCATAAGCGCTTCATCACTTATACCGAAATTTCCCAGTATGGCCTGCGCTTTATCGATGATATTGGTCAAAATTCCCGGGCGATCAAGATAAAGTGTGACAATGGTTGGTACTTGGGCGCTGGCGTTTTTAATCAACTGGTATTCTGGATTGTCGTCCCGGAATGATAGATCCCCTTCATGCTGCATACGTCCGAATACATAATCAGGGTGGAGGATCTGGAAAGGGGCATTGGCTCTTATAATGGCGAGATCTGCTTTTGCTGGATCATCGACTATTTCAAATCCGTAGGATTTAGCAATGCTGGCGTTGATGCCATATAAATAAAGCGTTCTCCTTGTTTTACCTATTGGCAGCAAATCATTTTCATTCTGAAGCAGAACCAATGATCGGCCTTGCATTTTTGTTGACCGTTTGTAAAAAACCGGATTGCCAACTACTTCGACGCTTTTATCAATATTCACCAGGGCTTTTTCAAATAATCCAAGCGCAAATTTTTGCGTCATAATCCTGCGTACAGAAAGGTTTATACGCTCCTCACTAACCATGTTCTGTCTTATCGTTGAAGCCAGGACATCAGTATTCTCAACGCCGCCAAACTGATCAATGCCGGCATCAATTCCCTTTGCAAATCGCTGCTCCATTGTCAGATCGATCACTCCCCAGGCGGAAGAGAAATTACTAAATTCCTGTATGCCATCTGCATCCCTGCCGTTCAGGCAGACTTCGGCGCAGTCCCTGGTTATGCCCCAGTCTGAAAGAATCACTCCACTAAATCCATATTGATCCCGCAACATGTCCGTCAGCAAATAGCGATTAAATCCGGCACCTACCTGCTCCACCTCGATTCCCTGAATCGATAAGTCTTTCAGAATGGAATAGGTAGGCATGACGCCGGCGACATTTGCCGCAAAGGCGCCTTCAAAAGGGAGCACGTGATAATCAAAGTTGTTGCCAGGAAAGACAGCGAAACGACCATAATAGTTGTGACTGTCAAAACCTTCAGCTGCTGCGCCATAGCCGGTCCAATGTTTTACCACCAGGGAAACACTGTCTGCATGAATACCATCGCTGCCATTCTGGAATCCTTCTACATAGGCCTGCACCAGTGTTTTTGCTAATGCGGCATCTTCACCAAAAGTACCGTTAATGCGCGACCATCTTGGCTCTGTACTCAGATCGGCCTGGGGTGACAGGCCCATATGGATTCCTGTTGCCCGGTATTCCTGTCGCGCAATATTTGCAAATTGCTTCACCAACTGCGGATCTCTGAGCGCTGCAAAACCCAAGGTTTCAGGCCATTGTGAGAACCCGGCATTGACGACTGAAGCGCCTTCGGTAAATTGAAAATGATGACGTGGATCGGTACTAACAGTGACCGGAATGCCAAGGCGGGAAGTTTCTGCCAACTTTTGTATGTGATTATTTTGTTCGGCAATTTTCCCGGGCTTACCACTTATTCGGGTAATCAAATGATTGATATTGCGCTTGCGAATTATCTCTTCTGACCGAGGGTAATCGTAACCAGCTTGGTCAGGAGTTTGCGACTGATCCATGGGCAGGGTGCCATGCAGCATGGCACCTGCTTTTTCCTCTACAGTCATCAAACTGACTAGATGTGCGGCACGCTCTTCAGCACTCAGGCGCCAGTCTTCATAATCATCCAGTCTGCCATTCTTGTTATGATCCTTGAAAAAATAGTTGTCGACCTGCAATAACTCCAGATTTTCAGTAACGAGTTCCGCTTGTTGGGCAAATAAAGAACAACAGGCAAGGCTGGCGCAGGTGGTTAAACCTATTGCGATCGCGCGTACAGATTGTGGTAGAAGTTTGTACGTCATGTTATTCATCAACATTGCGAGCCTCATCATTATTGAAAAGAAAGGGGCACTCTAGCGCCCCTTTTTCAGGTCTTTGTATTAGCCTAGTCGCTGATTCCCTGTCCACGTTCACCAATAGGTGGTAAGGGATTTGCCTGCAAAGGCGCTATAGGCTGCTCAGCGATCCTGTTTTGTAAATAATCAATCGCCGCCTGCAGTTGTTGATCTTCACCCTTGAATAAGCTGTGGGGTTCGGCTACCACTTCAATATCCGGGCTAATACCCCTGCCTTCTATTAACCAGCGTCCGTCGAGACCAAACTGGGCGGATTCTGCTACGCGTGAAATGCCGCCATCAGCCAGCCGATTGCGGTCGGCCAGCCAGATGCCAGCCCCGGCGGTGCGCTCACCAATCAATGGCGCGAGCTCCAGCGCCTTGATACCAGCGGCAAAGGTTTCTCCATCGGAATAGGTGCCGGCATTAATCAGCACCGCCAGGTGGCCTCGAAAGGCTTCCTGCATATTGTAGCCATAGCTTGGCGTACCTTCAGCATTGCCCCAGAAGGACCAGACCTTGCGTAGTAGCTGTTGCAGGATAATGCTGTCGACATTGCCGCCATTATTATCACGCACATCAATAATCAGACCATCAAGGTGATTCTGGGCAAAGTATTCGCGGGCAAAATGTGCCACATCAGCACCACCCATGGCGCGTAAATGCAGGTAACCAATTTCGCCATCGCTGGCATCCGCCACCATGCCGGCCTTGCCCAGAATCCAGTCACGATAACGCAGCATGCCTTCATCGGACAGGCTCACCGGAACCACTATATGCTCGTAAGTGGTTTCCCCACGGCGGGTTTCCAACAGTACCTGTTCTCCTGCCTGATACATGAGGGCCTGCGCCAGCTCGGCGCGAGTGCTGATGGTCTGTCGGTTGATCGCAACAATGATGTCGCCAGCGTTAATGTCGATTCCGGGTTGGCTGAGGGGACCAAGGCTGTCCGGTAATTCGGTTTCACCCTGATAAATCTGCACAATTTCGAGTCCATCGCTGGCAGGGGCATAGCGTGCTCCGAGGCTCGCGAGCTGGCCGTTTTCATCATCCCGGGGAATATCACCATCACGCACCTGCGAATGCAGGATGCCGATTTCATGGGCCATCTGGGTAAACAGGTTGGCCAGTTCCTGACGATGGCCGATACGACTGGCAAGGGGAAGCAAACGGTCTCGAACTGCTTGCCAGTCGACTCCGCGCATACGCGGATCAAAAGCAAAATCACGATGCAGGCGCCAGCCATCAAGAAAAAGTTGCGACCATTCACTGACCGGGTCAACAGCCAGGCGCCAGCCCTGTGTTCGTAGCCGATAATCCGCCAGGTCTTCCGGTGCTTTTGTACCCGTGGGAACCAGAGCAAAGGAGGGCGAAACACCGCTATATTGCAGTAACAGTTTGTCAGCACTGGTGGCTAGCTGAAAGCTTGCCACTGCCTTGGCGAAAAGTTCGGGTTCGGGTGAGTCATTACTGATGGCCAGACTATACAGCGCGCTTTCTTCTCCTTCCCGACTCAGATAGTAGAGGCGCTCGGCATTCACCTGGAGTGAGGAATAATTCCCGGGTGCTAAAGGCACAGTGTATATATTCTGGCTGGCCTGGGCCCAGTCAATAGCGACGCCAGCATTGTCGTTTGCCGGTTGTTTGGCTTCACTGTCGGTTTTCTCGGGTTCAGCTGGATGCAATTCATCGGGGGCCTGGAACCCGAAGCGGCTGGCAGGGTTCAGCTTAAGGGCGTAGATGCCCACCCGATTGTCAAACTGCACGCCCATGTTACGGTCTCCCCAGGGCGAACCAGGGGTTGGATCAAAGTGCCGTTCTGACAGGAAATAAAGCCAATCTCCGTCCCGGGAAAAAGCAGGCGCATAGGATACATACTTGTCGTCAGTCAGTTGAAGGGTGTTGCCTTCCTGCAGGTCATGGACCCAGACTGTAGAGCCATTCGTACGCGTGCTGGTGGTGGTAAACACCAGGTAACGATTGTCAGAGGAAAACTGCATATCACGAAACGCGTTATCTTCCGGACCGGGTCGCGCCAAAATCAGGCTGTTTTCTCCGGTCTGCAGATTGAGCTTCCACAGACGGGCTTTTTTATCATGATGGACAAGCCACTGGTCATCCGCAGATATTGCCATCTCCCAGCGATGGGCATCGGCATTGGTGGTGAGTTGTTCACTGCTGCTGCCATCTGCAGCGAAGCGCCAGATTTCTCCGCGCTCGTTCCTGTCGACGATGGCATAGGCCTGTTCGGCCTTGCTATCCAAACGGGCACTGCGTGCCCTGCCTTCACCGGGCAACAAAATATCAACGCGACGTCGGGCATCAGTCCCGGTAACAGTCAGTGCGCCACGGGCGGTCAGGGCGACTCTCTCGCCTGTGCTGGCAAGACTGGCACCACTGAAATATTGCAAGGGCGTGTCGATCCAGCGACGCTTGCTGCGTTGTTCGTCAGTAGCCAGGTCTATGTTGATGAGTTCCTCTGAATTACTCGCCAGATCATAGGCATAGATATCGGCGCCTCGCTGGTAGTGGATTATCCCGTTTTGCAGGCTTGCATCCTGCAGGCGCCAGGTGCTGAAATTGGTATGACGACGAATATCTTCGCCTGCGGTATTCATGGACCAGATATTGTCATAGCCGGAGGCATCGCTGATGAAGTAAAGGCGATCCTGCCAGAACATGGGAGTTTCGATTGGCCCTTCAAAATCAGGGGCCAGCCGGATAGCTTCTACATCGCTACCCAACTCAAAACGCCATAATTGCGAGGTGCCGCCACCGCGATAGAGTCGGGCATTATCACTGACCGTACTCACACCATGCCGGGTAAAGAACAGATTACGGCCGCTATCATCAAAGGTGCCGGTAGTGGCATAACGTAACTCAATTCGCTCTATTGCGCCGGACCGGGGATCAACCAGACGTAGTTCGAGTACCCGGCTGCTGCCTTCCATATTACGACTGGTGTAGAGAATCCGGCCATCCGGCGACCAGCCTCTGACACTGACAGCCACTGATTCAAAGGTCAGTTGTTTGGGACTGCCTCCAGCGATTGGCATCACATAGACCTGGGCGATGCCATTGAAGCTGGCAACGAAAGCCAGTTGTTCACCATCCGGGGAAAAGCTGGCATCTGATTCAAGTTCAGCGTGAGTGGTCAGGCGAATGGCCCCACTGGCATCGGGGTCAAGACGCCAGAGGTCACCTTCCGAGGAAAATACCAGACGGCCACTGTGAGCAGTGGGTGAGCTGTAATAACCTTCCACTGCCAGTACACAATGAGCAGGCATGCATAGACAAAGCAGGAAAGCGTTAGTGAAGACTGAACGAAAAGAGGCCATGAAAAACTCCTTCGGTAATTGGTGGGTGGCAATGGTCAGTGACGTGGCTTGCTACCTTGTATTGGGGGTGATAATCAGGAAAGCAGGCTTAAGCCTAAATTGTTAAAGGGGGGCAGTCCAGAGCACACTCGTTTATTTGATACAGATTATGCGATTAATGCCAGATTGGAGAAAACTGGAGATAACTGGAGATAATCAGAAATTAAACGCAAAGGATAATGGTGAAGCTAAAAAAACTTCACAAACCTTTATTCAAGGCGAACGCGATAAACTTCCTGCAGAGAGGTTTTTTTCGCCCTGGCCAATGCCGGTGCATTATCTGTCAGCGGAATCATGCCGTCCTTGACGGCCTGTTCGTGGACCTCCTGGGTGGTGATAGCAGCATTAATCATTTTTCGTAAGGCCGGGGAAAATTGCAGCAGTTCATAGGCGGCAATTCTGCCCTGGTAACCGGTTCCGCGGCAGCCCTCACATCCTCGTCCTTTATAAAACACCTCATCTTCACTGACGCCCAATACCTTGCGAACCGCCAATTCAACCTCTTCGACATCAATACACTCAGGACAATTCTTTTTTACCAGTCGCTGGGTAAATACGCCGAGTAAGGTGCCATTCAACAGGAACGGATCGACGCCCATTTCCAGAAGACGTGTTATGGCGCCGGCCGCGTCATTGGTGTGAAGTTTACTTAATACAAGGTGACCGGTTAGGGCGCTTTCCACCGCAATCTTGCCGGTTTCCTCATCCCTGATTTCGCCGATCATAATCACATCGGGGTCATGTCTGAGAATATGACGTAACGCGCGGGCAAAGGTGTAACCGGGTACTGTGTTTACCTGAATCTGTTCAATGCCATCAATATGGAACTCCACCGGGTTTTCAACGGTTATGACATTCAGGTTACGGGTAATAACTTCTTTTAATGCGGCGTATAGAGTAGTCGATTTTCCGGAACCGGTCGGGCCTGTGACCAGCACCATGCCATAACTCTTGTGCATCATGTTGCGGAAAATATCCGCATCAAATTCATTGAAGCCAAGATCAGAAATGGATTTCAATCCAGCCTGAGAGTTCAATATGCGAATGACGGCGCTTTCACCTTCCACCGTAGGAATAATGGGAATACGCAAATCAACTTTGAAATCCTTGTCAGATACCTGTGCTCCGCCATCCTGCGGTAATCTGCGCTCGGAAATATCCATTTTCCCGATTATCTTGATACGACTTATTATCGGATTTAATAGAGACTTGCTGAATGTCCGTATTTTTACCAGCGTGCCATCTATTCTGAACAAGAGATCTGCAGTTTCCTCTTTGGGCCGGATGTGAATATCCGAAACGTTCTTTTTTATGGCATCCAGAATAAACTTGGCAACCAGGCGTACAACAGGAGCGCCAGAATTTTTTCCTTCGATTTCCAGCAAATCATTTTTTTGTTTGTTATCCAGATTAAATACTTTCTGCAGGTTTTCTGCATCAGTGACATCCTTGTGAAACATCGCCTCTTCATAGAAACGATTAATGGCAGCAGTAATGTCTTCTGTTGTGGCTACTGCCAGTTCCAGATGCATGTTGGAAACGAATTGCAAGGTATCTATGGTTTCAGGATTGAAAGGGTCATCCAGAGCAACCAATAAGCGTCCATTGTGTATTTGCAAGGGAACAGCCTGGTATTTTTCTGCGACTTCCTTGGGTACCAGCTTGATAGCATTTTGTTCGGCTTTGTATAGAGAGAGTTTTATAAAAGGCAGATGGGCTTTTTTCGCCAACTCGATCTGGATATCCCTGGTATCAGAGACGCCCATGTTTTCAAGGTATTCACCAATTTTTTTTGCGCGATTAGATTGCTGTGTTTTAACAAATTCATCAAGTCTGTCCTGTGAGAGAGCGCCTTCTGCCACCAGAATTTCCCCGATTTTTCTGGCCGGGACCTCTTGGGTGGCTTCCTCACTTTCCTGCTTTTGTATGGCAAGCGCATGTTCAAGTGCTATTGGCTCAATGACGTTAGCTTCGACCAGATAATCACCAAGTCTTTTTTTGCGCTGCCTGGTTTGCAATGTCAGGGCTTCATCCAGAACTTTCTCCTGAACGATATGCTGTTTTATCAATGCTTCACCCAGGCGATCGCCGAATTGGGATGTTTTAACTGAACACGCCGGGAAAAAAAGGCGAATCATATGTCTGGTCTCGAAAAGCTTGTAAATATGAATGCCGGCCCGGTCGACGAACAGCTTGCTCATTTTTCCGGTTATAGATTCGTTGTTGGTTAAAACGATTTTGAATTTCTGGGTATTCAGGGGGGCGCGGTTTGGCTGTCCCTGTCAGACTCCGGGGGATTATCGGATTGTACAGGCATCTTGCTGGTAAATATCAGATAGAGTGTTTCGCTAAAGAGGACTGAATGCGGTCCGTCTTCTGTGTTCAGTAAATAATTCTCACTGCCATAGCTTAGAAGTTTCAGCTGGCCTTTGATGTTTTTTCCATTGAGCAGATGTGCAACAACCTCGGCATCCTGAAGCACTTGAGAGCTGTTGCCTGAAAGACTGTCGAGAGCTGGCAGGTCGATGTTGTCTGTCTGCAATGAATCCACTGATGTTTGGCTTCTAAAATTCTTTGCCTGAAAGCGGGGTTGTGTAGCTATTTGCGTGCATATATTTGCACTTTATTATGCGGGCAATTCGTTTTTTCAGATAGTCTTGAGCTGGTGAGGATGTGGTGATAATCATATTAGAACGATTGTGCCAGTATTGGAGCGATCCATCAAAATTATCCGCAGGATAAGTTCTGCCTTGTTGTTGAGTTTTGCTAAAGGAAACAGGAGAAAGGAAAACAATGAAGGTTGAAGGATGAAGGCAGCGTGGACTGACCTTTATCCTTATTGATCCTGCTACTCTGATGAAGCCAGTGCAGAACTCAGTATCGCTACTGTGGCTTCACGATCACCACTGTCAGGCCGATTGCGTGCACCAGGACCGTTCATCACCGGAGCCAGAGCTTCATCCAGGGCTGTCTGGCCTTCAGCGTCGACAATGGAGGGATCAGCGCCACGTTCCAGCAGGTGGGCGACAACTTTTTCCCAGCCCAGCTCAGCAGCGTTATGCAGGGCTGTGCGTCCCTCGTTATCCCGCCCCTGTATATAGGTGTCTAGCTGTCCGGTGAAAGTATGGCTACCCGTTACCTGGGCATTGATATCGGCACCGGCATCTAGCAACAAATCAATAGACTTGATAGCGCGTTCCTGGATACCATCGAGATTTCCGCCCGGTCCTCGACCATTGCCGCTCATGCCGGTGGCGTACATCAATGGTGTGATCTTGAATACATTATGAAGGTCCACTTCGGCGCCATTAGCCAGTAACAGTTCCATGGCTTCGTGGTCATGACTGAAGGTGGCCACCATCAGGGCGCCGGTTCCTCCCCGCATATCATAGTCAGCAAAGCGGCCTCGACCCGGACCATTGGGTCGAATGCGGGTAAGCTGATGATTCACATCAACGCCCATATCAATCAGGCGTCTGGCTACATCCAGTGCGCCATAGGTTTGCGAATCCGGTTCGCTTGATTCGACAGCGCCGCCAAAAAATCCTCTGGGTGTAAATGAGTTCATGTCGATGGCCAGATAGAGAGGGGTGCGACCATTCATATCCCATACATCCACTCTGGCGCCCTGGTCAATCAGGTACATGGCAATATCAAAACTCTTGTTATCCAGTGCATTGATCAGCGGTGTCACACCATCCGGGTTAGGCTGATCAATATCTGCGCCTGCTTCAACGATGGCTACTGCACAACGGTAACAACCTGAGCGCGCAGCATAGAGTAATGCGGTAAGGCCACCGGTAGGACGAAACTGGGCGCGGGGCTCGGATGTCATTTGACGGGGCCAGTCATCATGCACCGCTTTCACGCTTACGTCGGCACCATGTTGAATAAGTAATTCGGCCACGTCAGGGTTATTCTCTGCAGCAGCCCACATCAGGGCGGTCTGGCCGCGAAAGGTTTCCACCGCATTCACATCGGCGCCTTTCTCAATCAGCATCTCTGCAATTTCCAGTGAGCCGATATAGGACGCCAGCATCAGTGCAGTCTGGTTGTCCTGGTTGGGGGAGTCAGGATCGGCACCGGCATCAAGCAGTAATTTGACCAGTTCAGCATCCCCAAGCTTAACCGCTTCAGTTAATGGGGTAGAGCCAAAACGATTGGTGGTGTCTGCCACGGCACCGGCATCCAGCAGGGCTTTTACCAGTTCATGGTCCACGGAGTAGCTTGCCCAGTGCAGCGCAGTGGCGCCATCCTCTGTTGTTGCATTGATAGTGGCATTGATATCGGTATCTGGCGAGGTAATTGCTGCCAGTGCGGCGTCGCGCTGACCATCACGAATTAGGTCAATAAGGCTGTCCTGAGAGAAAGCTGCAGATGACAATAAAGTCAGCAGACTCACTGTGCAGATCCTGATCAAATTTATTGCTGAAATATTTATCATGTCCAGAAACCTTATTAATGTAGACCAATACTTAAACAGTTTTACCACCAAAATTGGTGTAGTGCGCCCATAATCCTTTGGCTACGTCATAAAGAAAGCGGTAGGGATCATTAAATTCACGATCAATCTCATCCATCACGCCGGCCTCAAGCATGTCCTGGGCACTGCGGCCATTACTGACCATTGTTGAACAGCGTTCCCACAAATGCCACATCATGTCGCGCTCGGCCTGAAAATCAGCAAGTGACATAACAGGACCATAGGCAGGGACAAATTGGGTGTCGGCATTTGCCAATGCCAGCAAGTCATCCATGGCATCGACACGGCCGCCGAGCCAGGCGCCGGTATACCAGTCGAGGGAAGGGTCAAGAAAAGGCGAGGCGACATCCCCTACGGCAATGATATTTGCCTCACGCAGCAAGACGTAGGCATCTCCGCGGGTATGTGCTTCCAGCAGATAGCCATATTCAATGGTTTCTGACCCTACTGTTAATTCCCCTTTATCACGAAACGTATGGGTGGGGCGTGCGATTGTCGGCAGCGCTTCAACCCAGCGATCTTCTGCAGGAATATAATAGTCTGCGGATAGCCACTGGCGCGTAATTTCATGGGCATGAATGGCTGCGCCTGCTTCTCCAAACAAGGCATTGCCGCCTGTCTGATCAGGGTGATAGTGGGTATTGAACAGGGTGTGTACACGGGTATCGTCCAACCCTTCCTGCAGGGAAAGCAGAACGGATGAGGCCAGCGCTGCTGAACCACTGTCAACCAGTAACAGACCGGTATCTGTTTTCAGTGCGAGGACATTACCGGGGGCGCCGCTGACCATAGTGACCGTTTCGGTCAATGTTTCGGTACGCAGGCGCGCCGCTTCCTGCGGGGTTGATGCTGATTCACCCGTTCGCCCCGGTTCCTGTTCTCTCGAACAACTTACCAGACTCCCGAGCAGGGGCACTGAAGCCAGGGAAACGCCAGTCTTGAGTATCTGTCTGCGTTGGTTTCTTTTGTTGGACTGCTGCATATTCTGCCTTCTGTTTATTCCTATACTTCGGCGATGGTTCCGGTACTGTTACCAAAACTTTCCTGGGGAATACCGAGTCTTTCGAGGATAGTCAGGTGCACATTAGCCAGCGGGGTGCGTTCCGGCAGGATGATGTTCTTGCCTCCTTTCACTGCACCACTGGCGCCGCCCATAAGAATAGCCGGCAGCGGATAGTTGTCATGCTGATTACTGTTGCCCATGTTTGAGCCATACAGAAACAGTGAGTGATCCAGTATGCTGCCATCGCCATCCGGCGTATCGGCAAGTTTCTGAACGAAGCGTGCAAAATGCTGCATGTGATAACTCTGAATACGAATCAGTTCAGCAATGCGTTCGGGATTATTGGTGTGATGGCTGGTGGGGTGGAAGCCGCCAGCAACATTAACCTGTGGATAGGTACGGTCGGTACCTTCTGCTGCCATCACCAGTGTGGAGATTCTGGTCAGGTCCGCCTGGTAGGCCAGGGCAATCAGATCGAACATCATGGTGATCTGGTCATCAAAGTCCTCAAACTCACCAACCGGGGCTGTGGGCACGTCAATGCCGGAGAGGTCCTGTTCACCGGCCAGCTGAACACGTCGCTCAATTTCGCGTACCGTGTCCAGGTAATCAGACAGCAAAGCGCGGTCACCACTACCAAGATCTTTTTGCAGAATCCGGGTGCGATCAGCAATCATGTCCAGGATACTGCTGTTCTTTCGCAGAATCATTTCACGTTCTTCCTGGGTGTCATAGGGCCCCATCAACTGAATGAAAACCTTGCGAGGATTAAATTCCATGGGCAGTGGTTTGTTGGGAGCCGAGAAAGAAGTGGTCACAGCATAAAAACCACCATTGCCGGCCGCAACCTGGATAGTGGTCTCTGTCGCCAGTTCCATGGAAGGCAGCGCCGTTTCCTGTCCCAGTTGCTGGGCAATGACCTGATCAAGTGTTGTCGCCAGTTCCGGTGTTGAGCCGGTGCCAGGACGGACACAGGAAAGCCAGGTAGCGGGATTCAGGGTGTGCACTGAGCCACCGGCTGCGGTATTTTCAATGTTTTCAAATGTGGTCAGGTACTGTTTCAGGGGATCCAGGGGCTCAAGAATACTGCCGAGCTGAAAGTTGTCGCCGGAACCGCTGCAGGTCCATTTATCAACTTCCTTGCCCAACGGCGTATTGTTCATGATGGTGCCATGGGGCAGATAGAAGAAACCGGCACGTTTTTTTGGCATGGCGTCGACCTGGGCCAGCGCGGTCCCTGCGGGTACCATCGCGTCCAGGAAGGGCAGTCCCAGGCCTACGGCGCCACTGCGAAGTAATGTGCGTCGGGACAGATGTTTCTTGGTGAGGAAATGGGCCATTGTTTATCTCCCTGATTCGTTTGTGGCGAGCGCTACAGACGACTCGTCATGGTTTTCTTCCGGACCCTGCATTCTAAAGGCATCACTGTTAACAATGCCGGTAATAATTGATGCAAAGGTATAATTTTCTTCAGCTGCCTTGCGCACTATCTCACGCACCAAAGGCATATCAAAATACTCTATTTCCCGATTCATGGCATACATCATCAGGCGCTTGGTGATGGTGGCGGGTAATTGATCTTCCCTGCTTAACAGATGTTTGCGCAGTTCGCTCGGGCCATTGATTACTATACCGCTATTGAGTGTCGTAGAGGCATCAATTACGGCATTGGCCTGACGGTCAACCTCGCGCCAGCGTCCGGTAAGATCAAAATTTTCCAGTGCCAGTCCGGGCGGATCAATGGCGCCATGGCAGGCCTGACAGGTCGGATTTTCGCGATGTACTTCCAGTCGCGCACGAACCGTGGTTAGCGCTTCGCCTTCACGAATAGACAGATCCACTTCCACATTGGGTGGCGGCGGGGCAGGCGGGGTGCCAAGAATACGATCCAGTACCCAGGCGCCTCGCAATACCGGAGAAGTGCGGTCGCCATAGGATGTTCTTAGCAGCGTGGCACCTTTGCCGAGTAGCCCCCAGCGATTTTGATCTTCGAGGGTGACACGGCGAAACTGGCTGCCAAGTACGCCTTCAATGCCATAGTGACGGGCAAGGGAATCATTCAGATAGGTCCAGTCTGCAGTCAGCAGTTCATGGACGCTGCGATTCTCCAGTAGCACGCTGGCCAGGAACAGGCGGATTTCTTTTTCGAAATTGGTCCGCATGCCATCGTTAAAGCCCCGCTCAGTTGGCTGGACTGCATCCAGTTCATCCAGGTTGAGCCAGGCCAGGGCAAAGTTTTCAATCAGAGACTCGGCGCGCGGATCAGCGATCATGCGCAGCACCTGAGACGCCATGACTTCAGGATCGGAAAGTTTGCTTTCAGCCGCCAGTGCAATCAATTCTTCATCAGGACCCTGGCTCCAGAGGAAGAAAGACAGGCGGGAAGCCAGCTCGACGTCATTGAGCACTCTGGGTTCGCTTGAGGTGATTTTCAATGAGCGATACAGGAAATCAGGGCTTGAGAGTATGGCTGTCACCAGTTCAATCACGCCGGAATCAAAA